>JAGWTJ010000210.1 GCA_028869005.1 Burkholderiales bacterium | reverse complement strand
TGTTCGACCAGATCCTGGCCGACCCCAAGGTGCCGCCGCAGCTCGCGCGCCAGATCGCGCGGCTGCAGTTGCCGGTGCTGCGCGCCGCGCTCGGCGATCCGGGCTTTTTCGCGTCGCGCCGCCATCCGGTGCGCCGCTTCGTCAACCGCATCGCCTCGCTCGGCGCCGCGTTCGACGACGTCGGCGACGAGTCGGCGCGTGCCTTCGTCGCCAAGGTGCGCGCGCTGGTGCAGGAGGTGGTCGAGGGCGACTTCGACCAGATCGAGACCTACGAGAGCAAGCTGGCCGCGCTCGAGGCCTTCGCTGCCGAGCTGGCGCGCAAGGAGATCGCCGACGACGGCGCCCAGACCGCCGAGCTGCTGGCGCAGAAGGAGGACGAGTTGCGGCTGCGCGCGCTGTACGCGCAGCGCCTCGAAGGCGACTTGAAGAGCGTGAGCGCGCCCGACTTCGTGCGCGAGTTCATCGCCCGCATCTGGAGCCAGGTGCTGCTGAAGGCCGCCGAGCACGGCGGCGCCGACGGCGCACTCGCGCGCCGCATGCGGCACGCCGGCCGCGAGCTGTTCCTGAGCGTGCAGCCCAAGCCGACTCCGACCCATCGCAAGACCTTCCTCGCCGAGTTGCCCAAGCTGATGCAGGAGCTGACCGAGGGCATGACCCTGATCGGCTGGCCCGAGGCCGAGCGACGCGCCTTCTTCGGCCGCCTGATGCCGGCACACGCCGAGGCGCTCAAGGCGACCGCGGTGCGCCAGCTCGACCTCAACCTGATGGCGCGCCAGGTCGAGGGCGCGCTCGACAAGGAGCTGCCCTCGCGCGCCGACCTCAAGGTCGCCACCGGCATGCTGCCCGTGCTGACCGAGGAGATCCCCGCGCCGCGCTTCACGGCCGACGAGGCGGCGCGCGTCGGCCTGCTCGACGAAGCGGCAGTCGACTGGCAGGCGCCGCCGCCCGCCGATCCGGTGCGGCTGGCCGAGGAGGCCGAGGTCGCGCAGGCCGCCGCCGCGCTCGCGCCGGCGCAGCCGGGCAGCGACGCGCTGGCCGGCGACAGCATCGACTCGATGCCGATGGGCGCGCTGCCGGTGGTCGGCGACCTCGACTCGCAGCCGAGCGGCCGCGATCTGGCGCAGGAAGTACAGATCGGCTTCGCCTACCAGATGCACCTCGAAGGCGCCTGGCACAAGGTGCGCCTGGCGCACGTCAGCCCGGGTCGCACGTTCTTCGTCTTCACGCATGGCGCTCGCCACAAGCGCACCGTCTCGCTCACGCAGCGCATGCTGGTCAAGCTGTGCGAGGGCGGACGGCTGCGTGCCTTCGAGAGCGCGCACCTGCTCGATCGCGCGACGGCACGCGCCCGGCGCCAGCTCGCCGCGCTCGGCCACGCGGCGCGCTGAGCGCCGCACTCGGCTAAGCGGGGCGCTGAGGCGCCGCCTCAGCCCGGTCCGGCGACGAGCCGGCGCGCGGCGGCGAGGGCGGCGATCAGGCTAGCCGCATCGGCCCGGCCCTGACCGGCGATGTCGAAGGCCGTGCCGTGGTCGGGGCTGGTGCGCACGAAGGGCAGCCCGAGCGTGACGTTGACGCCCTGCTCGACACCGAGGTACTTGACGGGGATCAGCCCATGGTCGTGCGTCATCGCCACGACGAGATCGAACTCGCCGCGGCGCGCGCGCATGAAGACGGTGTCGGGCGCGAACGGACCGCGCGCGTCGATGCCCTCGGCCTGCGCCGCGCGCACGGCCGGGCCGATGATGCGCAACTCCTCGTCGCCGAACAGGCCTCCTTCGCCGGCATGCGGATTGAGGCCGGCGACCGCGATGCGCGGCAGCGCGCCGGTCCAGGCCCGTGCCGCGCGATGCGCGATGCGCAGCGTCTCGCGCACGGCGTCGAAGGTCACGGCCTCGATCGCGCGGCGCAGCGCCATGTGGATGGTCACCAGCACGACACGCAACTCGTCGTTGGCCAGCATCATGCGCACCGGCGGCAACGCGCCGCCGGCGGGACGTGCCAGGTCCTGCAGCATCTCGGTGTGACCGGGAAACGGCACGCCGGCCGCGGCGAGCGCCTCCTTGTGGATCGGCGCGGTGACGATGGCCGCGGCCTCGCCGGCACGCACGCGACGCACCGCCTCCTCGATGCAGCGCGCGGCCGCGGCGCCGGCGCGCGCGTCGACGCGGCCCCAGGGCAGCGCGGCAAGCCCGGCCGGCAAGTCCGGCGGTTCGAGCACCGGCAGGCAGCCCGGCGGCAGCGCGGCGAGGTCGGCCGGAGCCTGCAGCCGCGCGCTCATCGTCGCGCCCGCGCGCCGCAACACGGCCGCGTCGCCGATCACCACCGCGCCTTCGAGCGCACCGCGCTCGAAAGCGCGCACGATGATCTCGGGGCCGATGCCCGTCGCATCGCCCATCGTCACGGCCAGCGGCAGCGGCGTCGTCATGCCGGGTTGTCGATGTCGACGAAGCGATGCTCGAGCGCGAAGCACTCGGCCAGATGCGCACCCAGCGCCGCGACGCCGTAGCGCTCGCTCGCATGATGGCCGCAGGCCAGGAAGGCGACGCCGGTCTCGCGCGCCAGATGCGCCTGCGGCTCGGAGATCTCGCCGGTGACGAAGGCGTCGGCGCCGGCGGCGATGGCCGCCTCGAAGTAGCCCTGCGCGCCGCCCGTGCACCAGGCGATGCGCTCGAGCCGGCGCCCGTCGCCCGCCACCATCACGGGTTCGCGCGCCAGCGCGGCGGTCACGCCGCGCGCCAGTGCCGCCGCGTCGACCCAGGGCCCGGCCGCGCCGATGAAGCCGAGCTCCTGCTCGCCGAAGCGCGCATCGGCCTGCAGTTGCAGGCGCCGTCCGAGCTGCGCGTTGTTGCCGAACTGCGGTTCGGCATCGAGCGGCAGGTGATAGGCGAACAAGTTGATGTCGTGCGCCAGCAAGCGGCGCACGCGCTCCTTCAGCCAGCCCGTCAGGCGACCGTCCTGGCCGCGCCAGAACAGGCCGTGGTGCACGAGCAGCGCATCGGCGCCGTCGGCAATCGCCGCGTCGATCAACGCCAGGCTCGCGCTCACTCCGGTGACGAGGCGCCGCACCTCGGCGCGACCCTCGACCTGCAGGCCGTTCGGCCCATAATCCCGCCACGCGTCGGGTCGCAGCCACTCCGTCAGCGCACGCTCGATCGCCATCCGCTCGGCCATGGCGGGCATTGTGCCCAAGCGCACCGCCGCCTGCCGTACGCCGTTCGCCGGCCGCTTTCGCATCCAACCAGACCTCGACGCCCGTGACCTGGCGCAGTACCTGGCTCCTCTTCGCGCAGACCGTCACCGTGGCGCTGGCGCTGCTGTTCGTCGTCGCCACGCTGCAGCCCGAGTGGCTGCGCCGCGACGGCGCAGGCGCGCTGCCCGCTCCGACGTTCGTGCGGGCGCCGCCGCCTGCGGCGTCGACGAGCGCCGGCACGGCCGGCAACGCCGCTGCCGGCCTCAGCTATGCGACCGCGGTGCAGCGTGCCGCTCCGGCGGTGGTCTCGATCACCGCGACGCGCGTCGAGCGCAACCCGCACGCCGACGATCCGCACTCGCGCTTCTTCTTCGGCGAGCGCGCGCCGGCGCCGCGGCGCCAGATCGGCCTCGGCTCGGGCGTCATCGTCGCGCCCGAGGGCTACCTGCTCACCAATCACCACGTGGTCGATGGCGCCGTCGAGATCGAGGTGCAACTGGCCGACGGCCGCCAGACGCAGGCACGACTGGTCGGCAGCGACGCCGAGACCGACATCGCGGTGCTGAAGGTCGACCTGCGGCCGCTGCCGGTGCTGGCGATGTCCGATGGCGCGCGACTGCAGGTCGGCGATGCGGTGCTGGCGATCGGCAACCCCTTCAACATCGGCCAGACCGTCACCGCCGGCATCGTGAGTGCGCTCGACCGCACGCAGCGCGGCAGTTCGCCGTTCCAGAACTTCATCCAGACCGATGCCGCGATCAACCCCGGCAACTCGGGCGGCGCGCTGGTCGATGCGGCCGGCACGCTGGTCGGCATCAACACCGCGATCTTCTCGCGCGACGGCGGCAACCTGGGCATCGGCTTCGCGGTGCCGACGGACACCGCGCGCGACGTGATGCAGGCCATCGTGCGCGGCGGCAAGGTGCAGCGCGGCTGGATCGGCGTCGACCCGCGCGACCTCAGCGCCGAACTCGCCGAAAGCCTCGCGCTGTCGGTGCAAAGCGGCGTGCTGGTGGCCGGCGTCATGCACGACGGCCCGGCCGCCGCCGGCGGCGTACGCCCGGGCGACGTACTGCTCAGCGTGGCCGGACGCAAGGTGGCGAGCTCGGCCGAACTGCTGCCGGCAGTGGCCGCACTGCCGCCCGGCAGCAAGGCCCGCGTCGTCGTGCAGCGCGGCACGCAAAGCCTCGAGCTCGATCTGACCATCGGCGAGCGGCCGCCGGTCGGCCGACCGTAGCTTCGCACCGGCGCACGCGGATCAGACGATCCGCAGCACGCGCTCGCCGATCAGCACTGCGAAGAAGGCGAACGCCGCGACCAGCGTCCAGGTCAGGATCACCACGCCGCGCCGGCGCCAGACGGCCTCGCGCGTGCCGATGTACATCGCAAAGCACAGCGCCGAGCCGACCAGCAGCGCGCCGAACACGAGACGAAAGAACAGCATCGGCGCTGCGAGTGATCGTCCGGCGCCGCTACCAGGCCGGCGCCGGCTCGGCCAGGCCGCTCGGCGCCTCGCGTTCGCGCTCGAAGCTCACGATCTCGTACGCCGACGCATCGGCCAGCAGCTTGCGCAGCAGCCGGTTGTTGAGCGCGTGGCCGCCCTTGAAGGCCGTGTAGCTGGCCAGCAGCGGCTTGCCCAGCACCATCATGTCGCCGATGGCGTCGAGGATCTTGTGCTTGACGAACTCGTCGTCGTAGCGCAGCCCGCCGGCGTTGAGCACGCGCGTATCGTCGACGACGATCACGTTGTCCATGCTGCCGCCCAGGCCGAGGCCGCGCGCGCGCATCATGTCCACGTCCTTGCTGAAGCCGAAGGTGCGCGCACGCGCGATGTCGCGCCGGTAGCCGCTCGTGCTGAACTCGAACGTCACCTGCTGGCCGGTGGCATCGAGCGCCGGGTGGTTGAACTCGATCTCGAAGCTCAGGCGATAGCCGTGGTGCGGCTCGAGCCGCGCCCACTTCAGCGTCGCGCCCTCGCCTTCGCGCACCTCCACCGGGCGCAGCACGCGCAGGAAGCGCCGCGGCGCGTCCTGCAGGGCGATGCCGGCGCTGTGCAGCAGGTAGACGAAGCTGGCGGCGCTGCCATCAAGGATCGGCACCTCCTCGCCGCCGATGTCGATGGCCACGTTGTCCAGGCCGAGCCCGGCGATCGCCGACAGCAGATGCTCGATGGTCTGCACCTTCGGCCCGCCGGGGTCGCCGTCGGGGCTGATGGTGGTCGCCATGCGCGTGTCGCAGACGGTGTCGGCGCGCACCGGAATCGTCACCGGCGCCGGCAGGTCGGTGCGGCGAAAGACGATGCCGCTGTCGATGGCGGCGGGTTTGAGCGTCAGCTCGACCTTCTGCCCGCCGTGCACGCCGAGGCCGACGGCGCGGGTGAGGCTCTTCAGGGTGCGCTGGCGCAGCATGGTGCGATTGTCCGCGATAGCTCGCTGCGGCACACTGCCCGCATGGACGCGACCATCCTCCAGCTCGACCATGTCGTGCTCGCCGTGCACGAGCTCGCGCGCGCGGCCGACGACTTCCGCGCCCTGGGCTTCACCGTCACGCCGGGCGGCGAGCACGCGGGGCGCAGCTCGCACAACGCGCTGGTGGTGTTCGACGACGGCGCCTACATCGAGATCATCGCCTGGCGCGCTGCCGCACCCGACGAGAGCTGGTGGCGCGCGCTGCAGGCGCATGGCGAGGGGCTGGTCGATCACGCGCTGCTGCCGACCTCGGTGCCCGAGGCGCTGGCGGCGGCGCAGGCACGCGGCCTGTCGCCCCTGCGTGGCCCGATCGACGGCGGCCGACTGCGCCCGGACGGCGTGCGTCTGGCTTGGCAGGTGGCACGCGCCGACCGGCCTGATCTGCCCTTTCTGTGCGGCGACCTGACCCCGCGCGCGCTGCGCGTGCCCGAGGGACCGGCGCGCCGGCATGCCAACGGCGCGATCGGCGTGGCCTGCGTGCAACTGGCGACCGACGATCTGGTCGGGACCGCGGCGCGCTACCGTGCATTGCTCGGACCTGAGATCGCGCTCACGCAAAGCACCCAGGTCGGGGATGGCGCAGGCCTGCGCTATCGACT
>JAGWTJ010000209.1 GCA_028869005.1 Burkholderiales bacterium | reverse complement strand
TCGGGCGGCCAGCAGCAGCGCGTGATGATCGCGATGGCGCTGGCCTGCGAGCCCAGGCTGCTGATCGCCGACGAGCCGACGACGGCGCTCGACGTGACGATCCAGCGCCAGATCCTCGAGCTGCTGGCGCGCCTGAAGACGGCGCGCCGCATGAGCGTGCTGTTCATCAGCCACGACCTGGGCGTGGTCGGAGAGATCGCCGACCAGGTGGTGGTGATGCGCCACGGCATCGTGCGCGAGCAGGGCGCGGTCGCGCGCATCTTCGAGGCGCCCGCCGACGACTACACGCGCGCGCTGCTCGCCTGCCGGCCGAGCCTGCAAGGCAACCCGGCGCGGCTGATGGTCATCGACGATCACATGGCCGCGGCGCGTGGCGCACGCGCTGCGGTGGACCCAGGAGGTGATGCGGCGCTTGCGCCGCGCGCGCAGGCCCAGCCCAAGCACGCCGACGCGCCGGTGGTGCTCGAGGTGCGCGCGCTCGCCAAGAGCTTCTGGCTGCGCCAGGGCCTCTTCGGCCGGCGCGAGTTCAAGGCCGTGCAGGACGTGAACTTCGCGCTGCGCCGCGGCCACACGCTGGGCGTGGTCGGCGAATCGGGCTCGGGCAAGACGACGATGGGGCTGACGCTGCTCAGGCTGCACGAGCCCACGCACGGTGAAGTGATCTTCGACGGCCGCAACCTGCTGCGCCTCACCGATCGCGAACGCCAGGCGATGCGCCGGCGCATCCAGATCGTGTTCCAGAACCCCTATGCGAGCCTCAATCCGCGCTTCACGATCGGCCAGACGCTGGTCGAGCCGATGTCCATCCACGGCATCGGCAAGGACACCGCCGAGCGCGAGCAGCGCGCGCGCCGCGTCCTCGACAAGGTCGGCCTGGACGGACGCGCCTTCGGCAAGTACCCACACGAGTTCAGCGGCGGCCAGCGCCAGCGCGTGGCCATCGCGCGCTGCCTCACGCTCGAGCCCGAGGTGCTGGTGCTCGACGAGGCGGTGAGCGCGCTCGACGTGAGCGTGCAGGCGCAGGTGCTCAACCTGCTCGAGGACCTGCAGGACGAACTGGGCCTGGCCTATGTCTTCATCAGCCACGACCTGGCGGTGGTGCGCTTCATCGCCGACGAGGTGCTGGTGATGAAGGACGGCCGCGTCGTCGAGCGCGCCAGCGCCGCGCAGATCCTCGCCGCGCCGCGCGAGGAGTACACCAAGCGGCTGCTGGCGGCGATTCCGCGCGGCTGGCGAGGCGGTGGAATCGGGGCCGATCGGCACGGCTTTTCCGCGCCGGGCGCGGCGGTGCGCGGCGCATGATCGGGCATGGCCCCGTCCGCTGCCGAAGCCGCCCCGGCTGCCGCCCCGGCTGCCGCCCCGCAAGGCGGCGCGTTGCGTCCGCCGGCCGCTCCGGAGGCGGCGCAGGCGCGCGCACCGACGCGCCCGGCGGCGGCCGCGGCGTCGACGGTCCTGCGCCGCGCCTACGCGCCACGCCAACTCGAACTCGATCTGCAGCGCCGGCCCTGAGCGTGCGCCGAGCCTGCGCGCAGGGATGCCGCGTGCCGACGGCAGGGCGGAACCTGGCATGAGCCTGTCCGCGACGAGCCCTGCCGCGCTGCGGGCGCTGATCCTGTGCGTCGTCCTCGCCGCTGGCGCGCCGGCACAGTCCGCTGCGGCGGCGCCGGCTGACGCGCCCGTGGTAGCGGCCCCTGCTTCGGCGCCGGCCGGTGCGGCTTCATCGGCCGCCCAGGTGCCCGACAAAGTGCCCGACAGCCACCGCATCGAAGTCACCGGCGGCCGCGACAGCGACACCGAGGCGCGCCGCAAGTCGACGGTGGCCAAGATCGTCATCGGCCGCGACGAGCTCGACAGGTTCGGCGACGCGACCGTCGGCGAGGTGCTGCGCCGGCTGCCCGGCGTGACCACGCCCGGCGCGCCCGGCCGGGGCGGCGCGCCGCGCATGCGCGGCCTGGGCAGCGGCTACACGCAACTGCTGATCGACGGCCAGCGCGTGCCGCCCGGCTTCAGCCTCGAGCAGCTCGTGCCCGAGCAGATCGAGCGCATCGAGATCCTGCGCGCGCCCACCGCCGAGACCGGCGCGCGCGCCATCGCCGGCACCATCAACATCATCACGCGCGAGGGCTTCAGGAAACGCATCAACGATCTGCGCATCGGCGCCGGCTTCGAGAACGGCCGCGTCACGCCGGGCATCTCCTGGACGCGCAACGACAGCATCGACGACTTCGTCTACAACGTGTCGACGTCGCTGTTCCTACCGCGTCGGCGCAGCAGCGGCCAGAGCACCGTCACCGACGTCGACACGGCCAGCGGCGCGCCGGTGTCGGCGCAGCAGGCGACCAGCCTGACCGAGGAGCGCCGCACCGGACTGTCGGCGAGCGGCCGGCTGCAGTGGCGGCTCGGCGAAAGCGGCGACTCGCTGACGCTGATGCCGACGCTGTTCGCCAGCCGCGGCAGCTCGCACAGCGACTTCACGCTCGCGCAGACGCTGCCCGCGCCGCCGTCGTTGCCGGCCTACGATGACGGCGCCAGCGATGCGAGCAACGACTTCGCCAACCTGCGCCTGGGCGTGCAGTGGCGACAGCGCCTGGGCGTCGACGGTCCGCGCCTGGAACTCGCCGGCCATGTCGGCCGTTGGCAGGCGCGCAGCGACAGCCAGCGCAACGAGCGTCGCAGCGGCGGCGCGCTGCTGCGCCAGATCGACAACTTCGGCCGCACGCACGAGACCTCGGCGAACCTGACGATCAAGGCCAGCGGACTGCTCGGCGCCGAACCCGGGCGCGAGCACAGCCTGGTCGTCGGCACCGAGATCGAAGGCGTGCGCCGCCAGGAGGAGCGCACGCTGACGCAGGACGGCGTGCCGCAACTGCTGGACTTCGGCGACGCGTTCCAGGCGTCGGTGCTGCGCCTGGCCGGCTACGCGCAGGACGAATGGCAGTTCGACAAGCACTGGTCGGCGCACGCCGGCCTGCGCTGGGAGGGCATCGCCACGCAGGGCGACGCGGGCGCCGGTGTGCGACCGAGCAACCGCAGCAGCGTGTGGACACCGCTCGTGCACCTGCTGTGGAAGCCCGACCCGGCGCGACGCGACCAACTGCGGCTGTCGCTCACGCGCAGCTATCGCGCGCCGGGCATGCAGACGCTGATCGCGCGGCCGTCGATCAACAGCCGCTTCCCGGCCGACCAGGGCAGCAACCTGCCGACCTTCCCCGACAGCGCCGGCAATCCCGACCTGAAGCCCGAACTGGCCAGCGGCATCGACCTCGCCTTCGAGCGCTATCTGGAGGGAGGCGGCATCCTGTCGGCGAACCTCTTCTACCGTCATGTCGACAACTTGATGCGCAGCGAGATCACGCTGGAGACGGTGTCGTGGAGCGCGTTCCCGCGCTGGGTGTCGCGCCAGCAGAACGTCGGCAGCGCGCTCACGCAGGGCATCGAGCTGGAGGCCAAATACCGGCTCGACCAGTTGCTCGACGGCGCGACCCCGGTCGAGCTGCGCCACAACCTGGCGCTGTACCGCTCGCGCGTGCAGGGCGTGCCGGGGCCCGACAACCGGCTCGACCAGCAGGCGCGCGTCACCGCCAACGTCGGCGGCGACTATCGCTTTCGCGGCTGGCCGCTGACCTTGGGCGGCAACTTCAACTGGGTGCCCGGCTACCGCACGCAGACCGCGGCTGATCGCGCGGTGACGGTGAGCGGCAAGCGCATCGTCGACCTCTACGCGCTGTGGACCTTCAGCCCGAGCGTCGGCCTGCGGCTGCTGGCCAACAACCTCGGCGCCTACGACTACGCGAGCAGCACCGACTTCGACTACGTCGATCCGGTGAGCGGCGCGCCGCTGCGGGAGACTTCGCGCAGCTGGGGGCCGAGCTACACGAACTGGCAGCTGCGGCTGGAGCTGAAGATCTGATCCGGGCGCACCAACGCCCCCGCCGCGTCTACGCCTTGGGCAGCTTGCCGCGCACGCTCGCCGCGTCGAATGGGCCCTTGGCTGCGATCAGCGCGCGTGCCGCGCCGACCTGGTCCCAGGTGTTCCACAGCAGCACGCCGCGCACGCGGCCGCCTTCGAGGTAGTAGACGACGCCCTCGCGGTACGGCGTGACCCACTGTTCGACCGTCTCGAGCCGCGCGTCGAGCGTGCCCACCGCCTCGTAGCCGAGGTCGAACAGGTCGGAGTAGAAGTACGGCAGCTCGTCGTACGGAGCGTCCTGGCCGGCCATGCAGCGGCCGGCGCGCTCGCCCATCGTGACGGCCGCGTTCTCGTGCTCGACGCGCAGCCGCCGCCCCAGCGCCGCCGCGGGAAAGGCCGCCACGTCGCCGGCGGCGTAGATGTCGGGGTCGGAGCTGCGCAGGTGCGTGTCGACCACGATGCCGTTGTCGACCTCGAGCCCGGCGGCCTGCGCCAGCTCGACATCGGGCGTGATGCCCAGGCCCGCCACCACGGCGTCGGCGGCGAGCAGGCTGCCGTCGGACAGCGCCAGCGCACCGCCTGCCGCGATGCCCTCGACCGTCACGCCGGCGCGCACGTCGACGCCCTTTTCGAGGTAGTAGGCGCTCACCGATTCGGCCAGCGCCTTCGGATAGGCGCGCGCGCCTATCGTGGCCTCGGGGAACAGCATCGTTACGCGGCAGCCGGCCGTCGTCAGCGACGCCGCGATCTCGCTGCCGATGAAGCCGCCGCCGATGACCGCGATGCGCGCGCCGCCGCGCGCCGCCTGGCGCAGCCGCCGGTAGTCGTCGAGCGTGCGCAGGTAGACGATGTGCTCGCCGAACGGCAGCCGCCGCGGCGTGCCGCCGGTGGCGAGGAGCAGCTTGCGGTAGCGCCAGGCATCGCCGGCGTCGTCGCGCACGACATGCGCCTGGCGGTCGATCGAGACCGCGCGCCGGCCCAGTTGCAGCGTGGCGCCGGCCTCGTCGATCGGGCGCCAGATGTCGGCCTCCTTGCCGTCCTTCCACAGCGCCTTGCTGAGCGGCGGGCGGTTGTAGGGCCGATGCGCTTCGCCGCCGATGAGCGCGATCGTCGCGTCCGGCGCCGCCTCGCGCAGCGCCAGCGCCGCCGCTGAACCGGCCATACCGGCACCGACGATCAGATGATCGAACGCATGTTCCATGAGCCGCACTCCCGGTTCGCTGCCGACCGGGTGATGCTAGGCAGCGCGACGAGTGCGCGCGCGCCGCGCCGGCGATGACCCCACGCGCGGCGCTGCAAGCACGACAGTGCGCTCACGCCTTTTCAGCGCTCGAGCGCCGCGCGCACGTTGCCCTGCGCGGCGGTGAGCCGCGCGTCGGCGGCCGCGGCATCGATGCCAAGGCGCAGCATCACGATGGCGGTCTTCACGCGTTGGCCCGAGGCGGCTAGCGCGGCGCGCGCGGCGGCCTCGTCGCTGCCGGCCGCCAGCATCGTGAGCGCGAGCGCGCGCCGGCGCAGCTTGGCGTTGGTGGCGCGCAGGTCGACCATCAGCGGACCGTAGGTCTTGGCCAGCCGCACCATCACGCTGCTGCTGAAGGTGTTGAGCGCGATCTTCTGCGCCGTGCCGGCCTTCAGCCGCGTGCTGCCCGAGATGACCTCGGGTCCGGTGTCGAGCACGAGCGCGATGTCGACCGCGCCGATCAGCGGGGCGTCGGAATTGTTCGTGATGCCGATGGCGAGCGCGGCGGCGGCGCGCGCCGCTTCGGCCGCGCCCAGCACGTAGGGCGTGCTGCCGGATGCGGCGATCAGCAGCACCACGTCGTCGGCCGTGGGCGCGCGCGCCGCGAGGTCGGCGGCACCGGCCGCGCGATCGTCCTCGGCGCCTTCGACGGCGACGAACAGCGCGCCGTCGCCGCCGGCCAGCAGGGCCGGCGCGCGCTCGCGCGGCCAGCCGAAGGTGGGCAGCAGCTCGACGCCGTCGAGCAGGCCCAGCCGGCCGCTGGTGCCGGCGCCGACGTAGATCAGCCGGCCGCCGCGCGCCAATCGCGGCACGGCGGCGTCGACGGCCTGCGCCAGTTCGGATGCGGCGCGCGCCACCGCCGCCGCCGCCTCGGCCTGGTCGGCGACGAAGGCCTGCACGA
The DNA here is from genome assembly GCA_028869005.1 of Burkholderiales bacterium. Taxonomy (GTDB): domain Bacteria; phylum Pseudomonadota; class Gammaproteobacteria; order Burkholderiales; family Burkholderiaceae_C; genus Rubrivivax. Next base: position 216 of record JAGWTJ010000209.1, on the reverse strand, counting down.
GCGTGGGTGTGTCATAGCGGTCGAGTTCGGCGTGCGCCGGGTGCGGTCGTTCGGTGCCGGGGGCTTGCATCGTGGCCGTCGCGTCAAGTCGGAATGTGGATGATGCGGTGTTCGCTCGCCAGGCCGGTGCGGCCGACCGCCGCGACGGCGACCCGATCGGCGCCGGCAGCGTCGACCGAGGTCTCGCTGCCGGCGGCCACCGCGAAATGCCAGACG
>JAGWTJ010000208.1 GCA_028869005.1 Burkholderiales bacterium | reverse complement strand
GCACGGCGAGATCGGGGCAGACGACGACGCAGTTGTCGCAGTCGATGCAGGTGCCGCAGGAAAAGCAGCGCGCGCTCTCGGCCAGCGCCTCACCTTCGTCGAAGCCGAGCTGCACCTCGGTCGTGCCGACGCGTTCGGCGGGCGGCAGGCGGCGCTCCGGTGCGCGCGCTTCGTGCTCGTAGTACCACGAGGCGATCGCGTCGGCGCGCACCGCGCTCGCGCTGTCCGCCGCTGTCGCGCTGCCGCCCGGCGCGTCGACGCTCGCATCGCCGTGACGCCGCAGCAGCTCGGCGTGGATGGCGAGCGCGGCGCGCTTGCCCATGCCGAAGGCTTCGGTGACGAAGCGGCCCAGGCTCGCGACATCGCCGCCGGCCCAGACGCCGTCGCTCGCGGTGCGGCCGCTGCGATCGGCGGCGATCAGATTACCGCGCGCAGCGAACACGTCGCCGAACGGCGTGAGGTCGGCGTCCTGGCCGATCGAGACGACCACGGCGTCGGCCTCGAGCGTGAACGCGCTGGCGGCGATCGGCTCGATGCGAAAGCGTCCGCGTTCGGCACCGGGCACGAAGCGCACGCGCGAGCATTCGAGGCGCAGGCCGTCGGCGCCGAGCTGGGCGCGCTCGAGCGTGGCGCCGTCGATCAGTGTCACGCCTTCTTCGAGCGCTTCGTCGACTTCCTCGTGCTGCGCCGGCATCTGCGCGCGCGATTCGAGTGCGAGCAGTGTCACCGCATGGCCGGCGCGGCGCGCGCTGCGCGCGGTGTCGATGGCGGCGCTGCCGCCGCCGATGACGAGCACGCGCGGGCCCAGCGGCGGCGGCGTGCCGGCGTTGGCGGCGGCCAGGTACTCGGCGCCGTGCATCCACCATGTCGCTTTGGCGTCGAGCTGCGGCAGCGCACGCGGGCGCGCTGCGCCGGTGGCGACGAAGACCGCGTCGTGCGCGGCACGCAGCGCGGCGAAGGCTTGCGGCTCGTCGATGCGCACACCGTGGTGCACCTCGACGCCCAGCGCCAGCACGCGTGCGATCTCGGCGTCGAGCACCTCGCGCGGCAGGCGGTAGCCGGGAATGCCGTGCCGCATCAGGCCGCCGAGCGAACCGGTGGCTTCGTACAGCGACACGCGCCAGCCGCGGCGGCGCAACTGGAACGCCGCCGACAGCCCGGCCGGGCCGCCGCCGATCACAGCGACATGGCCGGTGCGCTCGCGCTGCGCAGGCGTGAACTGCCAGCCAACGGCCAGCGCGCGTTCGCCGACATAGCGCTCCATGCGGCAGATCGACAGCGCTTCGTCGTAGCTCGCGCGGTTGCAGGCCGACTCGCAGGGGTGGTGGCAGACGCGCCCGGTGATCGCCGGGAACGGGTTGTGGCGCACCAGCACGTCCCAGGCGCCGCGCCAGTCCTGCTTGCGCGCCAAGCCCAGCCACTCGGGAATGTCGCCATCCACCGGGCAGGCCTGATGGCACGGCGCGGGCGCGGCGATGTGGCGCGCGAGCGAGGCGCGCCAGGTCCCGGTCTTGAAGACGGTGGTGGAGCCGGTGGTCCAGGTCGGCGGCACCAGCATGGGTGCCGCGGGTGCCCCGGGTGCTGCGGGCGCCGCGGGTGCGGTCGGCATCGGTGCGTTCATCGCGCCGCCTCCTCGCGCAGCAGGCGCTCGGCGTGCTGCCAGCCTTCGTCGCAGGCGGCGACGTTCTCCTGCTGCAGTCGCGGCGAGCCTTCAGCGATGGCCGCGTGCAGCACTTCGCGCGGCAGGCTGCCGACGGCGCGCGCCAGCGCGCCGACCAAGGCCGAGTTGACGATGCGCCCCAGACCGTGGCGGCGCGCGATGGCCAGCGCGTCCACCGGCAGCACGTGGCGGCCGGGCTGCGTGCGTGCGAAGTCGGCCGGCGCCAGGCTCGAGTTGACGACGATCAGCGTGTCGGCGTCGGCGCAGGCGAGCAGCGGCGGCGCGAGCAGGCTGGCGTCGAAGCACAGGATGGCGTCGGCGCGTTCGATGTCGCAGCGCAGCCGCACCGGACGGCTGTCGACGCGCAGGAACGAACTCACCGGCGTGCCGCGGCGTGCGCCACCGTAGCTGGCGAAGCACTGCACCTCGTTGCCGGCGGCGAAGTAGGCCGCCGCCAGCAGGTTGCCCGCGGTCTGCGCGCCCTGGCCGCCGCGGCCCTGGATGACGATCTCGAGCATGGTGGGCGGTGGCGCTCTGTCAGCCCTGGCGCGGCAGCACCGCCGTCGCCTCGAGCTCGATCTTGCCCGGGTTGTCCAGCAGGTCGACGACGAAGATCATGCTCATCGCCGGGTAGTGCGACCCCATCAGCTCGCGCCAGATGCCGCCCAGCTGCTTGCGCGCCGCCATGTAGGCCGGCTTGTCGCAGCAGTAGGCGGTCATGCGGCAGATGTGATGCGGCTTGGCGCCGGCCTTGGCCAGCACGGCGATGATGTTGAGCAGCGCCTGGCGGAACTGCGGCACGATGTCCTCGGACTCGAAGATCTGCTCGGCGTTCCAGCCCACCTGACCGGCGACGAAGACGATGCGGCCGGCGTCGACCTCGATGCCGTTGGCGTAGCCGATCGGCGGCTTCCAGCCGTCGGGAAGTAGTGCTTGCATGTGGCTTTAGTCCTCGTAGCGTGGGGGATCGGGATCCTCGGCCCAGTTGGCGTCGGGCTTGGGCACTTTGGCGAGCCAGGCGTCGATCAGACCGACGTGTTCGACTTCCTCGGCGCGCATCTCCTCGGCGGCGCCGCGGATCTCGGCGTCGGTGGCCTGGCGTGCCAGGCCGTCGAAGAACTCGACCGCGCGCTGCTCGGCAGCGCGGGCGAGTTGCAGCGCGTGCCAGGGGTGCATCAGGTAGTGCATCTCGTCGATCGGCACCGCCTCGGGCGCTTCCGTCGTGCTCCAGGCGCCCTCGGGCGGCAGTGGTGCGCTGTCGGCGCTCCAGCCCATGTCCTTCAGGATGTGCTGCACGTGCAACTGCTCGTAGCCGGCCATCTTGCGGAACAGCTCGGCGACCTCGTTGTTGTTGTGCATCGCCATCATTTCGGCCAGCTCGGTGTAGCGATCGACGGCCTCGCGCTCCATGGCCAGCGCCTGCACCATGAGGTCGTGGATCGTCTGTACGGGTTTCGGGGTGCTCACAATGCGAACTCCGCTTCGAGGTCGGCGGGCGTGGCGCTGACGTTGGGCAGTCGCTCGTACACCTGGCGCGAGCCGGCGTACAGCACGCCCATGTTGAAGCCATCGTCGGTCATGATGCGGCGCGCCGCGCGTGCCGGATCGTCGGTCTCGGCCACCGGTGCGGCATGCACGAAGTTCTTCCACTCGCGCTGCTCGGGGCGGAAGGTGACGCAGGGGCTCAGGATCTCGACGAACGAGAAGCCCGGGTGGCGGATCGCCTGCGCGATGATCTTCGCCGTGCCGTTGGGGTCGCCCGCGAAGGCGCGCGCGGCGAAGTTGACGCCCGAGGCCAGCGCCACGACCAGCGGATGGAAGGCGCGCACGCCGGTGCCGCCGGGGGTGAGCTTGTTGTCCCAGTCGGGCTCGGTGGTGGGCGAGGCCTGGCCCTTGGTCATGCCGTACACGTGGTTGTCCATCACGATGTAGGTCATGTCGACGTTGCGTCGGCAGGCGTGCATGAAGTGGTTGCCGCCGATCGAGTAGCCGTCGCCGTCGCCGCCGGTGACGACGACCGTCAGATCGGGCCGTGCCACCTTGAGCCCGGCGCCGGCGGCCAGCGCGCGGCCGTGCACGCCGTGGAAGCCGTAGCACTTGGTGTAGGCCGGCAGGCGCGAACTGCAGCCGATGCCCGACACCACCGCAACCTCGTGCGGCGGCAACTGCAGCATGGCCAGCGCCTTGGTCAGCGAGCCCAGCACCGAATAGTCGCCGCAGCCCGGGCACCACACGGGCTTGTAGTCGGACTTGTAGTCGGCCGCGCTCAGCGCGTCGGGGATGTGGGGGTCGTTCATGCGTTGGCCTCCGCGACGCTCCGGGGTGAACCGACGGACTGGGCCCAGTCGGTGAAGGCCGCAGCCAGCTCGCCGGGGCGCAGCGGCAGCGGGCCCGGACGGTGCAGTCCGCGCGCGCGGCCCGGCAGGTCGCAGCGGCTGCGCAGGTAGCGCAGCAACTGGCCGCCGTGGTTCTGTTCGACGACCAGCACCTGGCGCACGCCGGCCAGCGCCTGCTCGAGCGCCTCGGTGCGCAGCGGCGCGAGCAGGCGCAAAGACACGAGGCGCAGTGCCAGGCCCTGCGCGGCGACGCGCGCCAGCGCCTCGCGCACCGCGCCGGTGGTCGAGCCGAAGGTGATGACGGCCAGCTCGGCGTCGCCTTCGATGTCGGCCCAGCGCGCGCCGTAGTCGTGCGCCTCGAGCTTGCGCAGCCGCTTGTCGAGCTGGCGCCGGTGGTCGGCGGCGCCGCTGCTCGGAATGCCGCGCTCGGTGTGCTCGAGGCCGTCGGCGGTGTAGGTGGTGCCGGGGTTGCCGGGAATCGCCATCGGCGAGATGCCCGATGGCGTGTCGGCGTAGCGGCGGTAGTTCTCGGCGTTCGGCGCCGCGGTCAGGCGCACCGCCGGCTGCACCGCGTGCGTTGGGCGGTCGATGACCGCACGCGACTGGCCCATGAACTGGTCGGTGAGCAGGATCGCCGGCGCCTGCAGCGCCTCGGCCAACTGCACCGCCCATTCGCTGGTGCGCAGGCAGTCGGCGATCGAGTTCGGCGCCAGCACGAGGCGCGGCGCGTCGCCGTGCAGGCCCTCGACGGCGAACGACAGGTCGCTTTGCTCGCTCTTGGCGGGGATGCCGGTCGACGGGCCGCCGCGCATCACGTCCACGATGACGATCGGGATCTCGGCGGCGACGGCCAGTCCGATGCCTTCGGTCATCAGCGCCAGGCCCGGGCCGGCGGTGGCGGTGAGCGAAGGCACGCCGCCGTAGGAGGAGCCGATGATCATGTTGATCGACGCCAGTTCGTCCTCCGCCTGCAGCAGCGAGCCGCCGACGCGCGTGAGCGCGGGCGACATCCACTCGAGCACCTCGGTGGCCGGCGTGATCGGGTAGGCGGCGACGAAGCGCACGCCGCCGCGCAGCGCGCCGAAGCCGGTGGCTTCGTTGCCCGAGATCAGCCAGCGCGACGAGCGCGCCGCCACCGCCGCCGGGCTCGCTGCGGCCAGCGGCGCCGGCTTGGCGCCGTCGAGCGCCGTGGCCATCGCGAAACCGCGGCGCAGCGCTTCGGTGTTGGCCGTGAGCGCGTGCGCGCTGCGTTTCCAGCTCGACGCCAGCGCCGCCTCGAGCGCGGCCAGCGGCACGCCGCACAGTCCGGCCGCCACGCCGGCCGTCACCATGTTAACCCAGGCGCCGCCGGCCTCCTTGGCGGTCTGCTTGAACGGGAAGCTGACGACGCGGGCGCCGCTGGCGCGCAAGGCCTCGGGCGGGTCACCCGCTTCGCTGTCGCCGACCAGCAGGCTCGTCGGACCGAGCGGGATCTCGTCGGCGAAGCGGTTCAGGTTCTGCCAGTCGATGGCCAGCAGCACTTCGAAGCGGTCGCTGAGCGTGGCCAGCGGCGCCGGTCCCAGGCGCAGCAGCGCGGCGGCTTCGCCGCCGCGGATCTGCGGGCCGCTGGTGCGCACCATCAGGCCGTACAGGCCGGCGCCGGCCGCGGCATCGAGCAGCAGCGTGCCGGCGGTCATGACGCCGGCGCCGCCGCTGCCGGCGACGGCGAGCGAAAAGCTGGGTCCGGACGGACCCTGCACTGCAGGGCTAGCGGCCGGTGGGACGGAAGTCGAAGACAAGGTTCACTCCGTTGCATTCACGGGCCGCCAGTGAAACGCCGGCGGCGGCGCGCGTCCCTGCGCCAGATCAAGGAAATCCGACGCCGACACCGGAGAATACGGGAAAACTGGTATTCGGGTACCGGAATACAGATGAGGCCGATCGCCGTGCGCTGAATAGGGCGGGCATCGTCGGAAGAGGGACCCGAAGCCGCGTGCAGCGTTGTCGAATCGCCCCAGGCGAGAGAAGGATCGCGTGATGCCCATAGCCGCCCACCGCTGGCTGATGACCGCCCCCGGCGCGCCGCTGGTGCGCGCCGATTTCGACGCCGATGCGGGCGCCGGCGAGGTCGTCGTCGCCATCGCCGGCTGCGGCGTGTGCCACACCGACCTCGGCTACTACTACGACGGCGTGCGCACCAACCAGCCGCTGCCGCTGGCGCTGGGCCACGAGATCAGCGGCCGCGTGGTGGCGGCGGGCGCCGGCGCCGAGGCCTGGCTGGGCCGCGCCGTCATCGTGCCGGCGGTGCTGCC
>JAGWTJ010000207.1 GCA_028869005.1 Burkholderiales bacterium | reverse complement strand
GCCCTTGGTCATGCTGCCGCCGGCGTTGATCCAGCCGGCCTGGATCAGCGTGATGTTGCCGGCCGCGTCGCGCTGGAAGTTGTGGGCGAACACCGGGTAGTACTGCAGCTCCTGCGTCGGCGTCAGGTTGTGGATGCGGTCGGTCATCCTGATCTCCCAGTAGTCGACCGAGGCCTGCAGGCCCGGCAGGGGAGCGAACACGATGCCCAGCGACGACTGGCGCGACTTCTCCGGCTTCAAGTTGGGGTTGCCACCGGACAGGTAGGGGATGCTGTTGAGCTGGCACGAGGGGTCGTTGTTGCCCACCGGGTTGGGGCACTTCACCGGGTCGGGGAACGTTCCTGTGGTGGCCAGTTGCACCGAGCCCAGGTTGAGCTGCTGCGGCGTCGGCGCCCGGAAGCCCGTGCTGTACGAGCCGCGCACGAGCAGGCTTTGCAGCGGCGTGAACTTGAAGCTGAACTTGGGATTGGTGGTGCTGCCGATGCGCTGGTAGTGGTCGTAGCGCACCGCCAGGTTCAGCTCGAGGCTCTTCGTCACCGGCGCCAGCAGCTCGCCGTACAGCGCCTGCACGTCGCGCCAGGTATCGGGCGCCTGGGCGTTGCCCGGGCAGCCCATGACGGAGTTGGGCAGCAGCAGGTTGGCGACGGAGAAGGTCGACACGCAGTTGTAGGTCTGGGTGCCGCTGTAGCCGTAGAACTCGCGCCGCAGGTCGGTGCCGAGCGCGAACGCGAGGTCGCCGCCGGCCAGCTTCGTCAGCGGGCCGCTGATGTTGGCCAGCAACTGGTCGACCTGGGTGCTGCCGTCGGCCAGCCGGCCGTGCACCTTGGTCGCGTCGACGGCGGCCATCGCCGCGGCGGTCTGCGCCTGACCGGGCATCAGGAAGGGGTTGTACTGGCCGCTGGCGAGCAGCGCGACGAGCTTGTTGGTGTCGGCGTAGCCGTCGATCATCTCCTGGTAGCCCGACGCCTTGCCGCGCGCCAGCGAGACCTTGTAGTCGTAGGCGCCGAAGCTGCCTTCGACACCGGCGGTGAGCCGGTCGTTGGACGACTGGTTGCCCAGCGTGCGGTAGCCCCAGTCCCACATGCGCAGCCGGTAGGCGATCGACTTCGTGGGGTCGAACTGGTTGACGCCATACAGCGCCTTCATGTCGACGTAGTACGGCCCGCCGACCGGATAGTTGGCGCCGGTCCGATAGGTGACGCCGTTGACCACCGCGTTCTGCGGCAGCGAGGTGGTGCTGAACTGGTAGGGCGTGAACTCGCCGCGCGAGTAGTAGCGCGAACCGACGTATTCGACGAAGCCGGTGGCGTCCTTGCCGAGCGCAAAGTTCGCGCGCAACACGCCGCTGGTGGTGCGGCTGGGCGCCGTCAGCATGTACTGGCGGCCGTAATCGGTGCCGCAGCGGTAGGTGCTGTTGGCGGCGGTGTAGCCCAGGCCCGAGAGCAAGGTCGGGTTGGCGAGCTGGCTCACGCCGAACGGCACCGCGTCGCATTGGCCGGTGATGGCCAGCGCGTTGATCACCGTGTACTTGGCCGCATCGGCGGCGCCCACCGTCGTGCCGGCCGTCGGCAGGGCGCTATTGGCCTGGCCGAGGATGTTGGCGAAGTAGGGCGAGCTGGAGGTGTCCGGCGCCAGCCCGCGATCGGGCTGGTAGCCGCGCGCGTAGTTGCGGTCGATGCCGCGCAGGATGGTGTTGTCGCTGTGCGTGATGCTGGCCATCACGTTGAAGCCCTGCGTCGCCAGCTCGCCGAAGCCGGCCGAGAGGTTGACTTGGCGCTGCTGGCCGCCGCCGGAATGCATCGGCGTGCTGTAGGTGGCGCCGACGCGCACGCCCCGGAACTCTCGCTTGAGGATGAAGTTGATGACGCCGCCGATGGCATCGGTGCCGTAGATGGCCGACGCGCCGTCCTTGAGCACCTCGATGCGCTCGATCATGTCCATCGGGATCGCGTTCAGGTCCACCGCCGTGCCGGAGGTGCCCTGGGTCGCCAGGCGTCGGCCGTTGAGCAGCACCAAGGTGCCCGTCGGCCCGAGGCCGCGCAGGTTGGCATAGGCGCCGCCGCCGGCCAGTCGGTCGCCTTCCTGCCCGAACACGCTGTTGCTCGAGACGGCGTTGTTGGCGTTGAACGTGTTGGCCGACAGCGAGCGCAGCACGTCCTCGGCGCTGGTGAGCCCGCGCTGCCGGATCTGGTCGGCCGTGATCACTTCCAGCGGCAGCGCGCCTTCGTCGGACAGGCGCTTGATGCTCGAACCGGTGACTTCGACGCGCTGCGCGTCCTGGGCCAGCGCATGCGTCGCGAAGCCGAGCACGGCCAGGCAGCCGACCAGGGTCTGGAGTTTCATCTTCGGAATCTTCCTCGGTTGTTGTGCGCACAGGCGGCCCAGCACGCAACTCGCCCACACGCCGGGCCGGTCCACCGCAGTGGCAGCCGGACGAGTGTCGCAAGGAGTGGCCCCGGCGCCCATCCGGGAAAGCCACGGCATGCCACACCCTCGGGTGCCGGGTGCGGCGCCGATACTGCCGCCATGAGCACCGCCGCGACACGCTCGCCCTGGGCGTGGGTTCCGACGCTGTACTTCGCGCAGGGCGTGCCCTACGTCACCGTCATGACGCTGGCGGTGGTCATGTACAAGAACCTCGGCGTCGGCAACGCCGAGATCGCGCTGGCCACCAGCTGGCTGTACCTGCCGTGGGTGATCAAGCCGCTGTGGAGCCCGCTGGTCGACCTCGTCGGGCGCAAGCGGCGCTGGATCGTCGCTCTGCAGTTGGCCGTCGGCGCCGCGCTGGCGCTGGTGGCGCTGGCGCTGCCCTCGCCGCGCTGGTTCCAGCTCACGCTGGCCCTCTTCTGGCTGATGGCGTTCGCGTCGGCCACGCACGACATCGCGGCCGACGGCTTTTACATGCTGGCGCTGCCCGACGAGCGCCGGCAGGCGTCGTACGTCGGCGTGCGCAGCACCTTCTACCGGCTGGCGATGATCGGCGCTCAGGGCGGCCTGGTGGTGCTCGCCGGGCTGCTTTACGAGCGCGACGGCCGCATGGCGGCGGCCTGGATGGCGGTGATGGCGGTCGTGGCCGCGCTCTTCGCTGCCGCGGCGCTCTATCACGCCTGGGCGCTGCCGCGGCCGGCGAGCGACCAGGCCGCGCCTCGCACACCGGGCTTCATGGCCGACTTCGTGCGCGTCTTCGCCGCGTTCTTTCGCCGCGCCGACATCGTGCGCGTGCTCGCCTTCCTGCTGCTGTACCGCTTCGCCGAGGCGCAGTTGCTCAAGCTGGTGGCGCCTTTCATGCTCGATCCGCTCGCCGCCGGCGGACTGGGGCTGAAGACGCAGGACGTGGGCATCGCCTACGGCAGCTTCGGCGTCGCCGCGCTCACCGCGGGCGGGCTGCTCGGCGGCTGGTTCATCGGCCGGGTCGGGCTGCGGCGGGCGCTGTGGCCGCTGGTCTTCGCGATGCACCTGCCCAATGCGCTGTACGTGGCGCTCGCCGCCTGGCAGCCGCAGCAGCTCGTGCTGGTGAGCGCGGCCGTCGCCGTCGAGCAGTTCGGCTACGGCTTCGGCTTCACGGCCTACATGGTCTATCTGCTGCAGGTCGCCGCCGGGCCCGACGGCGACAACCCGCACAAGACGGCGCACTACGCGATCGGCACCGGCTTCATGGCGCTCGGCATGATGCTGCCCGGCATGTGGTCGGGCTGGCTGCAGCAGCAACTCGGCTACCGCGGCTTCTTCGTCTGGTGCCTGCTCGCCACGCTGCCGTCGTTCGCGGCGGCGGCGTTCATCCGCATCCGCGAGCGCTAGACGGCGAGCGGATCGCCGACACGCCGGGGGCGCCGAACGGGGCGCGCGCCGGCCGCCTCGGCGCCAGCCGTCGGCGTCGTCGACGACGCGGCGTCAAAGCTCGAGTGCGATGTTCCTTCGTGCGGGAACGGCGAGCTTGTCTCGCGCAAACCCCCTCAGTGCTGCAGCAGCCCGCCGAGCAGGTTGCCGAGTTCGCCGCCGCCCAGCGCGGAAGCCAGATCGCCCTGCGGCACCTGGCCCTGCGGCGTGAGCTTGTCCACCACCTGCGGCAGCATGTGCGAGAGCTGGCCGAGCAGATCGCCCTGGTTCAGCCCGAGCTGGCTGGCCATCTGGCCGATGCGCTCGCTGCCGAGCACCTGGGTCAGCTGGTCGGCCGAGACCGGCAGGTTCTGCCCGGTGCCAACCCAGGAGCCGGCGACATGGCCCAGGCCGTTGCGCGCGAAGGCCTCGACCAGGCCGGCGAGGCCGCCGAGCCCGGCGGACGCTCCGCCAGCGCCTGCGCCCGAGCCGCCGATGCCCGCGGCCTGGCCGCCGCCCTGGCCGAGCATGCCGACGATGGCGTTGAGCAGATCGGCCTGCGGATTGGCCCCGCCGCCGCCCTGGCCCAGCGCGCCGATGAGCGAATCGAGTAGACCCATCGGTTCCTCCTGGAACATGGTTGGAGAGCATCGATTCTGCGGGCGCGCAGCCTCGGCTGCAACGCGCAGCCGCACGCCGTTCAAGGCGCTGTGTGCCTGTGCCTGCCCAACCCCAGCCATGCGAGCAGCGCCAGCGGCGCGGTGTCGGCGCGCAGCACGCGCGGCCCCAGGCCGACCGGCATGAAGCCGCGCGCGCATGCCGCGGCCCGCTCGGCGTGCGTCAGGCCGCCTTCGGGGCCGCTCAGCACGACGAGCCGGCGGCAAGAGCCGAGCGCAGCCAGCGCGGCGGTGGCATCGACAAGACTGTCGCGTCGCCCCGCCACGTGCACATCACGATCCCGCTCGCGGCCGTGCGGCGCGGTCGCCACATCGACATCGGGTGCGCTCAGCAGCCAGCGCCCGCCCGCGCCGGCCGGTGCCGCGTCACCCCCTTGCTCGATCTCAGGTCGCGGGCCCGGCGACGTCGCGCCCTGGCCGGACGGCGCAGCCGACAGCGCCGCCAGCCAGGCACCGACCTCCTGCACCGGCGCGATCGCCGGCACCCGGGTGCGTCCGCACTGCTCGGCGGCCGCCACCGCCACCGCCTGCCAATGGGCACGGCGCCGCGCGGCGCGCTCGCCTTCGAGCTGCAGCACCGAGCGCTCGCTCACGAGAGGCTGCAGCGCCGCCATGCCGAGCTCGGTGGCCTTCTCGACCAGCGCGTCCATGCGCTCGTTGGCGGGCATGCCGACGGCCAGCGTGACCGCCAGCGGCAGTTCGCGATCGACCGAGCGCACCGCCTCGATGCGCACGCCCACCTCGCGCCGGCCGACGACCTGCACCGTAGCCCGCGCCTCCACGCCGCTGCCGTCGAACAGCACCAGGGCATCGCCCGGCTGCACGCGCCGCACCTGGGCATGACGCGTCGCAGCCTCGGGCAGCGCGAGCGTGGCACCGCTCGCCAGTGGCGCCTGGCCAGGCGCGACGAAAAGGCGCAAGGTCACCGGCGACCCGCTGGCAGCCGGGCGGCGGCGCGGTCGCTCATCGACCGCGCGCCAGCAGCGCCTCGACGGCCAGCGCGACGCCGGCGAGGGCGGCGTCGCCGCCGCCCGGCGCCGCGAGCATCAGGCCGACCGGAAACTCGCCCGCCGCGTGGCAGGGCAGCGAGAAGGCGCAGCCGTCGAGGAAGTTGATGGCGAAGGTGTTGCGCAGCAGCAAGCCGTTGGCGCGGAAGAAGGCGTCGTCGCTGGCGACGAGCGGCGCGATCTCGGGCGCGACGATGGGCACCGTCGGGCACACGAGAGCGTCGACGCCTTCGAGCCGCGCCGTGACGCGAGCGATCCAGTCGCGCCGCCGCTCGTGCATGCGGATGTACTCGGCCGCCGACACCCCCTCGCCGAGCGCGACGCGATGCGCCACGCGCGGGTCGAATTCGGCGCGCCGCGTGGTCATCGCGGCCTGGTGTGTGGCCCAGGCCTCGACCGCCGAAAAGCCGCCCGGCGCGTTGATGTCGGCGATCTCGGCCAGCTCCGCGAGCGGCAGCTCGACGATGCGCGCGCCGGCGCGCGCCAGCGCCGCCAGCGTGCGCTCGAACGCCGCGGCCACCGGCGGCTCGAGGGCGTCGAGCATCAGCGTACGCGGCAGCGCGAGCACGAGGCCGCCGACGCTGCGCGCGCGCACGTGGAGCGGCGTGCCGGCCAGCACGCCGTCGACGAGCAGACAGTCGGCCACCGTGCGCGCCATCGCGCACACCGTGTCGAGCGTGAACGAGAGCGGAAAGGCGCCGGCCAGCGGCGTGCGCCGCTGCGTGTTCTTGAAGCCGACCAGGCCGCACAGCGCGGCCGGGATGCGGATCGAGCCGCCGGTGTCCGAGCC
>JAGWTJ010000014.1 GCA_028869005.1 Burkholderiales bacterium | reverse complement strand
CTCGACGGCCTGCAGCGCGCCGCCGACGCGGCAAAGGCCACGTTCGACAAGGAAGCCGGCGCCGTCTCGAAACAGCGCAAGACTGCCGCGCCCAGGCTGGCCGCCGCGGTGACGCAGGCGATGCAGCAGCTCGGCATGGCCGGCGGCCGCTTCGAGATTGCGCTGGTCGCGCAGGACGCGCCGCAGTCCTTCGGCCTCGAGTCGGCCGAGTTCCTCGTCGCCGGCCATGCCGGCAGCACGCCGCGGCCGCTGGCCAAGGTGGCCTCTGGCGGCGAGCTGTCGCGCATCGCACTGGCCATCGCGGTCACCACCAGTCAGTTGGGCGAAGCCGGCACGCTGATCTTCGACGAGGTCGATGCCGGCGTCGGCGGCGCGGTGGCCGAGACGGTCGGCCGCCTGATGAAGCAACTCGGCCGCGACCGCCAGGTGCTGGCGGTGACGCACCTGCCACAGGTGGCGGCCTGCGCCGACCATCATTTCGTCGTCGCCAAGCGGCCGGAAGACGGCCGCGTGCGCAGCGACGTCACGCCGGTGGCCGGCGAGGCACGCGTCGCCGAGGTGGCACGCATGCTGGGCGGCGAGCGGCTCTCGGGCACCAGCCTCGCGCACGCGCAGGAGATGCTCTCGGTCGCTGCCACGGTGTCGCCGGCACGCAAGGGGCGCAAGGCATGACACAAGGCCAGGACAACACCCGCGAGGTGCTCGAGCACCTCGAGAGCCTGCACCCCGCACCGGCCGCAACGGCCACGCCGCGCGAGGTGGTGCTGGTCACCGGCATCTCCGGCTCGGGCAAGTCGGTGGCCCTGCACGCGCTGGAAGACGCCGGCTTCTTCTGCGTCGACAACCTGCCGCCCGAGCTGCTGCGCGAGTTCATCCGCCTCGAGCACGAGCGCTTCACGCATCGCGTCGCGGTGGCGGTGGACGTGCGCAGCGCTCGCTCGCTACCGCAGATCGTGCCGCTCATCGTCGCGCTGCGCGGCGAAGGCATGACCGTGCGCACGCTGTTCCTCGACGCCAGCAACGACGCGCTGTTGCGGCGCTTTTCCGAAACCCGCCGGCCGCACCCGCTGGGTGCCGTGCACGCGGGCTCGGACGCCACGCGCGCGCTGGTCGAGGCGATCGAGCTCGAGCGCCGGTTGATGGCCGACCTGCGCGAGGTGTCCACCGTCATCGATACCAGCGAGCTGCGGCCGGCGCTGCTGCGCAACTGGGTGCGCCAGCTCGTCGGCGCGCGCGAGTCGGCGCTGACGCTGGTCTTCGAGTCCTTCGCCTACAAGCAGGGCGTGCCGCTGGACGCCGACTACGTGTTCGACATGCGCGCGCTGCCCAACCCGCATTACGTGCGCGAGCTGCGCCCGCTCACGGGGCGCGACGCGCCGGTGGCGGCCTTCCTCGAGCAGCAGCCCGAGGTGGTGGAGATGCTGGCTCAGATCCACGATTTCCTCGCCCGCTGGCTCGCCGCCTTCGAGGAGGGACATCGCAGCTACCTCACGGTGGCGCTGGGCTGCACCGGTGGACAGCACCGCTCGGTGTATGCGGTGGAGTCGCTGGCGCGGCGCTTCGAGGGACAGCGCGCGACCCTGGTGCGCCACCGCGAGCTGGACGCGCGCGAATGAGCGCACCGCGCCGCGGCGACGCCGCCGCCGCGCTGCCCGCGGAGCCTGCGCTGCCCGAGCCGCTCGCGCTGTTTCCGTTGCGCACGGTGCTGTTTCCGGAAGGCCGGCTCGATCTCCAGGTGTTCGAGGCGCGCTACCTCGATCTGGTCGGCGAGTGCCTGCGCAGCGGCGCGCCGTTCGGCGTCGTCTGCCTGCGCCAGGGCGGCGAGACCGTCGGCGGCGGACCGCCGGTGCAGTTCGAGGCGGTCGGCGTGCTCGCCCACATCGACGAGGTCGACGCCGAACAGGCCGGCATCCTGCACCTGCGCTGCAGCGGCGGCTCGCGTTTTCGTCTGCGCGGCGCGGCCGTGCAGCGCGGCAACGGCCTGTGGGTGGGCCCGGCTGAACGCATGGCGCCCGATCCGGCGCATGTGCCGGGGGTCGCGCTGATGCCGACGGTGAAGGCGCTGGCCGAGGCCATCCGCAAACTCGCGCAACACAACAGGGTGCCGTTCACGCCGCCGTACCGGCTCGACGACGCCGGCTGGGTGGCCAATCGCTGGTGCGAACTGCTGCCGGTGCCGCTGGCCGCCAAGCAGAAGCTGATGGAACTCGAGGATCCGGTGCTGCGCCTGTCCGTCGTCGACGGCTACCTGCGCGACAAGAAGGTGGTGCTCGGCTGAGCGCAGACCAGGCCGACGACGACCGTCGTGCGTCCCGCGACGGGGCGAGTCGAATCGGGAGCGGCCCTTCGTCGACCGATCAGCCCGCGACGAGTTCGATTGCGCCTGATGGCGCCGCCGCCGCTGCCTCGAACCAGCGCCGCACCGGCGCCGGCAAGCCGAGCGCGAGTGCCTCCGGCGGCGTGAACCAGCGCCCGTCGCCGAGCGCGCGCGTGAGCCGCGCCGGCGCGCGTGCGGGCAACTGCCAGCGCAGCGGCTCCAGCGTCCAGTCGACGTGCGTCAGCGTGTGCACCACGGCCGGCAGCCATTCGCCGCGGCCGGGCCAGTCGCGCACCAGGGCTTCGAGTGCCGCCGCCGAAGTCCATTCCGGCAGGCTCCACAGACCCGCCCACACGCCCGGCTCGGGGCGCCGCGTGAGCCACCAGCGCCCGCCCTGCGACAGCCACAGCAGCGCATGTGAGCGGCGGGTGCGCCGCACGCGCCGCGACTTCACCGGATAGGCCTCGGTGCGGCCGATGCGGCGCGCAACGCACTGTCCGGCCAGAGGGCAGGCATGGCAAGCCGGCGCGCGCGCCAGGCAGACCGTGGCGCCCAGGTCCATCAGGCCCTGCGTGTAGACGTCGACGTCACGCGCCGGCAGCAGCGCTTCGGCCAGCCGCCACAGCTCGCGCTCGTTGCGCGCCACCGCCAGATCACCTTCGAAGCCGAGCACGCGCGCCAGCACGCGCCTGACGTTGCCGTCGAGCACCGCCGCGCGTTCGCCGAAGCAGAAGGCGGCGATCGCCGCCGCCGTCGAGCGGCCGATGCCGGGCAGCCGCGCCAGCGCCTCGGCACTCGGCGGAAATGCACCGCCATGCTCGGCCACGACCCGCTGCGCGCAGCGCTGCAGGTGGCGCGCGCGGCTGTAGTAGCCCAGGCCGCTCCACAGAGCCAGCACGTCGTCCGGCGGCGCCGCGGCGAGCGCGCGCACGTCGGGGAAGCGTTCGACGAAGCGCGGGTAATAGGCGAGCACGGTGGCCACCTGCGTCTGCTGCAGCATCACCTCGCTCAGCCAGACGCGGTACGGGTCGCGCGTCCCCTGCCACGGCAGGCCGTGGCGGCCCGAGCGGCGCTGCCAGCGCACGACGGCGCGCGCCAGGTCGGACGGCGGCGCGCTCATGAACGCGGGGTGAGCAGACGATTCATGCGGCGATGATGCCGCGTCACGGCAGCCCGGCGGGCCGGACGAACGGACGAACGAACGATCAGCCGGGCCGGTCGGGGCCGGGTGACCGCTTCAGGCCACCTGCTGGCGCGGCGGCAGATCGAGCGCGAGGGTCGCCGGCGTGTCGTCGTACAGCCGTCGCGTGCCGGCTTCCGCCTGCGCTGCCAGTTGCTCGATGCGCACGTGCATCGTCGCCAGCTGCTCGTCCTGCTGCTGCACCTCGGCGATGCGCTGCTCGAGATCGTCGGACGCCCCCTGCACGCGCTGCAGCGCCTCGCGGCGGCGCGCGAAGGCGCGGCGGCGCTCGCGCAACTGCAGCTCGACCTGGCCGGACGCGGCCTTGCTCCACAACTCGATCTCGCCGGCGGCGTTCTCGAACACCACGCGCAGCTTGGCCAGCAGCATGCGGCGGAACTGCTCGGCAAAGCCGGGCGTCGCCATGCGCCAGGCCTGGCCGAAACCGAAGTAGCGGCCGTAGTTGTCCTCGATGCGTCCGAGCTCCTTGGCGTAGGCCGCCAGCGACGGCAGCGGCGAGACCACGAAGGCAAAACCGAACTCGGCATTGAGCTGCGCGAAGCTCGCGTCGAGCATCTGCCGCATTTCGCCGCTCTGGGCCTCGGCCCGGGCCAGCGCCGCACGCAGCCGCGTCATCAGCGCGGCGAACGCCGATCGGCCGCCGAGGTTGAAGGGCCGGGCGCCGATCGCCGACTGCATCGCGGCGACCTCCACGCGCAGCGCGTCGCTGCCGAGCACCGCCATCACCGAGCGCAGGATGCGCATCTGCACTGCGCGCAGCGCGGCCAGGCGCGCGGTGCAGCGCTCGAACTCGGCGGCCTCGGCGTCGACGCGCTCGATCATCATGCGCAGCTTGGTGCCGCTCTTGCCGCGCAGGCCGCGCAGCTCGAGCAACTGCTCGGCGACCTGGCGGCGGCGGTCGGCCAGGCGCCGCGTGCCCGACGCGCGCAACTGCTGCACCACGGCCAGCACCGACTGCACGAGCAGCTCGCGCCGGCGCTGCAGCAGCTCGGCGGCCAGCGCGCGCTCGAGCGGCGGCAGCCCGCTCGCGGCGAGCGCATCGGCATCGGCGCCGCGCTCGACGCGCGCGGCGAGCGCATCGCGGGCCGACAGCGCGAACACGCGCGCCGGCGGCACCTCGAGCGTGGCCGCGGCATCGCTGCGCTGGCGCTCGATCTGCGCCGCCACCTCGGGCGGTGTGGCGAGCGGGTCGGCCAGCGTGTCGATCTTGTTGAGCACCACGAAGCGCTCGAGGCTGGCCGCGCCCAGATGCTCGCGCCAGATCGCGAGGTCGGACTTGGTGACGCCGGTGTCGGCGGCAAGCACGAACACCACCGCGTGCGCGTTGGGCAGCAGGCCGAGCGTGAGCTCGGGTTCGGCGCCGATGGCGTTCAGGCCCGGCGTGTCGATGACCACGAGGCCGCGCTGCAGCAGCGGATGCGGGTAGTTGATCAGCGCATGACGCCAGGCCGGCACCTCGACGCTGCCGTCGGCCGCCTGCGGCGGGTTGTCGTCCGGCTGCTCGTCGCTCCAGAAGCCGAGCGCACGCGCCTGCTCTACGCTCACGCGCTGCGTGCGCGTGACGGCGCCCAGCGCCGAGGCGAGCATGCGCGCGTCGCGCGTGTCCAGCGGCACGTGCTGCCAGGGCTCGTCGCGGCCGCGCAGCTCGGCCAGCGACAGGCCGCGCAGCCGCGTCTCGATCGGCAGCAGCGACAGCCGCGCCGGCATGTCCTCGTCGTAGCGCAACTCGACCGGGCACATCGTCGTGCGGCCCGGCGTGGCCGGCAGCACGCGGCGCCCTGCATCGGCGAAGAAGATGGCGTTGATCAGCTCGGACTTGCCGCGCGAGAACTCGGCGACGAAGGCCACCACCAGCTTGTCCGACGCCAGCCGCTCGCGCAGCGCCGAGACGGTGCCGACGTCCGCGTCGTCGAGCAGTTCGTTGTCGGCCAGCAGGCGCCCGAGGCCGCTGATCTGCTGACCGAGCTCGTCGCGCCACGACGCCAGCATGTCGAGGCCGTGCGCGATCGCGCTGCGGACGGGCACGGGCACGGGCGTAAGGGCGGGCATGTGAGTGGATGGGCCAGGCTCGCTGGGCGCGATCGTAGTGCAGCATGCCGCGCCGACCGGCGAGAAATCCCACCCATTTCGCCGCCTGCTCGTCGGCGCAGATGCAAGAAAGGGTAACGCCGACGCGTCCTTCGCGGCCGGCGACGCGGCCGCGTCAGCGCTTCTGGCAGCGCGCGCAGAAGTAGGTCGAGCGCTGGCCCATCGTGCGACGCCGGATCGGCGCTGCGCAGTTCGGGCAGGGCTCGCCCTCGCGCGCGTACACGGCGGCCTCGGCCTGGTAGGCACCGGCCGCGCCGTGCGCGTCGTGGAAGTCGCGCAGCGTCGAGCCGCCGGCCTGCAGCGCGCGCTCGAGCGTGGTACGCAAGGCCGCGAGCAGCCGCGCCGCGCGCGGGCGGCTGATGCGGTCGGCGCGCAGGGCCGGATGGATGCCGGCGGCGAACAGCGCCTCGCAGGCGTAGATGTTGCCGGCGCCGACCACCACGTCGCCGGCCAGCAGCACCGACTTGATCGACGCATGGCGCCGCGCCAGCCGCGCATGCAGCGTGGCGGCAGTCAGCGCGGGATCGAACGGCTCGGCGCCGAGCCGCGCCAGCAGCCGCGCGGCCGGATCGACATCGAGGCTGCGCGAGTAGACGACGGCGCCGAAGCGGCGCGGATCGGTGAGCCGCAGCGTGCCGCGGTCGGTGACCAGATCGACGTGGTCGTGCGCACCCACGGGCGCGTCGTCGCGCACCAGGGCGAGTGAGCCCGACATGCCGAGGTGCCACAGCAGTCCGCCGGCGTCGTGCCGGCCGGCCTTCGCGCCGTCGTCGGCGAGCGGCATCCACAGATACTTGCCGCGCCTGACGATGGACCCGATCACCAGCCCTTGCAGCGCCGCGGGCCGTCGGCCAAGCGGCCAGCGCAAGGCCTTGCCCAGGCGCATGCGGCGGATGCGCGCGCCTCGTAGCGGCGCTTCGATGCCGCGCCGCGTGACCTCCACCTCGGGCAGTTCGGGCATGAAACCATTATGTGAGAATGAACTCGAACACCGGTCCCTGCACGATGAACGACCTTCGCCGCCGCCTTTGCAATCCCCTCGGCACCGCAGGCGGCATGCGGCGCGCCCTGGTGGCGGCCGTCACGCTGTTGGCCGGCGTGGCGCAGGCCGGTGTGGTGCAGGCGGCGGCGACGCCGTTGCCGCCGCCCACGACCGAGCCGGCGCCGCCGCTCAACTCCGCGCTCGACGCGCCACTCATCTACCAGTTGCTGATCGGCGAGATCGAGTTGCGCGCCGGCGAGGCCGGCACCGCCTACGAGGTCATCCTCGACGCCGCGCGGCGCACTCGCGACGAGACGCTGTTCCGCCGCGCGGTGGACATCGCGCTCGGCGCGCACGCCGGAGAACAGGCGCTGGCCGCCACGCGCGCCTGGCGCACGGCGCAGCCGCAGTCGCTCGATGCGCTGCGCGCGCAGTTGCAGATCCTGGTCGCCATGAACCGTCCCGGCGACCTCGCCGAGCCGCTGCGCACGCTGCTGGCGCTCACGCCCGAGGCCGAGCTCGGCGCGACGCTGGCGGCACTCCCGCGTTTCCTGCAGCGGCTGCCCGATGCGCGGCAGACGGTGCAACTGGTCGACGATGCGGTGCGTCCGTACCGCGACCGCGCCGCGACGCAGGTGCCGGCGCGTATCGCGCTCGGCCGCGCGTGGCTGGCGGCGAAGGATCCGGCGCGCGCACTCGCGCTCGCACGCGAGGCTGCCGTACTCGAACCCACGGCGCCCGGGCCGGCCCTGCTCGGCATGGAACTGATGCAGGAGCGGCCCGAGGCCGAGGCGCTGGTCACCGGCTACCTCACGCAACCCGCGGCCGAGGTGGCGATGCGCCTGGCCTATGTGCGCGCGCTCACCGACGCCCAGCGCTATGCCCAGGCGGTCGATCAGCTCGAGATCGCCACCCGGCAGCAGCCCGACGACGCCGCGCCCTGGCTCACGCTCGGCGCGCTGCAGCTCGAACTGCGCCACGCCAAGGAAGGCGAAGCGGCGCTGCTGCACTACCTGCAACTGGCCGACCGCAGCCGCGCAGCGGGCGAACCCGCCGCGCCGGCGTCGGCCGCGGGCGAGGGCGAGGGCGACGACGAGGCGACACCGCCGCCGGCCGACCGCGGACTCGTGCAGGCCTGGCTGCTGCTGGCGCAGGCCGCCGAGCAGCGCGGCGATTACGCCGGTGCCGAGAAGTGGCTCACGCGCATCGACGATCCGCAGCGCGCACTCGAGGTGCAGACGCGGCGCGCCTCGATCCTCGCGCGCCAGGGCCGCATCGGCGAGGCGCGCGACCTCATCCACCGCGTGCCCGAGCGCCGGCCCGAGGACGCGCGTGCCAAGCTGCTGGCCGAGGCCGGCGTGCTGCGCGAGGCCAAACGCTGGCGCGACGCCCACGACGTGCTGGCCACCGCCAACCAGCGCTTTCCCGACGACGCCGACCTGCTGTACGAGCAGGCCATGCTGGCCGAGAAGATCGACCACATGGACGAGATGGAAAAGCTGCTGCGTCGCGTGATTGCGCTCAAGCCCGACAACGCACAGGCGCACAACGCACTCGGCTACTCGCTGGCCGATCGGCGCCAGCGCCTGCCCGAGGCGCGCACGCTCATCGAGCGCGCCCTCGAACTCGCGCCGGGCGACCCGTTCATCACCGACAGCCTGGGCTGGGTCGAATACCGCATGGGCAACCGCAGCGAAGCGTTGCGGCTGTTACGCGCCGCCTGGAGCGCGCGTCCCGACACCGAGATCGGTGCCCACCTGGGCGAGGTGCTGTGGACGCTCGACCAGAAGGACGAGGCGCGGCGCGTGTGGCGCGACGCGCGCACGCGCGACTCGGGCAACGAGGTGCTGCGCGAGACGCTGGCGCGTTTGCGCGTCGAGTTGTGAGACGCTGCCGCGCGGGCGGGTCGAGCTCATGAGCCGGCCGCTGCGAGCGTCGGTCATGGCGTCGCTGCTGGCCGTGTTGGCCGTGCTGGAGGCCTGCGCCAGCGCACCGCGCACGTCCGGCGAGTGGCTCGCCGGTCGTCTGAGCCTCAGCGTCGCCGCGCTCGATGCGCAGCCGGCGCGCAACGTCACCGCCGCCTTCGAGTTGCGCGGCGACGGCACACGCGGTGATCTGCACCTGTTCACGCCGCTCGGCACGCAGATCGCCGCCGCGAGTTGGGCGCCGGGCCTGGCGACACTCGCCACCGCCGACGGCGAGCGCTCGTTCGCCGATCTCGATGCGCTGGCGATCGGAGCGTTCGGTGCATTGGGCACATCCGGCACCTCCGGCCCGCCCGGCGCGCAAGTACCGCTGGCCGCACTGCCCGACTGGCTCGGCGGACGCGCCTGGCCCGGGGCACCGAGCACGGCGAACGAAAGCGGATTCGATCAACTCGGCTGGCACGTCGACCTGAGCCGCCGCGCCGACGGCCGCATCGTCGCGCGCCGAGCCGCGCCGCCCGCGGTGGAATTGCGCGTGCAACTCGATCGCGCGGACGGTTGAGGGCGCGGTCGGCGTCATGAGCCTGCTTGCCCTGTATGACGTACCGGCCCCGGCCAAGCTGAATCTGTTCCTGCACGTCGTCGGCCGGCGCGCCGACGGCTACCACCTGCTGCGCTCGCTGTTCGTGCCGATCGACTGGGCCGACCGGCTGCACTTCGAGCGCCGCGGCGACGCCCGACTCGCGCGCCACGATCTCGCCGCGGCGCTGCCGAGCGACGACCTGTGCCTGCACGCCGCGCGCGCGCTGCAGCAGGCCAGCGGCACATCGCTCGGCGCCGACATCTCGATCGACAAGCGCGTGCCCTGGGGCGCGGGCCTGGGCGGCGGCAGCTCCGACGCCGCGAGCACGCTGCTGGCCCTGAACCGGCTGTGGGACCTGCGCTGGCCGCGCGAGCGGCTGGCAGCGATCGGCGTCGCGCTCGGCGCCGACGTGCCGTTCTTCCTCGGCGCCGGCCCGGCCCTGGTGGAAGGCATCGGCGAGCGCCTCACGCCGGTCGCGCTCGCCGGCGCCGAATACCTCGTCGTCAAGCCCGAGGCCGCGCTCGCGACGCGCGATGTCTTCACGCATCCGCTGCTCGCGCGCCACGTCGCGCCCGGTACCGCAACCGGTGCGCCGACCTCGGCGCCGGCAGGCGCGAGCGGGGAAGCCGCTATACTCGCGGGCTCTTTCGAAGACAACGCAGTGCTCCACCCGGGGTACGGCCGCAACGACCTGCAGCCGAGCGCCGAGGCCCTTTGTCCGGAGGTGGCCGAGGCCGCACGCTGGCTCGAGGCCCGGTTCGGCGCGAGTTGTATGTCGGGCTCGGGCAGTGCGGTGTTCGCGAGAGTGGATGAGTTAGGCGGCATGGCCGCGTCGCCCGAGACAGTGGCGCAGGCGCTGGACGATCTCCGGCGCGTGCACCCCCGATGGACGGCGAGGCGCTGCCGCAGTCTGCCCGAGCATCCGCTGGCGCATTGGTAGCGCCGGGTGCGGGCAGGCGACGCGTCGAGGGCGCTGGCCGCTTCGTGAGCGGCGGGCGTCCTGTGTAGGGGAGTAGCCAAGTTGGTCAAGGCATCGGATTTTGATTCCGACATGCGAGGGTTCGAATCCTTCCTCCCCTGCCAAACCGTCCGACCCTAGCCCCGCTCCAGCCGTCGGCCCGACGCGCGGCCGACGCAACCGAGACCGAAGCGTGCTCTTCAACACCGTTCTCTTCACCGGCAACGCCAACGCGGCGCTGGCACGCGAGATCGCGAGCACGCTCGGCGTCGACCTGGGCCAGGCCGCGGTCGGGCGCTTCTCCGACGGCGAGGTCACGGTCGAGATCCGCCAGAACGTGCGCGCGCGCGACATCTTCGTCGTGCAGCCCACCTGCAGCCCCACCAACGAGAACCTGATGGAGCTGCTGATCATGGTCGATGCGCTCAAGCGCGCCAGCGCGCGCCGCATCACCGCCGTGATCCCTTACTACGGCTACGCGCGCCAGGACCGGCGCCCGCGCAGCACGCGCGTGCCGATCAGCGCCAAGGTGGTGGCCAACCTGCTCGAGACGGTGGGCGTCGAGCGGCTGCTGACGATGGACCTGCACGCCGACCAAATCCAGGGCTTCTTCGACATCCCGGTCGACAACATCTACGCCAGCCCGGTGCTGCTGTCCGACCTCAAGAGCAAGGCCTATCCGAACCTGCTCGTGGTCTCGCCCGACGTCGGCGGCGTGGTGCGCGCGCGCGCGCTGGCCAAGCAGCTCGGCTGCGACCTGGCCATCATCGACAAGCGCCGCCCGGCGGCCAACGTGGCCGAGGTGATGCACGTCATCGGCGAGATCGAGGGCCGCAACTGCGTGATCATGGACGACATGATCGACACCGCCGGCACGCTGGTGAAGGCCGCCGAGGTGCTCAAGGAGCGCGGCGCGCGGCGCGTCTTCGCCTACTGCACGCATCCGGTGTTCTCCGGTCCCGCCGTCGAGCGCATCTCCGCATCGAAGATCGACGAGGTGGTGATCACGAACACGATCCCGCTGTCCGCGGCCGCCGCGGCCTGCCCCAAGATCCGGCAACTGTCGGTGGCGTTCCTGTTCGCCGAGACCATCCGCCGCATCAGCGACGGCGAGTCGGTGACTTCCCTGTTCGCGGAGCAGAACAGTAATTTCTAGAGGTAGAGAAGACCGCCGCTGCGCGGCGATCTTCGAAGCGGGTTGGATGACCGTCCGGCCCTTCACGGCGCCTGGTCGCGGGCGCCTTTTCAACTGGAGCTGAAATGAGATTCACCGCCTACGAGCGTACGCAGCAGGGGACCGGAGCGAGCCGCCGCCTGCGCGACGCCGCCAAGGTGCCCGGCATCGTCTACGGTGCTGGCACGCCCAAGATGATCGAGCTCGATCACAACGCCCTGTTCTTCGCGCTGAAGAAGGAGGCGTTCCACTCGTCGATCCTCGAGATGGAACTCGCCGAGAAGGTCGAGAAGGTGCTGCTGCGCGACTTCCAGATGCACCCCTGGAAGCAGCAGGTGCTGCACGTGGACTTCCAGCGCGTCGACGAGACGACGCGGCTGCGCAAGAAGGTGCCGCTGCACTTCTCGGGCGAGGAGAACTCGCCGGCGGTGAAGACCGACAAGTGCCTCGTCAGCCACGTCGCCACCGAGCTCGAGATCGAGTGCCTGGCCGCGCAGCTGCCCGAGTTCGTCGCCATCGACCTGTCGGGTCTCGTCAAGGGCCAGAGCCTGCACGCGAGCAACCTCAAGCTGCCCGCCGGCATCAAGGCCGTCAAGCACGGCACGCTCGACCCGGTGATCGTCTCGGTGGCGCTGCCGCGCGCCGAGGAGGAAGAGGCTGCCGCCGCGGCGACGCCGGTGGTGGCCGCGCCCGAGAAGAAGGGCAAGCCCAAGAAGGACGAGAAGCAGAACAAGAAGTAGGCCGCAGGCGGCGTTCCCACTTTCCGGGGGTGCGCCGGGCGCGACGCCTCACCCCAAGGCAGGCCTCACTTCGGTGAGGCCTGCCCGCTTGTGGGCTCCCGATAATGCCCAGCCATGATTCGACTCTTCGTCGGCCTGGGCAACCCGGGCACGGAATACGAGGCCACGCGCCACAACGCCGGCTTCTGGTGGCTAGCCGCGCTGGCCGACAAGCTCGGCGCGCGCCTGGTGCCCGAGCGGGCCTATCAGGCGCTGGCGGCGCGCGTCAACCTGCCTGCCGGGCCGGTGTGGCTGCTCGAGCCGATGACCTACATGAACCGCTCGGGCGTGTCGGTGGCGGGGCTGGCGCGCTTCTTCAAGATCGAGCCGGCGCAGATCCTCGTCGTGCACGACGAACTCGATCTGCAGCCCGGCGAGGCCAAGCTCAAGGACGGCGGCAGCGTGGCCGGACACAACGGCCTCAAGGACATCCAGGCGATGCTCGGCACGACCGGGTTCTGGCGCCTGCGCCTGGGCATCGGCCACCCGGGCGTGAAGGCCGAGGTGGTCAACTACGTGCTGCGCAAGCCCTCGCCCGATCACCGCGAGGCGATCGGCAAGGCGATCGAGCGCTCGCTCACGGCCAGCGACGCGCTGATCGCGGGCGACATGGCACGCGCGGTGGCACTGGTCCACGCCAAGCCGCCACGGTCCAAGCCGCCGCGCACGCCTGCCCCCGGCGTGCAGGACGGCGCCGAGCCCATCACGCCGACGATTCGACCGAAGGGAGACTCGACATGAGCAAGTACATCGTGTGCGCGCTGCTGTTCGTCGCCGGTGTCGCACCGGCCGCCGACGTGTACCGCTGCGGCCCCGACGGCCGCAGCTACAGCGATCGGCCCTGCGCCGAGGGGCGAGCGCTCGAGGTGGCCGACGCGCGCAGCGCCGAGCAGGTGGCCGAGGCGGCCGACGTGGCCGCACGCGACCGCCGTCTGACCCGGCAACTGGCCGCCGAGCGACGCGCCGTCGAGCGCGAGCAGGCGACCTTGCCGGCCGGATTCCGCGTCAGCCCGCCGCTTGCGCCGACGAAACAGGCGCGCTCGAAGCCGCTTCACGACTTGCAGCCGCATCCGCACCGCCGCCATGCGAAGTCGCGCCCGCCGGGTGCAGGCGACGATACTTTTCGAGCAACTGCGCCTGCGTCTCGACGTGTGAAGGATTGACGGGAATACAGCTCACCGGGCACAGCGAGGCGCATTGCGGTTCGTCGAAGTGGCCCACGCATTCGGTGCAGCGTGCGGCGTCGATCTCGTAGATCTCGGCGCCCATCGAGATCGCCTCGTTCGGGCACAGCGGCTCGCAGACGTCGCAGTTGATGCACTCGTCGGTGATCCACAACGCCATGGTGCCGCAGCCTATTCTTCGTCGGATTGCGCGACGCGCTCCCGCAGGCGCCGCAGCACCGAGGGTGCCACGAACTTGGAGACATCACCGCCGAGGGCGGCAATTTCGCGCACGAAGGTGCCGCTGACGAACTGGTACTGGTCCGACGGCGTCATGAACACCGTCTCCACCTCCGGCATGAGCTGACGGTTCATGCCCGCCATCTGGAACTCGTACTCGAAGTCGCTGACCGCGCGCAGGCCGCGCAGCACCACCTTGCCGCTTTGCTCGACCACGAAGTCGCGCAGCAGGCCGCGAAAGGCCGTGACCTCGACGTTCGGGTAGGGCGCCGCGATCTCGCGCGCGATCTCGAGCCGCTCGGCGATGGTGAACATGGTGCGCTTGTGGTGGCCGGCGGCCACCGCGAGGATCAGGCGGTCGAACAGGCGCGCACCGCGCTTCATCAGATCCTCGTGCCCGAGCGTCATCGGGTCGAAGGTGCCTGGGTAGACGGCGATCAGCGGGGAAGTTGGGGGCACGTCGGCGTCCTCGGCGTGGCGAAGGGCGTCAGTTTAGCGGCCGACTGCGCCCCGAGCGCCGGTGACCCAGTGGCAGTGCCCGAGCGTCGCACCCGGCGTGTCGGTCCCGGTGCGCCGGGCGGCCTTCGACGGCGCCGCTCAGTCGAGCCGGCGCAGCAACTGCGCATGCACGGCACCGGCGGTCAGCCGGCGATGGCTCGCGAGCCCGTCCGGCAGTTCGGCGAGCGGCTCGCCGCTTTCGACGTAGAGCCAGCCGCCGGGCGTGGCCAGCGGCAGTGCTGCGGCCACGGCCGTAGCGAGCAGGCCGGAGCCGAATGGCGGGTCGAGCAGCACCAGGTCGAACGCGGCGTGCGCGGCGCGCGCCATCCACGTCAGGGCGTCGCCGCACTCGATGCGCATCGTGTCGCCGCCCAGCCGCAGGCGCGAGGCCTCGAGGCTGCGGCACAGCGCCGGTTCGCGCTCGAGCAGCACCACCTCGGCCGCGCCGCGCGAGGCCGCCTCGAAGCCGAGCGCGCCGCTGCCGGCGAAGGCGTCGAGCACGCGCCAGCCCGTCAGATCCTGCCCGAGCCAGTTGAAGAGCGTCTCGCGCACGCGGTCGGGCGTGGGCCGCAACCCGGCACGCTCGGCCACCGGGAGCTTGCTGCGGCGCCAGCGGCCGCCGACGATGCGCACCTCGCCCGTCGCCATGGTGCGCGCGGCGCGTGCGCCGCGCACCGCGCTCACGTGCGCACCGCAATGCCCGCGCGCGCCAGGCAGGACTTGGCCTGTGCGACCGTGAACTCGCCGTAGTGGAAGATGCTCGCCGCGAGCACGGCGTCGGCGCCGCCGATGCGGATGCCGTCGACCAGATGCTCGAGCGTGCCGACGCCGCCCGAGGCGATCACCGGCACCGGCACGCCGTCGCTGACGGCGCGCGTCAGCTCGAGGTCGAAGCCGCTCTTGGTGCCGTCGCGGTCCATGCTGGTGAGCAGGATCTCGCCGGCGCCGGCCTCGGCCATGCGGCGCGCCCAGGCGACGGCGTCGAGCCCGGTGTTGCGCCGGCCGCCATGCGTGAAGACGTCCCAGCCCGCGCCGCGCGCGGCCAGCGCGTCGCCCGCGCGCCGCCTGGCGTCGATGGCGACGACGATGCACTGCGCGCCGTAGCGCTCGCTCGCTTCGCGGATGACCTCGGGGCGGGCCACCGCGGCCGAGTTGAAGCTCACCTTGTCGGCACCGGCGTTGAGCAGCCGCCGCACGTCGGCCACCGTACGTACGCCGCCGC
This sequence comes from Burkholderiales bacterium, assembly GCA_028869005.1. Classification (GTDB taxonomy): domain Bacteria; phylum Pseudomonadota; class Gammaproteobacteria; order Burkholderiales; family Burkholderiaceae_C; genus Rubrivivax. The sequence continues at coordinate 12,545 of JAGWTJ010000014.1, read as the reverse complement.
CGACGGTGAGCGGGATGAAGACCTGCGCGGCAACGGCCTCGACGATGGGCAGGATGAGGTCGCGCTCGTCGCTGGTGGCGGTGATGTCGAGGAAGGTGAGTTCATCGGCGCCCTGCTCGTCGTAGCGCGCGGCGATCTCCACCGGGTCGCCGGCGTCACGCAGCGCGACGAAGTTGACGCCCTTGACGACGCGCCCGCCGCTGACGTCGAGGCAGGGGATGATGCGCTTGGCGAGCATGGGGCGACGAGCGGCCTGCTGTGCGCTGCCAGCTGCTAGCTCGCGCGGCTCAACTCGTCGGCGCGCGCCTGTGCCGCCGCGAAGTCGAGCTGCCCGCTGTAGATGCTGCGCCCGCAGATGACGCCGGCGATGCCTTCGGACTCCACCGCGCACAAGCGGTCGATGTCGGCGATGCCCGCCAGGCCGCCCGAGGCGATGACCGGGATCGAGATCGACTGCGCCAGCCGCACCGTGGCCTCGACGTTGATGCCGGTGAGCATGCCGTCGCGGCCGATGTCGGTGTAGATCACGCTCTCGATGCCGTAGTCCTCGAACTTCTTGGCCAGGTCGGCCACCTCGTGGCCGGTGAGCTTGCTCCAGCCGTCGGTGGCGACCTTGCCGTCCTTGGCGTCGAGGCCGAAGATGATGTGTCCGCCGAAGGCGCTGCAAGCGTCCTTCATGAAGCCCGGGTTCTTCACCGCCGCGGTGCCGATGACGACGTAGGAGATGCCGTCGTCGAGGTAGCGCTCGATGGTGTCGAGGTCGCGGATGCCGCCGCCGAGCTGCACCGGGATGCGATCGCCCACGGCGCGCAGGACGGACTTGACCGCGCCCTCGTTCACCGGCCGGCCGGCGAAGGCGCCGTTGAGGTCCACCAGATGCAGCCGCCTGGCTCCGGCGTCGAGCCAGCGCCGCGCCATCGCGGCCGGGTCGTCGCCGAAGGTGGTGGCGGCGTTCATGTCGCCTTGTTGCAGGCGGACGCACTTGCCGTCCTTGAGGTCGATGGCCGGAATCAGCAGCATGGGGCGGGCCGGGCGGGGGTGGGTGAGCCAGGGGGTCGATGCGCGTGCCGCGTCGCTCTGTCGGCAAGCGCGCCTGCGCGAGCTGCGGTCGGGCGCGTCAGGGAGACCAGTGCAGGAAGTTGCGGTACAGCGCGAGGCCGTGTTCGGCACTCTTCTCCGGGTGGAACTGCGTCGCGAAAATATTATCCCGTGCCAGCGCGCTGGTAAAGCGCAGCCCGTAGTCGGTAACGCCTGCGACATCGCCGGCGTCGGCGGGCGCGGCATGGAAGCTGTGCACGAAGTAGAACCAGGCCTCGTCGGGCACGCCGCGCCACAGTGCGTGCGGCCGGCCTGCCGGCTGCTGGCGCACGCGGTTCCAGCCCATGTGCGGCACCTTGAAGCGGCTGCCGTCCGCCTGGCGACCATCTTCCAGCCGAAAGCGCAGCACGCGTCCGGGCAGCAGGCCGAGGCCCGCCGTGTCCTGCTCCTCGCTGTGCTCGAGCAGCATCTGCATGCCGACGCAGATGCCGAACAGCGGCTTGCGCGCGGCAGCCTCGCGCACCGCCTGCTCGAGGCCCGAGGCCGCCAGCTCGCGCATGCACTCGCGCATCGCGCCCTGCCCCGGCAGCACGACGCGCGTCGCCGCGTGCACGTCCTCCGGGTGGGCGGTGACGATGACCTTGACGCCGTCCGCGCGCGCCACGTGCGCCAGCGCCTGCGACACCGAGCGCAGGTTGCCCATGCCGTAATCGACGACGGCGACGGTGTCCATGCGCTCTCTACAGCGTTCCCTTGGTCGACGGGATCACGCCGGCACTGCGCGCGTCGATCGCCAGCGCCATGCGCAGCGCGCGCGCGAAGGCCTTGAAGATCGTCTCGCACTGGTGGTGCGCGTTGTCGCCTGCGAGGTTGTCGATGTGCAGCGTGGCCAGCGCGTGGTTGGCGAAGCCCTGGAAGAACTCGTGCGCGAGCTGGGTGTCGAAGGCGCCGATCGCCGCGCTCTTGAAGGCGACGCGCATGTGCAGCCCCGGGCGCCCCGACAAGTCGATGACGACGCGCGACAGCGCCTCGTCCAGCGGCACGTAGGCGTGGCCGTAGCGCGTGATGCCGCGCTTGTCGCCGGCGGCCTCGGCCAGCGCCATGCCGAGCGCGATGCCGACGTCCTCGACCGTGTGGTGGCCGTCGACGTGCAGGTCGCCCGTGGCCTCGACGTCGAGATCGATCAGGCCGTGGCGCGCGATCTGCTCGAGCATGTGGTCGAAGAAGCCGATGCCGGTGGCGATGCGCGCGACGCCGCTGCCGTCGAGGTGGAGCGCGACCCGGATGCGCGTCTCCTTCGTGTCGCGGCGGACCTCGGCCTTTCTCGTCGTGGCGCGTTTCACAGTGATTCCTCCAGGGCGCGGAGCATCTGCGCATTCTCGTCGCGCGTGCCCACCGTCAGGCGCAGGCAGTTCTCGAGCAGCGGGTGCATGGCGCCGACGTTCTTGACGAGCACGCCGCGCGCCTTCATGCCTTCGAATGCGCGTCGCGCGTCGCTCACGCGCACCAGGATCATGTTGGCCTCGCTCGGGAATGCCTGCACGCCGACCAGCGCCGCCAGCGCGCCCGCGAGCTCGGCACGTGCCGCGCGCAGCAGCGCCGCCTGGCGCGCGTACTCGTCGGCATGCTCGAGCGCGAACAGCGCCGCCTCGGCGTTGAGCACGCCGACGTTGTAGGGCGGACGCACCTTGTCGATCTCGTCGACGAGCGCCGCGACACCGCACAGATAGCCGAGCCGCACGCCGGCCAGACCGAACTTGCTGAGGGTGCGCAGCACCAGCACATGCGGATGCGCCGCCATGCGCTGCATCCAGCTGCGCGACGCGAACGGCTGATAGGCCTCGTCGAACACCACCAGGCCGTGCTGCGCACCGACCGCCGCGACGATGCGCTCGACGACGGTGTCGTCGAACAGGTTCGCGGTCGGGTTGTTCGGGTAGGCCAGGTAGGTCAGCGCCGGCCGATGGCGTTCGATGGCCGCCAGCATCGCCGCCTCGTCGAGCTCGAACGACGGCGTGAGCGGCACGCCGACGAAGGCCAGGCCACGCAGGCGCGCGCTCAGCTCGTACATCACGAAGCCGGGCAGCGGGGCGAGGATGGTCGCCGGGCCGGCGATGGCGCCATTGCCGCCGCTGTCGCCTGGAGAGGCGCCGCCGGCCCGGGCGGCCTGCGCCGGCGGCACGTCGCAGGCCGCGGCAAGCAGGTCGATCAGTTCGTCGCTGCCGTTGCCGAGCATCATCTTGCAGCCCGCGGGCAGGCCGACGAACTTGGTGAGCGCGGCGATCAGCTCGCCGACGCGGTCGCCGGGATAGCGATTGATGGCCACGCGCCCGAGCCGCTCGCCGAGCTCGCGCTGCAGCTCGGGCGGCAGCCGGAACGGGTTCTCCATCGCGTCGAGCTTGACCAGGCCGGCGCTGGCCTGGATGGCGTAAGCCTGCATCGAGCGCACGTCCTGACGGATCGTGCGCCGGATGCGCTCGGCAAGATCGGGATCGCTCACCTGACACTCCTCCGCGCTTCGCGCTGCGCCATGAGCACTCGGATGCGGCCCGGCGCGCTCATGCCTTCTTCCCCAGGCGCAGTTCGGCGGCGCGCGCGTGCGCCTGCAAACCCTCACCGTACGCGAGCTCGGCGGCCACCGGGCCGAGCCGGCCGGCGCCGACGGCGCTCACTTCGATCAGGCTGGTGCGTTTCTGGAAATCGTAGACGCCCAGCGGCGACGAGAAGCGCGCCGTGCCCGAGGTCGGCAGCACGTGGTTCGGCCCGGCGCAATAGTCGCCCAGGCTCTCGCTGGTCCAGGCACCGAGGAAGATGGCGCCGGCGTGGCGCAGCAGCGGCTCCCACCGAGCCGGCTCGCGCGCGCTCACCTCGAGGTGTTCGGGCGCGATGCGGTTCGCCAGCTCGCACGCCTCTTCCATGCTGCGCGTGTGCACGAACGCGCCGCGACCCTCGAGACTGGCGCGGATCACGTCGCGCCGCGGCAGCGCGCCCAGAATGCGCTCCATCTCGGCGTGCACCGCGTCGAGATAGGCGGCGTCGGGGCTGAGCAGGATGGCTTGCGCCAGCTCGTCGTGCTCGGCCTGGCTGAACAGATCCATCGCCACCCATTCGGCGGGCGTCGTGCCGTCGGCCAGCACGCAGATCTCGCTCGGGCCGGCGATCATGTCGATGCCGACCTCGCCGAACACGCGCCGCTTGGCGCTGGCCACGTAGGCGTTGCCCGGACCGGTGATCTTGTCGACGCGCGGCACGCTGGCCGTGCCGTAGGCGAGCGCGGCCACGGCCTGCGCGCCGCCGATCGTGAACAGCCGATGCACGCCGGCCAGATGCGCGGCGGCGAGCACGAGCGCGTTGCGCCCGCCGGCCACGCCATCGCCACCGCGTGCCGGCATCGGCGCCACCATCACGATCTCGCCGACACCGGCCACCTGCGCCGGGATGGCGTTCATCAACACGCTCGACGGATACGCCGCCTTGCCGCCCGGCACGTAGATGCCGACGCGATCGAGCGGCGTCACCTTCTGGCCGAGCAACGTGCCGTCGGCGTCGCGGTAGGTGAAGCCGCGGCCGCAGGCCTCGAGCTGGCGCTCGTGGTACTGGCGCACGCGCGCCGCCGCGGCCTCGAGGGCCTGGCGCTGCGCTGTAGTGATGGTGTCGAGCGCGGCGCCGAGCACGGCGCGCGGCAGTTCGAGCTCGGCCATCGACGCGGCGGCGATGCCGTCCAGGCGCGCCGTGCATTCGAGCACCGCCGCGTCGCCGCGCGCGCGCACGTCGGCCAGGATCGCGCCGACGCGCGCCTCGATGGCGTCGTCGGCCGCGGCCGACCAGCGCCGCAGCTCGCGCAGCCCCGCCTCGAACTGCGGCGACGCGCTCGCCAGGCGCCGGATGTTCAGCGCACTCACGGCCGCGCCCTCACGCCCTGGCCTGCACCGCGCGCTCGAACGCGTCGATGAGCGCGCGCAGCGTTTCGCGTTCGATCTTCAGCGCCGCCGGATTGACCACCAGCCGCGCCGAGATGTCCATGATGCGTTCGACCTCGAGCAGCCGGTTCGCGGCCAGCGTGCCGCCGCTGGAGACGAGGTCGACGATGGCGTCGGCCAGCCCCGTCAGCGGCGCAAGTTCCATCGAGCCGTACAGCTTGATCAGGTCGACGTGCACGCCCTTGGCGGCGAAATGGCGGCGCGCCATCTGCGTGTACTTGGTGGCGACGCGGATGCGCGAACCCTGGCGCACCGCGCTCGCGTAGTCGAAGTCGGCGCGCGTGGCCACGCTCAGGCGACAGCGCGCGATGCCCAGATCGAGCGGCCGGTACAGGCCGTCGTCGTGCTCGAGCAGCACGTCCAGCCCGGCCACGCCCAGGTGCGCGCCGCCGTGGCTGACATAGGTGGGCACGTCGCTGGCTCGCACCAGCACCACGCGCAGGTCGGCGCGATTGGTGGCGAGGATCAGCTTGCGGCTGCGTTCGGGGTCGTCGAGCACCTCGATGCCGGCGGCCGCCAGCAGCGGCAACGACTCGTCGAAGATGCGTCCCTTGGACAGCGCGAGCGTGATCATCGGAAGGCTTGGGTGATCCACAGGAGATCGCCCGACGCGTCGCCGCGGCGCGTGCCGCCGCGCGGGTTCAGTGGTCGTCGTGCAGGCCGGCCGCCGACGGCGGCTGCTGCGCCTCGGTCGACGCGGCGGCGTATTCGGCGGGGGTCAGCGTCTGCATGGAAAGCGCGTGCACCTGCTCGCGCATTCTATCGCCCAGCGCCGCGTAGACGCGCTGGTGGCGGCGCACGCGACTCAGGCCCTCGAACTCGGCGGAGACGATGGTGGCGAAGAAATGCCGCCCGTCGCCCTCCACCTCGAGCGCCGTGCACGGCAGGCCGGCCGCGATGTAGCGGCGTACTTCGTCGACGGTGGGTTCTGCCATTTCGTGGTCCTCAGCCCAGGTCCTTTTGACGCTCGACGACGCGCGCGACGATGCCGTAGGCGACGGCCTCCTCGGCGCTCATCCAGTAGTCGCGCTCCATGTCGGCGAGCACCTTGTCGAGCTTGTGTCCGGTCTCGCGTGCGATCACGCGCGCGATGCGCTCGCGCGTCTTGATGATCTCCTTGGCCTGGATGGCGATGTCGCTGGCGCGCCCGCCGGCGCCGCCCGCCGGCTGGTGGATCATGAAGCGCGTGTTGGGCAGCGCGAGCCGCCGCTCCTTGGGCGCGGCCAGGAAGATGTGCGTGCCGGCGCTCGCCACCCAGCCGCTGCCGAGCGTGGTGACCGGCGCGCGCACGAAGCGGATCATGTCGTGGATGGCGTCGCCGCTCTCGACATGGCCGCCGGGCGAGCTGATCAGCACGTGGATCGGCGCCTCCGACTCCTGCGCCAGCAGGATCAGCCGCTCGCAGGTGGCGCGCGCCAGCTTGTCGTCGATCTCGCCGAAGACGAGCACGAAGCGCGACTTGAAGGCGAGTTGCTCGGCGAGGCTGCCGGCCTTGTCGGACTTCTCGGCCTTGTCGGCGCCCTTGGCCGGCTTGTCGTCGCCGGCATCGTGGATGGGGAACATGGAAGACGGACTCCGCATTTCGCAGGTCGCGGATTATCGCGGCAGCGCCGCCGCGGCCGCCGCGCTAAGGGCTTGGCGCCCTGGCAGGCCGCTACTGCCGCAGCTTGTAGCCGCTGGCCAGCAGCCGCAGCGTGAGCGTTGCGACGGCGACGAAGGCGGCGGCGACCACGGCCAGGCTGGTCCACGGCGAGATGTCGCTGACCCCGAAGAAGCCGCGCCGGAAGCCGTCGATCATGTAGAAGAACGGGTTGACGTGGCTCACCGCGAACCACAGGCCGGGCAGTGAGTGCACCGAATAGAACACGCCCGACAGGAACGTCATCGGCACGATGATGAAGTTCTGGAACGAGGCCATCTGGTCGAACTTGTCGGCCCACAGCCCGGCCACCAGCCCGAGCGAGCCCAGCAGTCCGGCGCCCAGCAGCGCGAAGACGATGATCCACGCCGGCTCGGCCATGCGCAGCGGCACGAACCAGACGGTGACCAGCAGCACGCCGGCGCCGACCGCCAGCCCACGCACGACCGAAGCGCCGACGTAGGCGGCGTACCAGGCGCGGTGACCGAGCGGCGTGACGAGCAGGAACACCAGGTTGCCGGTGATCTTGCTCTGGATGAGCGAGCTCGAGCTGTTGGCGAAGGCGTTCTGCAGCACGCTCATCATCACCAGCCCGGGAACCAGGAAGCTGGTGTAGCCGACGCCCGGATAGACCTGCACGCGATCTGCGAGCACGTGGCCGAAGATCAGCAGGTACAGCATCGCCGTCAGCACCGGCGCGGCCACGGTCTGGAAGCCCACTTTCCAGAAGCGCAGCAGCTCCTTGCGGAACAGCGTGCCGGCGCCTTCGAGGCTCAACACGCCTCCTGCGGCGCCGCCGTCGCGCCGTGCATGATCTCGATGAACACGTCCTCGAGATCGGCGCGGCCGATCTCGAGCTCCTCGACGCGCACGCCGGCCGCGCGCAGCGTGCCCAGGTGGCGCTCGACCTCGCCGGCGTCGCGCGCCTTGAGCTGCACGATGCGGCCGGTGATGCGCGCCTGCGCCGCCAGCGCCGGCGGCAGCGCGCCGTCGGTCTTGAAGCGCAGCATCGTGCTCGCGGCGCGCGCCAACAAGGCCGCGGTGCGGTCGAGGGCGACGATGCGCCCCTGCTTGAGCATCGCGATGCGGCCGGCCAGCGCCTCGGCCTCCTCCAGGTAGTGCGTGGTGAGCAGCACCGTGTGGCCCGCGCGGTTCAGGCGTGCGACGAAGCCCCACAGCGACTGGCGCAGCTCGACGTCGACGCCCGCCGTCGGCTCGTCGAGCACGATCACCGGCGGCTTGTGCACCAGCGCCTGCGCCACCAGCACGCGCCGCTTCATGCCGCCGGAGAGCTGGCGCATGTTGGCCTGCGCCTTGTCCTCGAGGCCGAGGTTGGCCAGCAGCTCGTCGATCCAGTCGTCGTTGCGGCGCACGCCGAAATAGCCGCTCTGGATGCGCAGCGTCTCGCGCACGTTGAAAAAGGGGTCGAACACCAGCTCCTGCGGCACGATGCCGAGCGCCTTGCGCGCCGCTGCGAAGTCGTCGACCACGTCGTGGCCCATCACGGTGACGCGCCCGGAGGTGGCACGCGCCAGCCCGGCGAGCACCGAGATCAGCGTCGTCTTGCCGGCGCCGTTGGGGCCGAGCAGGCCGAAGAATTCGCCCGCCTCGATGTCGAAGCCGACCCGGTCCAGCGCGTGCACCTGCGCGCCGTGCGCGCCGCGGAAGATCTTGCTGACGTTGTCGAAACGGACCGCGGGCATGGGAGCGCGCGATTGTAGGCAGCCCCTGGGCCGCCGCGACCGGCCGACAATGCGCGCTCGGGAGATCGCGATCATGACCGTTCACGCCGGCGCCCTCGAACTGCTCACCGCTCTCGGCGTCCCCGCTGCCGCCGTGCAGCACGGCACGCTGGCGGCGCGCTCACCGATCGACGGAGCGACGCTCGGCCGGGTGCACATGAGTACGCCGGCCGGCGCCGACGCGGCGATCGCCGCCGCGCACGCGGCGTTCGTTGCCTGGCGCGACGTGCCGGCGCCGCGGCGCGGCGAGCTGGTGCGTCTGCTGGCCGAGGAGCTGCGCGCGCACAAGGCCGAGCTCGCTGCGCTGGTGACGCTCGAGGTCGGCAAGATCACGAGCGAGGGCCTGGGCGAAGTGCAGGAGATGATCGACATCTGCGACTTCGCGGTCGGTCTGGCACGCCAGTTGCACGGCCTGACGATCGCCAGCGAACGCCCCGGCCATCGCATGATGGAGCAGTGGCATCCGCTGGGCGTGGTGGCCGTCGTCACGGCCTTCAACTTCCCGGTCGCGGTGTGGTCGTGGAACGCCGCGCTCGCGCTCGTCTGCGGCAACAGCGTGCTCTGGAAGCCGAGTGAGAAGACCCCGCTCACCGCGCTGGCGGTGCAAGCACTGTTCGAGCGCGCACGCGCGCGCTTCGGCGCCGACGCGCCGGCGGCGCTGTCGCAGTTGCTGATCGGGCACGCCGACCTCGGCGCCAGGCTGGCCGACGACGCACGCGTGGCGCTGGTCTCGGCCACCGGCTCGACGCGCATGGGCCGCGCCGTGGCGCCGCGCGTGGCGGCGCGCTTCGGTCGCTGTCTGCTCGAACTCGGCGGCAACAACGCCATCGTTGTCGCGCCTTCGGCCGACCTCGACCTCGCCGTGCGCGGCATCGCCTTCGGCGCCTGGGGCACGGCCGGCCAGCGCTGCACGACGACGCGCCGCGTGCTCGCGCAGGAAGGCGTGCACGACGAGCTCGTGGCGCGTCTCGAGCGCGCACGCGCCTCGCTGCGCGTCGGCGACCCGCGTGCCGACGGCGTGCTGGTCGGCCCGCTCATCGACCGCGCGGCGTTCGACGCGATGCAACGCGCGCTCGACACGGCGCGCGCGCAGGGCGGCCAGGTGCGCGGCGGCGAGCGCGTCGCCGTCGGCGGTCATGGCGCCGGCCACGGCGGCGATGGAACCGACGCCTGGTACGCCGCGCCGGCACTCGTCACGATGCCCGCCCAGACCGAGATCGTCTGCCGCGAGACCTTCGCCCCCATCCTCTACGTGCTGAAGTACCGCACGCTGGCCGAGGCCATCGCGCTGCACAACGCGGTGCCGCAAGGCCTGTCGTCGGCGATCTTCACCAACGACCTACGCGAGGCTGAGGCCTTCGTCGCCGCCGGCGGCTCCGACTGTGGCATCGCCAACGTCAACATCGGCACCTCGGGCGCCGAGATCGGCGGCGCCTTCGGCGGCGAGAAGGACACCGGCGGCGGCCGCGAATCGGGCTCCGACGCCTGGAAGAACTACATGCGCCGCGCCACCAACACGGTGAACTACTCGCGCGCGCTGCCGCTGGCGCAGGGCGTGCGCTTCGACATCTGAGGATCGCGGCGGCGGGTGCCAGAATCGGCCCGCCATGGCCAGCGCCGCATCGCAGAAGAAGAAACCCCGCCGCACCGCCGAGCGCATCCTCGAGGTGACGCTCGAGCTGTTCAACCGCTTCGGCGAACCCAACGTCAGCACCACGCTGATCTCGGCCGAGTTGAACATCAGCCCGGGCAACCTGTACTACCACTACCCGGCCAAGGACGAGCTGATCAACAGCCTGTTCGACCGCTACGAGCGTGCGCTCGCCCAGATCCTCGCCGGCGCCGACGGCGTCGAGAACGTCGAGGACGCGTGGCTGTTCGTGCACATGCTGTTCGAGCTGATCTGGAACTACCGCTTCCTGTACCGCGACCTCAACGACCTGCTGAGCAAGAACCGGCGCCTCGAGACGCATTTCCAGAGCGTGCTGCATCGCAAGACGCGCGCCATGCATGCACTGCTCGACGGCCTGGCGCGCAGCGGCGCGGCGCGCCTGACGGGAGAGGACGCCGCGCCCTGCGCCACCGCGATGGTGGTGGTGCTGAGCTACTGGCTGAGCTACGAGTACGTGCGCGACCCGCGCCGCGCGCTCGAACCCGAGCGTGCGTCCGCGGCGCTCGGTCGCGGCGCCTACCATGCGCTGGCGCTGCTGCTGCCGCATCTGGACGAAGCCTCGCGCGCGCACCTGCGCACCTTGGCCGCGGCCTATCTGACGACATGAAAGACGCCGCGGTGCGCCGGGCTTCGCCGCAGACGCCCGCATCCTTCACGGCACCAGGCGTTCCGGCGTCGGGACCACGATCCCGTTGAGGCACACTCGGCGCCCCATGCTTGCCTTCCTCGCGCGCCGCCTGCTGGCCACGCTGGCGCTGCTGCTCATTGCCTCGCTGCTCGTCTTTCTGATGATGCGCGTCGCGCCCGCCGACCCGGCGGCGATGATGGCGGGGGACGCCGCCACGCCCCAGCAGGTCGACCAGGTGCGCCAGACCTACGGCATGGACCGGCCTCTGCCGGCCCAGTACTTCGTCTGGCTGGCTCATCTGGCGCTGGGCGAACTCGGCCACAGCCACCCCGACCGGACAGCCGTCACGGCGCTCATCGGCGCGCGCGTCGCGCCGACCGCCTCGCTGGCTGCGCTGGCGCTCGTCGTCGCCTGCGCGCTGGCGCTACCTGCCGGTGTGGCGGCGGCAAGGCGCCCGGGCGGGTGGCTCGACCGCGCGCTCTCGGGGCTGACGCTGCTCGGCCTGTCGCTGCCTGCCTTCGTTCTCGCCTATGTGCTGATCTGGCTGCTCGCGCTGCGGCTGGGATGGCTGCCGGCGCAGGGCTACCGGCCGCTGAGCGCGGGCACCGGTCCCTGGCTGCGCCATCTCCTGCTGCCCGCGCTCGCGCTCGGGGCAGCGCAGGCCGCGCTGTTGGCGCGCGTCACGCGCGCCGCAGTGCGCGACGCGCTCGCCGCCGACCACGTCCGCACGGCGCGCGCCTGGGGCATGCCGGAACGTGCCGTGCTGCTGCGCCACGCCCTGGCGCACGCCGCCGCACCGATCGCCGGCGCAGCCGGTCCGGGCATCGGACTGCTGCTGGGCGGCATCGTCGTCGTCGAGTGGGTGTGCGCGATCCCGGGTCTGGGGCACCTCGCCGTCGACGCCGCGCTGGCGCGCGACCTGCCGACCCTGCAGGGACTGCTCTTCTTCCTGGCACTCGTCTCGGCGCTCGTCGTGCTGCTGGTCGATCTGACCTGCGCGGCCATCGACCCGCGCCGGCGCGGCGCGTCCGTGCCGGCGGCGACCTCGGTGCCCCCGGCCGCGCCAGCACTACGCCGTGAAGACGTCTGGCGCGGCATGCGCGACAGCCCGACGGTGCGGCTCGGCGCGGCGCTGCTCGCTGTGATGGTGCTGATCGCGCTCGCGGCACCGTGGCTGGGCACCATCGACCCCACGCTGGCCGATCCGGCCGGCCTCGATCTGCCGCCGCTCGCCTACGGCAGCGTCACCAGCGCCGACGGCGAATCGATGAAGCTGCGCTTCGTCATGGGCAGCGACAGCGCCGGCCGCGACATCTACAGCCGTGTCGTCTACGGGACGCGCGTCGCGTTCGAGGTCGGGGCCACCAGCGCCGCGCTGGCCGTGGCTTGCGCGCTCGGCCTGGGGCTCGTCGCCGGCTCGCTGCCCCGTGTCGACGGCGTACTGACGCGCGTGCTGGACGCCCTGGCGACGATGCCGGCCCTGGTCGTCGGACTCGCGCTGGTGGTGGCATGGACCGGGAGCCCCGAGACACTCGCGCTGGCGCTGGCGATTCCGGCCATCCCGCGTCTGACGCGGCTCGTGCGCGCTATCGTGCTGGCGACGCGCGCCCAGACCTATGCCGTGGCCGCGCTGTCGCTGGGCACGTCGGAGTGGCGTGTCCTGCTGCGCGACGTGCTGCCCAACCTGGTGGCGCCGCTGCTCGTGCGCGGTCTGGCCATCGCCGCCTGGGCCGTCGCCGCCGCGACCATCCTGTCGTTCCTGGGCGTCGGCCTGCCGGCCGATCTGCCGGCCTGGGGCAACGTGATGGCCGCCGGCCGCGCGCACTTCGACACCCGCGCCGCTGCC
>JAGWTJ010000206.1 GCA_028869005.1 Burkholderiales bacterium | reverse complement strand
TCGCCGTATTCGGCGCGGCTGTCGGCGATGCCGTCGCCCTCGGTGACCAGCAGGTCGACGTTCAGATCGACGCCGAGGTGGCCGGCGAAGGCCATCTCGCAGACCGTGGCCCACAGGCCGCCGTCGCTGCGGTCGTGGTAGGCGAGGATGCGGCCCTGGCCGCGCAGTTCGTTCATCGCGGCCACCAGGGCCTTGATCAGCGCCGGATCGTCGAGATCGGGCACGCGGTCGCCGAACTGGTTCAGCACCTGGGCCAGCATGGAGCCGGCCATGCGGCGCTTGCCTTGCCCCAGGTCGATCAGCACCAGCGTGGTATCGCCGGCCTGCAGCTGCGGCGTCAGCGTGGGCCGCACGTCGGTAATGCTGGCGAAGGCCGAGACGATCAGGCTCACCGGCGCGGTGACCTGCTTCGCGGCACCGCCCGCGCTCCAGCGCGTGCGCATCGAGAGGCTGTCCTTGCCCACCGGCACGCTGATGCCCAGCGCCGGGCACAGCTCCATGCCCACCGCCTTGACGGTGTCGTACAGCGCCGCGTCCTCGCCCGGCTCGCCGCAGGCGGCCATCCAGTTGGCGCTGAGCTTGACGCGCGCCAGTTCGATCGGCGCGGCCAGCAGGTTCAGGATCGCCTCGGCCACCGCCACGCGCCCCGAGGCCGGCGCATCGAGCGCGGCCAGCGGCGTGCGCTCGCCCATGCTCATCGCCTCGCCGCCGAAGCCCTCGAAGTCGGCGAGCGTCACGGCGCAATCGGCCACCGGCACCTGCCACGGTCCGACCATCGGATCACGATGGCTCAGGCCGCCCACCGTGCGGTCGCCGATGGTGACGAGAAAGCGCTTGCTGGCCACCGTCGGGTGGCGCAACACGTCGCGCGCCACCGTCGCCAGCTCGACGCCGCCGAGCTCGAGCGGCGCCTCGCTGCGCGCCACGCGCTCGACCACGCGATGCATCTTCGGCGGCTTGCCGAGCAGCACCTCCATCGGCATGTCGATGACGCGCTCGCCGCCCGCGCCCTGCTCGACGACCAGATCGCGAGCGGCGCTGGCCACGCCCACCACCGCGTACGGGCAGCGCTCGCGCGCGCACATCTGCTCGAACAGCGGCAACAGCGCCGGATCGAGCGCCAGCACGTAGCGCTCCTGGCTCTCGTTGCACCAGATCTCCTTGGGCGCCAGGCCGCTCGCCTCCAGCGGCACCTGCGTCAGGTCGAAGCGCGCGCCCAGCCCGGCACCGTCGACGAGCTCGGGGAAGGCGTTGGACAGGCCACCGGCGCCCACGTCGTGGATGGCCAGGATCGGGTTCGCCTCGCCCAGCGCCCAGCAGCGGTCGATGACCTCCTGCGCGCGGCGCTGGATCTCGGGGTTGCCGCGCTGCACCGAGTCGAAGTCGAGCGCGGCGACGTTGGCGCCGGCGGCCATCGAACTCGCGGCGCCGCCGCCCATGCCGATGCGCATGCCGGGGCCGCCGAGCTGCACCAGCAGCGTGCCCGGCGCGAAGGCCAACTTGTGCGTCTGCGACGCGCTGATCGCGCCCAGGCCGCCGGCGATCATGATCGGCTTGTGGTAGCCGCGCCGCACGCCGGCCACCGGCTGCTCGAAGACGCGGAAATATCCGCCCAGGTTGGGCCGGCCGAACTCGTTGTTGAACGCGGCGCCGCCGAGCGGAGCGTCGATCATGATCTGCAGCGCGCTCGCGATGTGCGCCGGCTTGCCGGCGCCGGCGCGCTCCCAGGGCTCGTCGGTGCCGGGCAGCCTGAGCGCGCTCACCGAGAACCCGGTCAGGCCGGCCTTCGGACTGGCACCGCGGCCGGTGGCGCCCTCGTCGCGGATCTCGCCTCCGGCGCCGGTGGCCGCGCCCGGGAACGGCGAGATCGCCGTCGGATGGTTGTGCGTCTCCACCTTCATCAGCACCTGCGCGATGTCCTCGCGCACGCCGTACTTCGGCGCATTGGTGAAGCCCTCGGGCAGCCAGCGCCGCACGCGCTGCCCCTGCATCACGGCCGCGTTGTCGCTGTAGGCGACGATGGTGTGCTGCGGCGAGACCTGCTCGGTGTGGCGGATCATGCCGAACATCGACTGCGGCATCTCGGCGCCGTCGATCGTGAAGCGGGCGTTGAAGATCTTGTGCCGGCAATGCTCGCTGTTGGCCTGCGCGAACATCATGAGTTCGACGTCGCTCGGATTGCGGCCGAGCCGCCCGAACGCATCGACGAGGTAGTCGATCTCGTCGTCGGACAGCGCGAGCCCGAACTCGGCATCGGCCTGCGCCAGCGCGGCACGGCCGCGTCCCAGCACGTCCACGTGCGCGAGCGGCGGCGCGGCCTGCGCATCGAAAAGCCGTGCCGCGGCGTCGCGCTCCCAGGCCACGCTCTCGGTCATGCGGTCGGCGAGCAGCGCGGCCAGCGCGGCGCGCTCGTCGGCCGTGAGCCCCATCGCCTCGGCGATCCGGCCGCGCTCGAGCGTCAGCCGGTATTCGACGACGCGCTCGATGCGGCGCACCGCGATGCCGCAGTTGTGTGCGATGTCGGTGGCCTTGCTCGCCCATGGCGAGACGGTGCCCAGGCGCGGCATGACGACGACGAGTTCACCGCCGCCCGGCGCGACGGTCGCGTCGCCGTAGTCGAGCAGCCCACGCACCGCGTCGAGCTGCGCGCGCGTCGGCGCCTGGTCGAAGGCCACCCAGTGCACGTGGCGCGCGCTGACGTCGCCGACGCGCGGCACGGCGGCCTGCAGACGGCCTCGCAAGGCCGCCGCGCGAAAGGCCGACAGGGCATTGCCGCCCTCCAGGCAGATCAGGTTCGAGGGCGTCGCGCGCATGCCGTCCCTACTCGGACTCGTCGGGGCGTGGACAGACCAGAACTTCAGCCGCCGAGTGACCGCTCGGTCGACCGCTCAGTCCCAGCGCCGCAGCACCAGGCTGGCATTGGTGCCGCCGAAACCGAAGCTGTTGGACAGCACCTGGCGCAGCGCCGCATCGCGCGTCGCCGTCACCAGCGGCAGCTCGCCGAGCGCCGGGTCGGGCGTCTGGACGTTGATCGAGCCGGCGACGAAGCCCCCGCGCAGCATCAGCAGGCAGTAGATCGCCTCCTGCACGCCGGTGGCGCCGAGCGAATGGCCGGTGAGCGACTTGGTCGACGAGAACGGCGGCACGCGCGCGTCGCCGAACACGGCGCGCATCGCGTTGAGCTCGACCATGTCGCCTACCGGCGTCGACGTGCCGTGCGTGTTGATGTAGTCGATCGGCGCGTCCAGCCCGTCGATCGCCTGGTGCATGCACGCCACCGCGCCGTCGCCCGACGGCGCCACCATGTCGGCGCCGTCGCTGGTGGCACCGAAGCCCACCAGCTCGGCGAGGATCGCGGCGCCGCGCGCCTGCGCATGCTCGAGGCTCTCGAGCACCAGCGCACCGCCGCCGCCGGCGATGACGAAGCCGTCGCGGTTCGCGTCGTAGGCGCGCGAGGCGCGCTCGGGCTGGTCGTTGTACCGGCTCGACATCGCGCCCATGCCGTCGAACAGCAGCGCCATGCCCCAGGACAGTTCCTCGCCGCCGCCGGCGAACATCACGTCCTGCATGCCCCACGCGATCTGCTGCGCCGCGGCGCCGATGCAGTGCGCCGACGTGCTGCAGGCCGAGGTGATCGAGTAGTTGATGCCCTTGATGCCGAAGTGCGTGGCCAGGCACGCCGACACCGTGCTGCTCATGCAGCGCGTGACCTGGTACGGACCGACGCGCCGGATGCCCTTGCTGCGCAGCGTGTCCGCGGCCTCGATCTGGTGCGCCGGCGAGCCGCCGCCCGAGCCCATGACGAGTCCGGTGCGCGCGTGCGACACCTCCGAGCGCGCCAGCCCGGACTGCGCGATCGCGTCGTGCAGCGCCACGTGCGCGTAGGCCGCCGCATCGCCCATGAAGCGCAGTTGCTTGCGCTCGATGCGTGCTTCGAGATCGATGTGCAGGCGGCCGGCGACCTGGCTGCGCAGGCCGCGCTCGGTGAACTCGGGCATCGCCTGGATGCCGCTGCGTCCGGCGCGCAGCGACTGCTCCACGCCGGCCAGGTCGTTGCCGATGCACGAGACGATGCCGGCGCCGGTGATCACCACCCGGCGCGTCACGTCGGTCCTCCGGCGCGCGAGAACAGGCCCACGCGCAAGTCGTGGGCGAGGTAGATCTCCTTGCCGTCGGCCAGCAGGCGCGCGTCGCCGATGGCCATGATCAGCTTGCGCTTGATGACGCGCTTGATGTCGATCTCGTAGCGCACCCGCTTCACGTCGGGGCCGACCTCGCCGGTGAACTTGATCTCGCCCGCGCCCAGCGCGCGTCCGCGCCCCGGCAGGCGCAGCCAGGTCAGAAAGAAGCCGATCAGCTGCCACATCGCGTCCAGCCCCAGGCAGCCCGGCATCACCGGATCGTCGCGGAAGTGGCACTCGAAGAACCAGAGCTCGGGCCGGATGTCGAGCTCGGCCTCGATGCGCCCCAGCCCGTGCGCGCCGCCGTCGTCGTCGATGTGCGTGACGCGGTCGAACATCAGCATCGGCGGCAGCGGCAGGCGGCCGGCGTCGGGACCGAACAGCCGCCCCTCGCCGGAAGCGATGAGCTGATCGTAGGAAAAGGACTCCACCATGGTGCGATTGTCGGTCACGGCGCGCGGCGCACAGGGAGTTTAGACGCCCGCCATCCGGCTCGGCACCGGGATCGAGCCTGAGACGAGGCGCGCAAAGCATCACCGGCGACGCGATGGGATAATTCGACGATGCCCATTCCGATCAAGATCGGCGCCGAGATCGACGCCATGCGTCTGGCCGGGCGCCTGGCCTCCGAGGTGCTGGATCTGCTGACGCCTCTCATCAAGCCCGGCGTCACGACGCGCCAGATCGACCAGGCCGCGCACCGCCACATGGTCGAGGTGCAGCAGACGGTGCCGGCCACGCTCGGCTACGCGCCGCCCGGCTACCCGCCGTATCCGGCGTCGCTGTGCACTTCGGTCAACGAGGTCGTCTGCCACGGCATCCCGGACGACCGGCCGCTGCGCAACGGCGACATCGTCAACGTCGACGTCACCGTCATCAAGGATGGCTGGCACGGCGACAACAGCCGCATGTACATCGTCGGCGAGGGTTCCATCGCCGCGCGGCGCCTGAGCCAGATCACCTACGAGGCGATGTGGAAGGGCATCGTCAAGGTGCGGCCCGGCGCGCGCCTGGGCGACATCGGCCACGCCATCCAGACCCACGCCGAGGCGGCGGGCTTCTCGGTGGTGCGCGAGTTCTGCGGCCATGGCGTCGGCGCGCGCTTCCACGAGGAGCCGCAGGTGCTGCACTACGGGCGCCCGGGCACGCTCGACGAGCTGGTGCCGGGCATGATCTTCACGATCGAACCGATGATCAACGCCGGCCGGCGCGACATCAAGGAAGACCGCCGCGGCAACCGTCCATACGACGGCTGGACCATCGTCACGCGCGACCGCTCGCTGTCGGCGCAGTGGGAGCACAGCGTGCTCGTCACCGATGGCGGTTACGAGGTGCTCACGGTGTCGGCCGGCAGCCCGCCGCCGCCATCGTTCGCTGCGCACGGCTTCGGCACGACGCTGGTCGCCGCGCTGCCCGCCTGACGGCCTGTCGGCCCGACAGCCGGACAGCCCGACATCCCCCGACAGCCAGACCGCACGGCGAGAAGCGCATGGCCGCCCTGCCGCACGACGGCGGCCCCGACCGCGACGGGCAGGACGTGGCAACGCTGCGCGCCCGCTTTCGCGACCGCAAGACGGCGCTGATCGAGCACTTCCGCAGCGCGCGGCCGACGGCCACCGCGGCGCGCCAGTTGCTGCGCGCGCTGACGCGCCATGTCGACGCCACGCTGGCCGAGCTGTGGGCGCGCTCCGGACTGCCGGCCGGCGCCGCGCTGGTGGCAGTCGGCGGCTATGGGCGCGCGGCGCTGTTCCCGCATTCGGATGTCGACGTCGTCGTGCTGCTGCCCGACGACGCCACCGCCTCCGACATCGCGCGCGAAGCGGTCGAACGCTTCGTCGGCGCCTGCTGGGACGTCGGCGTCGAGATCGGTTCGTCGGCACGCAGCGTCGCGCAGTGCCTGGACGAGGCGGCGCGCGACGTCACGGTGCAGACGGCGCTGCTCGAGTCGCGCCTGGTGTGCGGCGCGCGCCGCCTGCACGCGCAGCTGCAGCGCGGCTTCGACGCGGCGATGGACCCGGCCGCCTTCCTGCGCGCCAAGACGCTCGAGATGAAGCAGCGTCACGTCAAGTACGAAGGCACGCCGTACTCGCTCGAACCCAACTGCAAGGAAAGCCCGGGCGGCCTGCGCGACCTGCA
>JAGWTJ010000205.1 GCA_028869005.1 Burkholderiales bacterium | reverse complement strand
GCCGTGGCGGGCGTGTGGTTCAGAACCTGAACTTCAGGCCGAGCGATGTCTGGCCGACGTCGGGCCTGCTGCCGAAGGCGTCGGTGAAGCGATAGTGTTCGTAGCCCAGGCGCAGTGCCGTGTTCTTGCTCAGGTCGTACTGCACACCCAGGCCGAGCTTGATAGCCGGGCTGTTGTCGTCGCCGAGCGAGGTTCTGAGACGCCCCTCTGCGACGCCGAGGCGTGCCTGCAGCGACCAGTCCGGCACCAGCATGACGCCGCCGATGGCGTCGACGTACAGCCCGCGCGCGCGCGCCGTGCCGCCGACATCGCTGCTGCGCCCGAGGTCGAAGTAGCCGCCTTCGAGCGCGAAGTTCGGCGTCAGCTCGTAGCCGCCGTACAGCTCGAGCCCCGGCCCGGCGCCGCCTCCGCCGCCGCCGACGCCATTGATGCTGCTGCGGTAGTCGGGCGCGCCGAGCGAACCGCCGACGTACAGGCCTTCGGCCCGTGCGCTGGCCAGGCCACCGAATGCGACGACGGCGACGGCGAACACGACGAGAGAGTTGCGCAGATGCGAAGACATGGTTCCGACCTCTTGCCCAGTGAACGCGCCCGCGACGAACGCGTCGCACTCACTGTGCGCGCCGCCCTGTGCTGAAGTGTTGCTCGACGCCGCGGCCTCATTACGGATGAAACACGGCAAGCGGCACCGCGATTGCATCTGCAACGGCCGGCGTCGCCCGTGACATGAGCGCCTGCGCCGGACCGCGCACGCTCGGCCAGTCGGGGCAGGCCGCCTCGAACGACGATCGAAGATTCGACGGGAGATGCACATGAACGACCACACTTGCGACTCGGCGGGTTCGGCGCACCTGCGCGGCCTGGCTCTGGTGGCCGCCGGCTGCGTCGCAGCGGCGCTCAGCGGATGCACGACGTTGGGCACCGGCAGCGGCACGACACGTGCCGACAACACGCCGGTGGCCTTCACCTGGATCAGCAAGGACGGCGGCGTGACCGGCACGATGACGGCAACGATGCCCGACGGCGCCGTCTTCGACGGCCCGTTCGTCCAGATCACGAGCACCACGCGCGTCGACACGCTGGACCCGATGTGGTACGGCTGGAGCCCCGGCTGGCCGGGCTGGCGCTACTGGGGCGCACCGTTCCCCTCCTCCGCGTTCGCGACGCGCTATTCGGGCAAGGTGGTCGCCAACCTGAAGGGCCCGGGCGACCAGCGCATGCGCTGCCGCTTCCACCTGAACTCGCCGCAGGCAGGCATGGGCGGCGGCGGTCAGGGCGAATGCCAGTTCGGCAATCGCAGCGTCATCGACGCGGTGTTCGCGCGCTCGTGATCGGCGGCGCGGCGCCGGTCGCGCCGATCGCGATTGCGGGGCATTCGGGCGGCGCCTTCGCGCCGGCAGCGGCGTCGATCTCGTGCACCAGCGGATCGTGCCAGCTGCCGCAGACACGGTACTCGCGGCGCGTGAGCGCGGCCAGCGGCGCGTGCAGCAGAAACTGCGCGGCCAGACTGCCCAGCCCCAGCGCCGGGTTGACGAGCGCGTAGCCGAGCGACGCCGCGCCCAGGTCGGTGGTCGGCGTGACGCCCAGGTGCAGATCCTGCGTGCGGCTCGCCAGCCCGACGCGGCCGTCTATCGTCACCGCGGCGCTCGGGCCCTGCAGTTGCAGCTGCGCATCGAGCACGAGGCCCGGCGCCAGCGTCACGGGGCCTTCGAAGCGGTCGAACGCGAAGCCTGTGTCCTCGAGGTCGCTCAGATCGCCCTTCAGACGTCGCACGAGCGATCCCAGGCTGAGCGCGCCGAGCACTCGCGCGACGCCCGGCTTGATAGCCGGCAGGCTGCCCTTGGTGAGGTCGAGCTCCATCTGCGCGCGATAGCCGGCCGGGTCCGACCAGGTCGTGCACGGCGCCTTGCCGCGGATCGAGCCCTGGCCGCCTTCCATCACGTGGTGCCAGTCCAGGCGATCGAGCAGAGCGCCGGCGTCTTCGGTGTTCAGCGTGAAGGTCCAGCCGGGTGGCGTCGCCTGCGCTGGAGCGAGCATGCCGCTCGTGCACAGCGCCTGGCCGGTGAGCGACGACTTGCCCGCAGTGAGGTCGAGCTCGATATGGCGCGCGACTTCGCTGCCGCTCGAGGCGAGCCGCAGGCGGCCCAGATCGATGTCGTGCCAGCGCAGCGAAGCGACCTCGACGTGCAGGTCGCGCGTGGACGATGACGGCCCGGCTGCAGCCGCTGCGGGCATCGCCGTCTGCGCAGCGCCGCCGGCGAGCCGGTGCGCGGCCGCCTGCCATGCCGCGAGGTCGAGGCGGTCGATCCGAGCCGTCAGCCGCTCGCCTTCGGGCGGTGGCTGGCAGCTTGCGTTCGACCGAGCGGCCTGCGCGTCGGACGCGGCCGCGGCCGCGGTGAGCACGAGTGCCACGCGCAGGTCGCCTCGCGGCGACGGCGCCGCGCAGCCCTGCGCCAGCGCGCCGATCTGCACGCGCCACGCTTCGGCGCCGTCGCTGTAGACATGCAGCGGCAGCGCCTGCGCAGCCGTCTTCGTCATCGGATAGGGCAGATCGACGGCCAGCCCGACCAGGTCGCTCGTCAGGTCGATCCGTGGCGTCTCGCCGTCGCTCCAGGCGAGCGCGGCGTCGTAGCGCAAGGTGCCGCCGAACGCAGCCCGCATCGCCTTCGACACGCCGGCGGCGACGGCGATGGCGCCCGCCGATGCGCTGCCCTGCGCCTGCAGCCGCCAGGCACCGTCTGCGGCGCGGCCGCCGGCGACCTGCAGCGGGCCGCCGAGGAAGTCCTGGGTGCGCGCCTGCACCCGGACGCCCTGCGCGCCGAAGCTCACGCTGCCGCCGACCTGCTCGACCCGCGGCCAGCCCGGCAGCGGGCGCAGCGCGGCGTCGGAGAAGGCGAGCTGGCCGCTCGCCTCGGCGCCCTCGGCATGGCCGAGCGGCAGGCGCAGCGCAAGCGACAGATCGCCCTGTCCCTGCAGGCTGCTCGCGGTATCTGCCGCGAACTTCGGCAGCGTCGCCTTCGAAAGCTGCGTCAGCAGCCCCTGCGCCACGACTGCCATTTGCGACAGCGGCCCTCGCACCTCGCCCGTGAGCTGCAGCAGGGGCGCCGCGCCACTCGCCACGAGGCGCCCCTGCACCCCCTGCAGCGCCAGAGCGCCGCTTCGAGCCTGCAGCGGGCCGAAGGCCAGGCCTGTCGTGTCGAGCTGCAGATGGGCAGCGAGCGCAGTGAGCAGCGGCCAGTGCGACGCGCCGCCATCGAGCCCGTTCGGATCGAGCGTCACGCCGTCGAGATCGGCCTGCACCGCGAGCGGCGGCGGCCACGCCGTGGCGGGCGACGACGCGGTCGCGCCCGAGGCTCCCAATGCGCCATGCCACGCGACACTCGCGCGCCGGATGCGCCCGGCCAGCAAGGCCGCCCGCAGTTCGCGCCGCAGCGCCGCGGGCAGCGCGAGCGGCAGGGTGCGGGCCAGGCGTGACACGTCGACGTCGGCGAGCGTGCCGTCGAGGTCCAGTCGTGCCGCGGGGGGCGCAGCGGCCGTCGTGGTGGTCGTCGCTTCGACCTTCGCCGTGGTCGTCGCAGCGGACGGCACCTTGCCCGCCTGCGCCGCCTGCCAATGCGCCGTGAACGATCCGCTGCCGTCGCCCTTGCGGAACGTTGCCGCATCGACCTGCACGTCCTTCAGCGCGAGCGCTTTGCCGGCCGCCTGCGCGACGCGAAAGCGCAGCGTCGCGCGTGCGTCGTCGAAGGACAGCGCCGGGTCGGCCAAGGCGCCGGGCAGCGTCAGCGTGCCGGGCACCAACGCCAGCTCGGCCTGGCCCTGGCCGTCGGCCAGGTCGATGACCAGGTGCGCGCCGTCGAGTCCGGGGCGGGCCGGCGCGCCGTCCGCGGCCGGCCGGCCCGCAGCGAACGCGAGCGCACTGACCTCGGCGTGCAGCGCAAGCGCTTGCGGCGCGCCGGGGTTCCAGCGCAGCCTGACGTGGTGCGCGAGCCCCCGCGGCCGCAGCTCGAGCAACTGCGCGTGCACCTCGGGGGCGAGCGGCAGATGCAGCGCCACGTCATCGAGCAGCGACAGGTCGAGCACATCGGCATCGAGTTGCGACGCACAGCCGCCCGTCAGCGCCTCGCGCATCGCCGCCGCCTGCGACGGCGCGGCCGGGCACGACCAGCCGAGCGACAGCCGACCACGCGGCCAGTGCCGGCCGTCTTCGGTGTCGAAGGCCAGGTCCCTCAACACGAGCGTCGCGCTCGCGCCGCTGCGCTCAGGCGGCGCGTAGTCGGCCTGCATGCGCAGATCGCGCAGCTGCAGCGGCGGGCGATGCGGGGCGGCGGCGGCCAGCATCACGCCGCCGCGGTCCAGATCGGCCTGCAGGCGCGACAGACGCGACGGACGCGATGGACGGGTCGCGTCGAACTCGGCGTGCAGATCGAGCCGGCCGCTGCCCAGTTCGACGCGGTCGACTGCCGCAGGCAGCCCGAACAGTGTCCGCCATGGCTGCAGCTCGGCGCGCGGCGCCTTCACGTCGACGCTGCCGCTTGCGCTGGCCCAGCTGTTGCCGCGCCAGTTCGCGCTCGCCGTCAAGCGATCGCCCCAGCCCGTCGGCGGCGTGGCGGCAAGCGTTGCCGTCGTGTTCGCCGAAGCGGGGTGCAGACCGATCTCGACATCCGAGAACGCGACCGGCGCGGCGCCGCGCGCGGCGTCGATCCAGATCAGGGCGCCCGAGCGCACGGTGAGCTGCCGCAGCTCGGCGGCGAACGACTCCCAGCGGCCCAGCGAGGCGCCGCCGGGCTCGAGCGCGATGTCGCCCAGGCGCACGCGACCGTCGCTGCCGCGCACGAGCTCGACGCGCGGCCCGTCGATCTCGATCGCCTCGGGCCCGGCACTCGAGACCACTCGCATCGCCGACGCCCAGGTGACCACCACCTTCGGCGCCTGCAGCACAGGTCGGCCGTCGCGCTGCCGGATGCTCAGGTCGTCGAGCTCGACGATCACGGCCTGGCCGTCGCGGCGCAGCGCCGAGGCGCCGACCTGCACCGGCATGCCGATGGCGTCGGCGAGCCGCTGTTCGAGCGTCGGCAGCAACCAGCCGACAACGAGCGAGGGCTGGCGCGCGAAGACCCACAGCGCCGCGCCCGTCAGCGCCACCAGCACGAGCATGGCGACCAGCGTCGTTGCCAGTGCGACCCGCCAGCGCTTCACGCCACTTGCCCTGCCCCTTCCCCTTCCTCTGCGCCGTCCCCTGCCACTTCCCCTGCACCGTCGCCCTTGCCGCCGCCCCTGCCGCTCACGACGCCTGCCAGCGCCCGCCGATGTTCTTGAGCAGCACGCCGGCCGCGGTGAGGCGGCGCCCCTGCACCGAGATCACGTTCGCTTCGGCCGACAGCGCCGCGCTCTGCGCCGACGACACGTTGAGAAAGCTCACGGTGCCGGCGCGGTACTGCTCGAGGACGATCTCGAGATTGCGCTGAGCCGCAGCCAGCGCGCGGCGCTGCATCTCGAGCTCGCTGCCCAGGCGATCGACGAGCACCAGGTTGTCCTCGACCTCCTGGAAGGCCGCAAGCACGGTCTGGCGAAAGCCGGCGCTGGCCTGGTCGGCAGCAGCGCGCGCCTGGTCGCTGGCCAGGCGGCGCTGCCCGTTGTCGAGGATCGCCTGCGCCACCGAGGCGCCGATCGACCAGGCCGCCGTCGGCGCCGAGACCAGCGCGGCGAGCGAGCCGCCGGCGATGCCGGCGCCGGCAGTCAGCGAGACCTGCGGGAAGTAGGCGGCATCGGCGACGCCGATCTGCGCATAGGCCGCGGCCACGCGGCGTTCGGCCGACGCGATGTCGGGCCGGCGCTCGAGCAACGTCGAAGGCAGCAGCGGCGGCACTTCGGGCAGCGCCGGCAGCTTGGCCGTGCTTTCGATCGCGAGCGCGGCCGGCGTCTCGCCCAGCAGCACCGCGATCGCGTGCTCGAACTGCGCGCGCTGCGCGGCCTGCTCGCTGGCCTGCGCCTGCACCGTCTCGAGCTGGGTCTGCGCCTGCAGCACGTCGGCCAGCGAGGCCACGCCGGCGCTGCGCCGCACCTCGGTCAGCTCGAGCGCGCGCGCGTAGCTCGAGCGGCTGCGCTCGAGCAGGGCCTGCTGCGCCTCGGCCATGCGCAGCGAGAAGTAGGTCTGCACGAGCGTGGCCTGCGCCGACAGGCGCGCCGCAGCGAGATCGTCCTGGCTGGCCTGCAGGTTGCTGCCGGCGACGCGCACGGCCTGTGCGAGACGGCCCCACAGGTCGATCTCCCAGGCGGCCTGCGCCTGGATCGTGGTGCCGGTCGACTCGGCCGCGGCGTTGGACTTGGTGCGGCTCGCGCTCACCGACAGCGTCGGCCATTGCGC
>JAGWTJ010000204.1 GCA_028869005.1 Burkholderiales bacterium | reverse complement strand
CCCACCTGCGGCTCGTAGCCGTTGAACATCAGCGTCGGCCGCCGCCTGGCGAACAGCCCGTCTTCGCCGATCCGCCGCTCGGTGGCCTGGCTCCAGCGCGGGTGGTCGACCTGCGGATTGACGTTGCTGTAGAAGCCGTATTCCTGCGGCGCGGCGAGCTCCCAGCTCGTCTTCGGCTGCGCGGCGACGAAGCGGATCTTGACGATCGACTTGGCCGACTTGAAGCCGTATTTCCACGGCACGACGAGGCGCACCGGCGCGCCGTCCTGATTGGGCAGCACCTGGCCGTACAGGCCGAAGGCGAGCAGCGCGAGCGGCTGCATCGCCTCGTCCAGCCGCAGGCCCTCGACGTACGGCCAGTCGAGCACCGACGAGCCGAGGCCGGGCATCTCCTTGCGGTCGGCCAGCGTCACGAACTGCAGGTACTTGGCGTTGCCGGTGGGCTCGACGCGCTTGATGAGTTCGGCCAGCGAATAGCCGACCCAGGGGATCACCATCGACCAGCCTTCGACGCAGCGCAGCCGGTAGACGCGATCCTCCATCGGCGCGAGCGCGAGCAGTGCGTCGAGGTCGAAGGTGCGGGGCTTCAGCACTTCACCTTCGACGCTCACGGTCCAGGGCCGGGTGCGCAGCGCGCCGGCGTAGCGCGCCGGGTCGCTCTTGTCGGTGCCGAACTCGTAGAAGTTGTTGTAGCTGGTGATGTCGGCGTAGCTCGTCGGACGCTCCATCACCAGCGCGCCGGGCACGCGGCTCCTGATGCCGGCCAACGGGGCGAGCTGGCCAGCGTGCGCGCTCTGGGCGCGGGCGGGAAGGGTGATGGCAGCCGCTGCGGCGGCGAGCAGCCAGCGCCGGCGGTCGAGGTAGACGGCGGGCGGCGTGATGTCCGACGCGAAGGCGTGCGTGAAACCGCGCTCTCTGGGAATCAGCATGTTCGGGCTCCGATGCGACCATCGGAATTCGGTCGCGAGCCCGGAAAAGTTACATCACCCGCGCCAATCGTGCTGGCGCCTGCGCCGGCCGCGCGCCGGCGCGCTCAGCGCAGCCCGGCGATGTAGTCGGCGACCGCCTTCATCTCGGTGTCGAACAACCTGGATGCGATCGCGGTCATCGGCGCGTTGTTGGCACGTTCGCCGGAGCGGAAGGTCGCCAGTTGCGTTTCCAGGTACTCGGCGTGCTGGCTGCCGATGCGCGGGTACTGGACCGGGATGCCGGCGCCGGTGGGCGTATGGCAGCCGGCGCAGGCGGGCACCTGGCGGGCGGCGATGCCGCCGCGGTAGATCTGTTCGCCGAGCAGCACGGTGTTCTTGTTCTTGGCCGCGCCGGGCGGGGTCGGCTTGCTGGCGTAGAAGGCGGCGATGTCCTGCATCTGCTCGTCGCTCAGCGTGGACGCCATCGCCGTCATGATGGCGTTCTTGCGCTTGCCGGACTTGAACTCGCTCAGCTGCTTGACGATGTAGCCGGCGTGCTGGCCGACCAGGATCGGGTTGGCCGGCGCGCCGCGCGTGCCGTCGGCGACGTGGCAGGCCTGGCAGGCCGCAGAGGCCGTCGCGCCGCGCGCGGCGTCGGGCTTGAACGCGGGCTTGGCATCGGCGGCCAGCGCCGATGCGGCGGCCAGGGCGGCGCAAAGCGCGATCGAGAGACGGGCGGCGAGCGACTTCATGCGTGGCTTTCGGGCGCGGGGCTGGTGAGGGCGGCGACGTCGGCAGGGGCGCCGTGGCGGCTGGCGACGCCGGCCGCGGGCAGGCAAACGGGAATTTTACAATGCACCATGACGACTGCCTTGCGTGCACGCGCCCCCGTCAGCGACGAGGCCCGCGCGGCACTCTCCTGGACCCATGGCGCGCGCTTTCTCACCACGGCGAGCACGCTCGTGCAGTTGCCGCCGCCCGACTTGCCCGAGATCGCCTTCGTCGGCCGCAGCAACGCCGGCAAGTCCAGCGCGATCAACGCGCTGGCGCAGCAGCGGCGCCTGGCGTTCGCCTCGCGCACGCCGGGTCGCACGCAGCACATCAACCTGTTCGAGCTCGGGCCCCGCGAGGCGCCCGACGCGCGCTTCGCCGACCTGCCGGGCTACGGCTACGCCGCCGTCGAGCGCAGCGCCAAGCTGCGCTGGCAGGCGGTGATGGCCGAGTATCTGTCGCAGCGCGAGGCGCTGGCCGGCGTCGTGCTGCTGGTCGATTCGCGGCTCGGCTTCACCGAGTTGGACGAGCGGCTGCTGGCGCTCGTCGCGCCGCGCGTCGTGTCGGGCCAGGTGCGGCTGCTGGTGCTGCTCACCAAGGCCGACAAGCTCAACCGGCGCGAGGCCGACGCCGCGCTGGCGCGCGCGCAGGCGCTGCTCGCGGGGGTGGCCAGCGAGGCGGCGGACATCGGTGTGACCCTGTTCTCCGCGCAGTCGCGACGCGGCCTGGACGACGTGGCCGAGGTGCTGCACGGCTGGCGGCGCAAGTGACAGCACGCCGCCGCTCGTGTCCGTGAACCATCGCGGTCGGCACATGGAGATGCGATGAACCCCACGACGGTCGTCGAGCGCGACATCGCCTTGCCCGGCGGCATCGTCCTGCGCTGCCGCGCCATGGGCTGCGGCGCGCCACGCGTGATGCTGCTGCATGGCTTCCCAGAGGCCGCCTTCGTCTGGGATGCGACGATGCGCGCGCTCGCCGCCGAAGCCGCCTGCCTGGCGCCCAATCTGCGCGGCTACGCCGGCTCCTCGGCGCCGGCCGACAGCGCGGCCTACGAGGTCAAGGCGCTGGTCGGCGATCTGGCCGCCCTCGTCGAGTCGCAGGCGGCACCGCTCGACCTGCTCGTGGCGCACGACTGGGGCGGCGCGCTGGCGTGGAACCTCGCCGCGCAGCGGCCCGAACTGCTGCGGCGGCTGCTCATCGTCAATGCGCCGCATCCGGCCGCCTTCGCGCGCGAGCTGCGCGACAACCCCGCACAGCGCGCGGCCAGCGCCTACATGAACTTCCTCGTGCGCGACGACGCCGAGCGGCGGCTGGCCGAGAACGATTTCCGCCGCCTGTTCGGCATGCTGGAGCGTTTCGGCGCCGCCGGTTGGCTCGACGAGGCGCAGCGCGAGCGCTATCGAGAACTATGGCGCCAGGGGTTGGCCGGGCCGCTGGCCTACTATCGCAACACGACGCTGCGGCCGGCCTCGGATCCGGCCGACGCCGCGCAAGCGCGGCCGCTGCCCGACGCGCTCGTCAGCGTCTCGGTGCCGACCTGGGTGCTGTGGGGCGAGCGCGACGAGGCGCTGCTGCCGTGCCTGCTGCAGGGCCTGGAGCGCTGGGTGCCGCGGCTCGAGATCGAGCGTGTCGCCGACGCTTCGCACTGGATCGTGCACGAGCAGCCCGAACGCGTGGTGGCGGCGGTGCGGCGCGCGCTCGCGACGCCGGTCTGAGCGCCCCGCCGCTCAGGACGCCAGGCTCGCCGCGATCGCTTCCTGCACGCGCGCCGCGGCGCTGCCGACCAGCGAGCGCACCTTCAAGGTCTTGGCCAGGCCGGCGCTGCGCATCATCAGCAGCGCACGGCGCCGGATGGCCCAGGTGGCGTCGGAGGCGCCGTCGCCGAACAGCCAGATCTGGCGCTGCTCGCCCGGCCACAGCAGTTGCGCAGCGACCCAGTGGCCCTGCAGCATCAGCCGCACCCACTGTCCGGCGCGCAGGCCCGCCAGCCACTCCTGGCCGGCGCGTTCTTCCGAGGCGCTGTCGGCAGGGTCGGACATCAGCTCTGCCGGGACGGTCTGCAACGCGTACGCGTCGATCACGCCGTCGAGCGACGACGGCACGGTGTGGCCCGCTTCGATGCGCGACTCGTGTTTCTGCATCGCGCCGATCTGCGTGGCCACCGCTGCGCAGCGGCGCGCCAGGCGCTGGCTGAGGAACACCTCGAGACGCTGCAGCGCGTGACGATAGAGCGTGATGCGCTGGTCGGTCTGCGCCGCGAGCTGGTCGACCAGCGTCTGCGCCAGGCGCAGCAGCCGCTGACGCTCGGGATCGGCCGCATCGGGCGCCATCTCGGCCTCGTACGCCAGCAGGTGGATGAAGCGCCACAGCGGATGCTCGTCCTTGTCGAGCACGCTCGGGTCGCGCAGCGTGAGACGCATCGCCGGGCCGTGCAGGCGCGAGATGAGCAGTCGCACGTCCTCGGGCACGCGCTGGTCGTCGTTGATGGCGTCGAACAGTCGACTCACCAGCTCGATCGACTGGCGGTCGACGCGCTCGCCGACGCCTTGCGCGACCTGGCGCCAGGGCGCGCGTCGCGGCGCCGGCTCCGCCTGACCCTGGTACGACGGGCCCTGCACCGTGTCCATCGGCGCCGGCATCGTCTCGCGCATGCGCTGCAGGTCGGGGCTGTAGGTGCTTTCGACCTGGTGCGAGCGGCGCGCGCCGCCGGGCAGGATCATCGTGCGATAGGTGGCCGGCTCGACGCCCATGCCTTCCAGGCGCGAGCACGAGGCGGCGTACGACTGGCGCAGCAACTGCGCCAGCGGTGTGCCGGCCCAGCGCATGAACTGCATCTGGTGGCCGCGCGTCAGCGGCAGCGCCTGCGCGGCGGTCCACAGCGCGCGCACGTGGACATCGGGCGGGAACGGGTTGTGGTCCTGCGCCACGTCCATGTCGCCGACGAGCGCGGCGAGGAAGGTGGCCAGTTCGCGCATCTCCTGCTCGGCCGTGCTGCGCACGAGCTGGACGATGTGCGACTGCTCGACCTCGAGGGCCACCGCGTCCTCTTCCACCAGCGCCAGCACGACCGGCATGGCCGCGCGCGACGGCGCGGCGGCCAGCGCATCGGGCTTGGCGAGTTCGGTCTCGACCTGCACGCGAAGCGACTCGACGTAGCGCTCCGCCAGGCGCGCGCGCTTGGCCTGCAGCGCCTCGATCGTTTCGCCGGCGACGTTGCGCTCGAACATCGACATCGTCGGCAACGCATGGCGCGCGTGCTCGGTCGCGCCTTCGACGATCTGATCGAAGAGCAGCGGCGCCCGCAGCAACTCGTCGTCGACGTATTGCAGCAGCGCAGGGCTATTCCGTAGGCCTGACATGGCTTTGCCATTATCCGG
The DNA here is from genome assembly GCA_028869005.1 of Burkholderiales bacterium. Classification (GTDB taxonomy): domain Bacteria; phylum Pseudomonadota; class Gammaproteobacteria; order Burkholderiales; family Burkholderiaceae_C; genus Rubrivivax. Next base: position 1,329 of record JAGWTJ010000204.1, on the reverse strand, counting down.
CTGCGGCGGCGCCGGCACCGCAACGAAAAAGGGCCCGGATTCCCATCCAGGCCCTTTGATCCCGGCGCGCGACGGCCGGCGGCCGCCGTCAGCCGTGGGGCGCGGCGAGCCGCGCCCCGGCGGACATCACATGTCCATGCCCATGCCGCCCATGCCGCCCATGCCGCCACCGCCCATCGGCATCGGCGTCTCTTCCTTGGGCGCTTCGGCGACCATGCACTCGGTGGTGAGCATCAGGCTGGCCACCGACGCCGCGTTCTGCAGCGCCGTGCGCGTGACCTTGGTCGGATCCAGGATGCCCATCTCGATCATGTCGCCGTAGCCGCCGGTCTGGGCGTTGTAGCCGAAGTTGCCCTTGCCTTCGAGCACCTTGTTGATGACCACGCTGGGTTCGTCGCCGGCGTTGGCGACGATCTCGCGCAGCGGCTGCTCGACGGCGCGCAGCACGATCTTGATGCCGGCGTCCTGGTCGGGGTTGTCGCCCTTGAGCGCACCGAGCTTCTGGCGCGCGCGCAGCAGCGCCACGCCGCCACCGGCGACCACGCCTTCTTCGACGGCGGCACGGGTGGCGTGCAGCGCGTCCTCGACGCGGGCCTTCTTCTCCTTCATCTCGACTTCGGTCGCGGCACCGACCTTGACGACGGCCACGCCGCCGGCCAGCTTGGCCACGCGCTCCTGCAGCTTCTCGCGGTCGTAGTCGCTGGTAGCCTCCTCGATCTGCACGCGGATCTGCTTGACGCGCGCCTCGATGTCGGCGGCCTTGCCGGCGCCGTCGATGAGCGTCGTGTTCTCCTTGGCGATCTCGACGCGCTTGGCCTGGCCGAGGTCGGCCAGACCGATCTTCTCGAGCGTCAGGCCCACTTCCTCGGCGATCACCTTGCCGCCGGTGAGGATGGCGATGTCTTCCAGCATGGCCTTGCGGCGGTCACCGAAGCCCGGCGCTTTGACGGCGCACACCTTCAGGATGCCGCGGATGGTGTTGACCACCAGCGTGGCCAACGCCTCGCCTTCGACTTCCTCGGCGACGATCAGCAGCGGACGGCCGCTCTTGGCCACCGCTTCGAGCGCCGGCAGCAACTCGCGGATGTTGGCGATCTTCTTGTCGTGCAGCAGCACGTACGGGTTGTCGAGGATCGCGACCTGCTTGTCGGGGTTGTTGATGAAGTACGGCGAGATGTAGCCGCGGTCGAACTGCATGCCCTCGACGAGGTCGAGCTCGTTCTCGAGGCCCTTGCCGTCCTCGACGGTGATCACGCCTTCCTTGCCAACCTTGTCCATCGCCTCGGCGATCGTCTTGCCGATCGACTCGTCGGCGTTGGCCGAGATCGA
>JAGWTJ010000203.1 GCA_028869005.1 Burkholderiales bacterium | reverse complement strand
GCGGGCTGCTCGTGTCGGCGCTTGTCTTCGGCGCGTTCGCGGCAACGCCGCTGCTCGGCGCGTTCGTCGCCGAGTCGTGGCTGCTCGGGGTCGTCGCGCGGGTGATGATTTTCGCGATCGCCGCGCTCGCGCTCGACTTGCTGGTGGGCAGTGCCGGGCTGGTGTCGTTCGGCCACGCCGCCTCCATCGGCATCGGCGCCTACGCGGTGGGCATCCTCGGCGCGCACGGCGTCGGCGATGCGTTGGTGACGCTGCCGGTCGCGCTGGCGGCGAGCGCCGCTTTCGCCTGGGTGACCGGCAGCATCTGCCTGCGCACCCGCGGCGTGTACTTCATCATGATCACGCTCGCGTTCGGGCAGATGGCGTTCTTCACCGCCAGTTCGCTCGCGCCCTACGGCGGCGACGACGGCATGACGCTGCAGCAACGCAACGACATCGCGGGGCTGCACTGGCTCGACGATGCGCGCTTCCTGCACTATTTCGTGCTCGCCTGGCTCGTTGCCGTCTACGCCGCTTGCCGAGCCCTGGTCGCCTCGCGCTTCGGCCGTGTGCTGCGCGGCTCGAAGGCGAACGCAACCCGCATGTCCACGCTCGGCTTCGAGGTCTACCGCTTCCGGCTCGCCGGCTATGTCATCGCCGGCGCGATCGGCGGGCTCGCCGGCTTCCTGCTTGCCAACGCGACCAACTTCGTCAGCCCCGCCTACATGGCGTGGCAGCGCTCGGGCGAGCTGCTGGTGATGATCATCCTCGGCGGCACCGGCACGCTCAACGGCGCCATCGTCGGCACGGCGGTCTACCTGCTCGCCGCGGAGGCGCTGTCGGGCCTGACCGAGCAGTGGCAGCTCATCTTCGGCCCGCTGCTGGTGCTGGCGGTGCTGTTCGTCCCCGGCGGCCTGGGCGGCATCGCGGCAGCGCTGCGCCAGAGGGTGAGGCGTGGCTGAAGCCGTGCTGCGCCTCGAACATGTGCGCAAGCGCTACGGCGGGCTGCGCGTCACCGACGACGTGACCCTCGCGGTCTTGCCGGGCGAAGTCCACGCGCTGATCGGCCCCAACGGCGCCGGCAAGACGTCGCTCATCAACCAGATCAGCGGCCTCGTGGCACCCGACGAAGGCCGCATCGTCTTCGCCGGCACCGACATCACGCACGCACGCGCGCACGAACGTGCCCGCCTCGGGCTCGCGCGCTCGTTCCAGATCACGTCGGTGCTCGCCGGGTTCTCGGTTCTCGACAACGTCTCGCTCGCCGTGCAGGCTCACACCGGATCGAGCTGGCGCTTCTTCGGCAATGCTGCGACCGAGGCCGCGCTGGTCGAGCCGGCGATGCAGGCGCTGGCCGAAGTCGGGCTGGCGGCGCGCGCCGAGGTCGCCGCGGCGCAGCTCTCGCACGGCGAGAAGCGCGCGCTCGAGTTGGCGATGGCGCTGGCGGTAGGCCCCAAGCTGCTGCTGCTCGACGAGCCGATGGCGGGCACCGGCGCCGAGGAGACGGCGGCACTGGTCGCGGTGCTCGAGCGGCTGCGCGGGCGATTCGCGATGCTGCTGGTCGAGCACGACATGCAGGCGGTGTTTGCGCTTGCCGACCGGGTCTCGGTGCTGATCGACGGTCGCGTCGTCGCCAGCGGTGCCCCCGACGACGTGCGCAGCGATCCTCAGGTGATCGCTGCCTATCTCGGCGACGAGACGGCGTGAGGGCGCCCGCTTGGCCGCCCGCAGCGGGCGCTCTTCGTCGCTCGGCGAGGCGATCGGGCAGGCGCCGGAGGGCAACCCCATGACCTTGCTGCAGGTCGAGCACCTGCAGGCCGGTTACGGGCCGGCGCAGGTGCTGTACGACATAGGCTTCGAGATCGACGCAGGCGAAGTCGTGACGCTGCTCGGCCGCAACGGCATGGGCAAGACGACGACGATCGCGACGCTGATGGGGCTGCTGCCCACCCTCGGCGGCAGCGCGCGCTTCGACGGCGCGCTGCTCACCGGAGCGCCGCCGTATCGAATCGCACAGCGCGGCCTCGGCCTGGTGCCCGAGGGTCGGCAGATCTTCCCGACCCTGACCGTCGAAGAGAACCTCGTCGCCACGGCGGCAGCGCACGGCGGCGCGCGGGCCTGGACGCTCGGACGCGTGTACAGGCTCTTCGCGCGCCTGGGCGAGCGCCGCCGCCAGATGGCTGATCAACTCTCGGGCGGCGAGCAGCAGATGCTCGCGATCGGTCGCGCGCTGATGACCAACCCGCGCCTGCTGATCCTGGACGAGGCGACCGAGGGACTCGCGCCGCTGATGCGCGCCGAGATCCGGGCCTGCCTCGCGCGACTGAAGGGCGAGGGCCTGGCGATCCTGCTCGTCGACAAGCACCTGCAGGCGATGCTCGAACTTGCCGACCGACATGTCGTCATCGAGAAGGGACGCACCGTGTGGAGCGGCCGCTCGGCCGAACTGGCGGCCGACCACGCGATCAGGCAGCGCTACCTGCAGATCTGAACCGAATGCAATGCGCCGCCACTCGCAGAACTCGATCGCCCCGGCATACCCCAACCGCCCGGGGGCGGGCGATGCGGATTGCCAAGACGATCGAGCCGAATGCGCCGACGGAGCGGCGCACCGCGCTGGCATGGTCGCGGGGTCGGGTCGCCTGTGTGAAGGCTGCACGGCCCGAACCCGCGCCAACACTGGGGGAATGGACGAAAAAAACCAACCGAGAACGGTTGGCTTTTGAATGGTGGTGGAGACGAAGGGGATCGAACCCTCGACCTTCGCATTGCGAACGCGACGCTCTCCCAGCTGAGCTACGTCCCCACGTGAGCCGCGCATTCTAGCACCGCGACATGCGCGGGGCCCCACTTGCGGTGCTTCATTCCCGGTTCGCCGTGGCGACTCGCAGTGCATGGCGCTTGCCTATACAGGGGCGCTGTCGTTAGGCAGGCAGGCGGCCGGGCCGCTAACATGCGCCGCCGTCGGCGCCGCTGGTGGGCACCGCAGGAGCAGCCCCATGCCCAATCGCAAAGACCCCGCGTGGCTCGACGCGCAATACGACGCCCGCGCTCGCGTGCCGCAGCACATGGAGATCATCGGGCGCTGGGCCAAGGCCTCGGCACTGGTGCGCGGCGCCGCGCCGGCGGTGCTCGACCTGCGCTACGGCGAAGGCGACGGCGGCACGCTCGACGTCTTCCCGGCGACGGCGGGCACGGTGCCCGCGGGCGGTGCCCCGGTGCTCGTCTTCATCCACGGCGGCTGGTGGCGCGCGCTCGACAAGAGCGACTTCTCGTTCCTCGCTGCGTCGTTCGCGGCCGACGGCGCGCTGCTCGTGGTGCCCAACTACGCGCTGTGCCCCAAGGCGAGCATCGAGCAGCAGGTGCTGCAGATGACGCAGGTGATCGCCTGGGTGCTGGCCAACGCCGCCGCGCACGGCGGCGATGCCTCGCGGTTGGCCGTCATCGGGCACTCGGCCGGTGGGCATCTGGCGACGATGCTGCTGAGCTGCCGCTGGAAGGAGGTAGCGCCCGACCTGCCGGCGCAGCCGCTGGCCGGCGCGCTCGCCATCTCGGGCCTGTTCGACCTCGAGCCGCTGCGCCACGTGCGCTGGCTGCAGCCCGATCTGCGATTGACGCCGGCGTCGGTGGCGCGCTTGAGCCCGGCGTTTTTTCCGCGGCCCAAGGCGGGCAAGCTGTACGCCGTCGCCGGCCTGGACGAGAGCGAGGAGTTCCTGCGCCAGAACCGCCTGATCCGCGACGTCTGGGGTCCGACCACGGTGCCGGTGTGCGAGACGCTGCCCGGCATGCACCACTTCAACCTGCTCGAAAGCCTGGCCGATCCGGCCGGACGACTGCACGAACTGGCACTGAGGCTCGTCGACCTGCGCTGAGTCAGGCTATGGACGGCATTGACGCGATGAATTGGCCCGCACATGATTCGTCTGCTAGGGTTGCCGTTCGGTTGCGCCGTGTCGGCGCCCGTTTCACCGAGTCACCGCAGTTCTCGAGGAGCACACCATGAACTTGAAGGGTTCCAAGACCGAGCAGAGCTTGAAGGACGCCTTCGCAGGCGAATCGCAGGCGAACCGTCGTTACCTGTACTTCGCCAACAAGGCCGACGTGGAAGGTCAGAACGACGTCGCGGCGCTGTTCCGCTCCACCGCCGAGGGCGAGACCGGCCACGCACACGGCCACCTCGAGTTCCTCGAGGCGGTGGGCGACCCGGCCACCGGGCTGCCGATCGGCGCCACGCGCGACAACCTGAAGTCGGCCGTCGCCGGCGAGACGCACGAGTACACCGACATGTACCCGGGCATGGCCAAGACGGCGCGCGCCGAAGGCTTCGACGAAATCGCCGACTGGTTCGAGACGCTGGCCAAGGCCGAGCGCTCGCACGCCAACCGCTACCAGAAGGCGCTGGACCAGTTCGTCGACTGAGCTTCGCGCGCCGCACTGCCGAACAGGGGGCTTCGCGCCCCTTGTTCGTTTGTCGTGCGGTCGTCGCCGGCGGGTCGTAGGCCCGTCGTGCGACCGCCGTTCGTTCCCCGTCCGCCACCGGAGCCGAGTCCCGTCATGCGCGAAGGCAATCTCGAAGCCCCTACCCGACATCCGATCGACTGGAAGAACGCCGAGTTCTACGACGAGGCCGCGGCCTTCAAGGAACTGGAGCGCGTCTTCGAGATCTGCCACGGCTGCCGCCGCTGCGTCGTGCTGTGCCAGAGCTTCCCGACGCTGTTCGATCTGGTCGACGCCACCGCCGACGGCGAGGTGCACGGCGTGGCCAAGGACGACTACTGGAAGGTCGTCGACCACTGCTACCTGTGCGACCTGTGCTACATGACCAAGTGTCCTTACGTGCCGCCGCACCCGTGGAACGTGGACTTTCCGCACGTCATGCTGCGCGCCAAGGCGATCAAGCACAAGAAGGGCGGCGTCACGGTGCGCGACGAACTGCTGGCCAGCACCGACGTGCACGGCCAGTTCGCAGGCATCCCGATCGTCTCGCAGGTGGTCAACAAGGTGAACGCGATGCCGGCCGCGCGCAAGCTGTTGCAAAGCCAGTTCAACGTGCACGCCGATGCCTGGCTGCCGGCGATGGCCACGCAGCGCTTTCGCTGGGGACGCGCGATGAACAACCCCTCGTTCGAGGTTCGCGACGGCGAGCGCACGCCGGGCAAGGTGGCAATCTTCGCCACCTGCACTGTCAACTACAACGAGCCGGCGATCGGCGAGGACCTGGTCAAGGTGCTCGAGCACAACGAGATCCCGTACGAGATCGTCGGCAAGGAACAGTGCTGCGGCATGCCCAAGCTCGAGCTCGGCGACCTCGAGGCGGTCGAGCGCGCGAAGAACGCCAACATCCCCGTGCTGGCGAAGTACGCGCGCGAGGGCTGGGCGATCGTCGCCTCGGTGCCGAGCTGCACGCTGATGTTCAAGCAGGAACTGCCGCTGCTGTTCCCGGATGACGCCGACACGCAGCGCGTCAAGGACGCGATGTGGGATCCGTTCGAGTATCTGGTGTCGCGTCACAAGGACGGTCTGCTGAAGACCGACTTCAAGACGCCCCTGGGCAAGGTGAGCTACCACGTGCCGTGCCATGCGCGCGTGCAGAACGTCGGCCGCAAGACCGAGGAGATGCTCAAGCTCGTCGCGCAAACCGTCGAGGTCACGCTCAACACCGTCGAGCGCTGCTCGGGCCACGCCGGCACCTACGGCGTGAAGGTGCCCACGCATGCGGCGGCGATGAAGATCGGCAAGCCCGTCTTCAAGAGCATGGACAAGGACACGCCCGACGTCATCGCCAGCGACTGCCCGCTCGCCGGCCACCACATCGCGCAGGGCATGCAGCAGGCCGGCACGCCGCCCAAGGCGGTGGGCCATCCGCTCACGCTGCTGCGCATCGCCTACGGGCTGGAGTGAGACACGCCATGACCATCGACCGCACCAGCCTCCTCACGCTGGAGGCCTATGCCAGGATCCGCAAGACGAGCCGCGCCGAGGCCATCGCGCACCGCCGGCTGCGCAGCGTGCGCCTGGGCGAGCACATGACGCTGCAGTTCGAGGACGAGCAGACCATCCGCCGCCAGATCCAGGAGATGCTGCACATCGAGAAGATCTTCGACGAGGCGGGCATCCAGGCCGAGGTCGACGTCTACGCGCCGCTCGTGCCCGACGGCACGAACTGGAAGGCGACGCTGCTGATCGAGTTCCCGGATCCGGACGAGCGCCGGCGCGAACTGGCGCGCCTGATCGGCGTCGAGGACCGCGTGTTCGTCGAGGCCGAGGGCCACGCGCGCGTCTACGCCGTCGCCGACGAGGACCTCGAGCGCGAAACCGAGGACAAGACCTCGTCGGTGCATTTCGTGCGCTTCGAGTTCGCGCCGGCGATGCGCGAGGCGATCCGCGCCGGCGCCGCCGTCGAACTCGGCTGCGACCACGGGCACTACCCGTCGCGCGTGGCGATCGCGC
>JAGWTJ010000202.1 GCA_028869005.1 Burkholderiales bacterium | reverse complement strand
CCCATCGCCAGCATCTGCTGCTCGCCGCCCGAGAGCTGGTTGCCGAAATTGGCGCGGCGCTCGGCCAGGCGCCCGAAGGTGGCATAGACGCGCGCCAGCGTCCACGGCCCGGGGCGCGCGACGACGGTCAGGTTCTCCTCGACCGTCAGCGAGGCGAAGATGTCGCGTTCCTGCGGCACCCAGCCCAGGCCGGCGCGCGCGCGGCGGTGGCTGGGCAGCGCGGCAAGGTCGCGGCCGTCGAAGCGGATGCGGCCGCGCGTCTGGCGCGTCAGGCCCATGAGGGTCGCCAGCAGCGTCGTCTTGCCCATGCCGTTGCGACCGAGCAGGGCCAGGCTGGCGCCGGTGTCGAGCGTGAACGACACGTCCTCGAGCACGCTGGCGTTGCCGTAGCCGGCGCCCAGGTCTTGCACTTCGAGCAGGCTAGACATGCAGGGAATCGCCCAGATAGACCTCGCGCACGCGCGCATCGGCGGCGATCGCCTGCGGCGCGCCCTCGGTGAGCACGGCGCCGCCGACCAGCACCGTGATGCGCTCGGCGAAGCGGAACACCAGATCCATGTCGTGCTCGATGAGCAGGATCGTCACCTCGCGCGGCAGCGCGGCGATGGTCTCGAACAGCTCGCGGCTGGCGCCGGCGGGAACCCCGGCCGCCGGCTCGTCGAGCAGCAGCACGCGCGGGCGCGCGGCGAGCGCGAGCGCGATCTCGATCAGGCGCTGGCGGCCGTAGGCCAGGTCGCGCGTCACGCGGTGCGCGTCTTCGAGCAGCCGCAGCTGCTCGAGCAGCTCGGCGGCGCGGTCGACGACCTCGCCGTGCGCGCCCACCGGGCGCCACCAGCGCGCGCCCAGGCCGCGCTCCTCGCACACCGCCAGCGCCACCGATTCGAGCACCGTCATCTCGGTGAACAGGCGGTTGATCTGGAAGGTGCGCGCCAGGCCGCGGCGCACGCGCTCGTGCTGCGGCGTGCGCGTCACGTCCTCGCCGGCCAGCAGCACGGTGCCGGCGCTGGGCGCGAGAAAACCCGTGAGCAGGTTGACGAGCGTCGTCTTGCCGGCGCCGTTGGGGCCGATCAGCGCATGGCGCGCGCCGGCCTCGATGTCGAGCGTGACGTCCTGCGTCGCGATGATGGCGCCGAACCTCTTCTCGAGGCCGCGCGTCTGCAGCGCGTGCGTCATGCGGCGCCCCCGCGCCAGCGGCGCGCTAGCGCGCGCAAGGCGCCGACGATGCCGCCGCGCGCGAACAGCACGACGAAGATCAGCAGCAGCCCGAGCCAGAACTGCCAGTACTGCGGATTGAGGTCCGACAGTTGCTGGCGCCCGACCATGAAGACGATGGCGCCGAGCAGCGCGCCGTACAGGCTGCCGCTGCCGCCGAGTACCAGCATCAGCAGCAGTTCGGCCGAGCGGTTGAAGCCGAGCACGTCGATCGAGACGAACTGCGTGGTCTGCGTGAGCAGCGCGCCGGCCACGCCGGCGTAGGCCGCGCCGAGCGTGTAGGCGGCGACCAGGCGCGCGTTGACCGGCGCGCCCAGCGCCGGCATGCGGCTCACGTTCTGGCGGATGCCGCGCAGCGCCAGCCCGAACGGCGAATGCACGATGCGTCGCGCGATCCAGAACAGCACGAACAGCACCGCCACGCTGTAGATGTAGGCGGTGCGGCCGACGAGGTCGAACGCGAAGCGCCCGAAGAGCGGCGTGTACTCGATGCCCTGCAGCCCGTCGACGCCGCCGGTGATGTCGGTGGCCTTGTTGGCGATCTCGTGCAGCATGATGGCCACGCCCAGCGTCACCATCAGCCGCGTCAGGTCGGCGCCGCGCAGCACGAGAAAGCTGGTGACAAAGCCGAGCGCCGCAGCGAGTAGCGCCGCTGCCGCCAGGCCGAGCAGCGGGTCGCCAAAGCCGGCACGCGCGAGCAGGCCGGTGGCGTAGGCGCCCAAGCCGAAGAACGCCGCGTGGCCGAGCGAGACGATGCCGGCGTAGCCGAGGATCAGGTCGAGTGAGAGCGCAAACAGCGCCGTGATCGCGATCTGCGACAGCAGTGCGAGATCGTCCGGAAACACGAAGTACGCCGCCATCGGCAGCAGCCAGAACGCGAACTCGGGCCAGCGCCAGCGCGCCGCGCGGGTGAGCGAGCCGGCATCGAATCCGGCGCCGGGAGCCGACGGCGGCGCGCTCATCGGACGATGACGCGGCCGAACAGGCCCTGCGGGCGGAAGATCAGCACCACGATCATCACGGCGTAGATCACGAAGGCGCCAATCTGCGGCACGTAGTACTTGCCGACGACATCGAACAGGCCCAGCAGCAGCGACGCCAGCAGCGAGCCCTTGATGTTGCCGCTGCCGCCGACGGCGACGACGATCAGGAAGTAGACGATGTACTTGAGCGGGAACTCGGGGTCCAGGCCGAGCATCTCGACGCCGAGCGCGCCGCCCAGGCCGGCCAGCCCCGAACCGAGCGCGAAGGTGGCGACGAACACGCGATCGACGTCGATGCCCAGGCCGCGCGCCGCGCGCGGGTTGTCGACCGAGGCGCGCAGCCGCGCGCCGAACGCGGTGTGCGCGACCATCCACTGCAGCGCGAACGCGAGCGCCAGGCCGATCACGATCAGGAAAAGGCGATAGACGCCGACATCCATGCCCGGCAGGTGCAACTGGCCGCTCAGCATTGCCGGCAACTGCAGCGGCTGCTGCTGCGCGCCGAACAGGTACTGCGCGCTCGACACCGCGACGAACACCAGCCCGATCGAGAACAGCACCTGATCGAGGTGCGAGGCGCGATACAGGCGCCGGTACAGCAGCCGCTCGAGCACCACGCCCAGCAGCGCCGCCGCGGCGGCGGCCAGCGGCAGCGTGAGCAGGAACGGTACGCCCAGGCGGTTGAGCAGCGTCACGCAGACATAGCCGCCCGCCATCGCGAACGCGCCGTGCGCCAGGTTGACGAAGTTCATGAGCCCGAGCGTGACCGCGAGGCCGACGCTGACGAGGAACAGCAGCACCCCCGACGCGATGCCGTCGAACAGGATGGTCACGGCGCGTTGTCGCTGCGGTTGCTAGGGTCGCCGCGGTCGCTGCCCGCGCTATCGCCGCGCCGTGGCCGCGGCTTGCGCGCCGGCGCCGCGTGGCTCACTGCTTGCCCGGGTCCTTGAAGTTGTCGACCTGGTCGAACTCGACGTTCTGCAGCTTGCCGTCGACGCGCTCGGTCTTGCGGATGTAGATGTTCTGCACGATGTCGCGCGTCGCCGGGTCGATGCTGATCGGACCGCGCGGGCTCGTCCACTTCATGCCCTTGGCCGCGTCGACGAACTTGTCGGCGTCGGTCGAGCCGCCGGTCTTGGCGAGCACGGCGGCGATCAGGTGCATGCCGTCGTAGCCGCCCACCGACATGAAGTTCGGCCGGTCCTTCGGATAGGCCTTGTAGTAGGCGGCGACGTAGGCCTGGTTCTCGGGTGACTTGTGCACCTCGGAGTAGTGGAACGAGGTGATGAGGCCGAGTGCGGAGTCGCCGATCGCTTCGAGGATGTCCTCGTCGGGCAGGTCGCCGGTGGAGATCAGCTTGATGCCGGTCTGCGTCAGCCCGCGCTCCTTGAAGCCCTTCATGAAGGCGATGGTTTCGGCGCCCGGCGGCAGGAAGATGAAGACCGCGTCGGGCTTGGTGTCCTTGATCTTCTGCAGGTAGGGCGCGAAGTCGGGGTTCTTCACCGGCGCGCGCACCTCGCCGACGATCTGGCCGCCGGCGGCGGTGAAGGTCTTCTTGAACTGCGCCTCGGAATCGTGGCCGGGGCCGTAGTCGGCGACCAGCGTGAACACGGTCTTGATGCCGTTCTTGGCCGCCCAGCTCGCGATCGGCGCCGTGTTCTGCGGCAGCGTCATCGAGGTGCGCACGATGTAGGGCGACTTGGTGGTGATCGCCGACGTGGCGGCGTTCATCACGACCATCGGCTTCTTGGCCTCGGTGGCCACCGGCGCGACGGCGAACGCCGACGGCGTGAGGCCGAAGCCGGCCAGGATGTCGACCTTGTCCTTGACGACGAGCTCCTGCGCCAGGCGCTTGTCGATGTCGCCCGAGGTGCCGGGGTTGTCGTCCTTGAGGACGAACTCGACCTTGCGGCCGCCGTAGCTGTCGCCGTTCTGCGCCAGGTACAGCTTGATGCCGTGCTCGATCTGCTTGCCGTAGGCCGCGAACGGTCCGCTCATCGGCAGGATGAGGCCGATCTTCACCGGATCGGCGGCCCACGCGGACATCGTGACGGTCACGCCGACGGCGAGGCCGACGAGGGTCTTCATCGAGTTCATAAAGGCGTCTCCATGAGGTTGAAGCGAGGCGAGCGGTCTGCAAGCTGCGCACCACGACGGTCGCGCAACGTCCCCGATCGGCAGCGCGATCGGGCCAGGGGCAGAGTATGCGTCAGCGCGCGGCCGGTTCATTGCGGATTGCCGCGCGACAGGGCGCGTCGGCGAAGTGAAAAGCGGTATTTCGGATAGGGAATACCCGATTGACAAGGCGCGGGCGCATTTCGGGTCCGATCGGGTCCACGTCGCCGCGGTAGGATGCGCGCGCCGGTGACGAGCCGGCACACGTCTTCAGGGCGGGGTGAAACTCCCCACCGGCGGTAGGCGGTAGTGGCTTCGCAAGAAGCCGCGTGCCGCGAGCCCGCGAGCGCCCGCAGCGGCGCCACGGCAACGTGGCGGCGCTGCGGGGTCAGCAGATCCGGTGCGATGCCGGGGCCGACGGTCACAGTCCGGATGAAAGAAGACGCGTGGACTCGCGCTGCAAGCGTCGCGCTTGCCGGCGCGCGGCTGCGCATCCCTGGAACGTCTCCGCGAGTGTCACTTTTCAGGAGCGTTTCGATGTCTACCACTTCCCCCACCCTGGCGCGCCGCGGCGCGCCTCCGCCCGGCGACGCCGGGCTCCGCCAGCGCCTGCGTGCCGCGCGCGAGGCGATGCGTGCCGGCCGTCCGGTGCTGCTCGCCGACGACGGCGAACGCGAGGACGAGGTCGATCTGATCGTCGCCGCCGAATGCCTGACGGTGCCCGTGATGGCGATGCTGATCCGCGAGTGCAGCGGCATCGTCTGCCTGTGCTTGCCGCCGGCGACGGTCGAACGGCTGGCGCTGGCGCCGATGGCGGCGGTCAACGGCAGCCGCTACGGCACCGCGTTCACCGTGTCGATCGAGGCACGGCACGGTGTCGGCACCGGCGTGAGCGCGGCCGACCGCGTGGCGACGGTGCGCGCCGCCACCGCGCCCGAGGCGTGCGCCGACGATCTGGTGAGCCCCGGCCATGTGTTCCCGCTGCGCGCGCATGCGGGCGGGCTGCTGGCGCGACGCGGTCACACCGAGGGTGCGCTCGAACTGTGCGCGCTCGCCGGCCTCGCACCGGCCGCCGTGCTGTGCGAACTCATGAACGCCGACGGCACGATGGCGCGCGGCGAGCAGGTCAGCGCCTTCGCCGCCCGTCACGACCTGACGCTGCTGGCGATCGACGACCTCATGGCCTGGCGCAGCACGGCAGCTTTGTAGCGCCCGCGCCGGAGCCGGCCGCCGCAAGCGCTACTTCGACTGCTTGTTGCCGTAGGTCGCCGACAGGTAGTCGATGATGTCGGCCATGTCGGCGTCGTCGACGTTGGCGTGGAACACCGTCTTCATGCGGTGCGTCATGGCGTCCCAGTAGGCACGCGTGGCGTTGGGCGGCTGGTACAGCATGTACTCGGCCGAGTGGCACGAGGTGCACACGGCCTGCGCCTTGGCGTAGCCGGGCAGCGTGCTCGGCGTGAGCATGACCGTGTCGGGCGGCGCCTGGTAGGTCTTGACGACCGCCGGTGCCGGGCCGGCGCTGAGCGCGAGCGCGAGCGCGAGCGTGCCGAGGAGGGTGGGGGTCTTCATTCGCTGTTCCTCCTCAGGCGGCGGTGACGACGACGCTCTCGACCACGTTGCGCATGTAGCCCGGTCCGTTCCACAGCGCCTGCATCGGCTGGCTGGCACCGGCGCGGTTCCACGCGCGCACCCGCAGGTCGTAGCGGCCGCTTAGCGCGGCACGGAAGCCGAACGTGAATTCGCGGAACGAATAGCGGCCCAGGTCGGCGCCCAGCTGCGCCTCGCGCCAGCTCTGGCCGCCGTCGGCCGACCAGGCGACCTCGGTGATGCCCTGGCCACCGTCGAAGGCGATGCCGCGCACCGTCAGGTCCTGCCCGGTGCGCACCACTTGGCCGTTGCCGAGCGAGGTGATGAACGAGCGCACGTCGAAGCGGCCGATCGGGCGCGTCGGCACCGGCGCGGCGCCGGGCGTGGCGCAGGCGCAATCGTTGTCCGGGATGCGGTAGCCCGGGCTCATCCAGAAGCTCTGCAGCGTGCCGTCGATGACCTGGATGTCCGACAGGTGCTTGACCCAGTAGGTGCCATACCAGCCCGGAACGACGAGCTTGACCGGAAAGCCGTTCAGGTACGGGAGGTCGGCGCCGTTCATCTGGTAGGCGATCATCACCTCGCCGTCCAT
>JAGWTJ010000201.1 GCA_028869005.1 Burkholderiales bacterium | reverse complement strand
ATCACGCTCCACACCACGGCCGCGGCCGCCGCAAGCGCGAGCACGCTCCACAGGAAGGGCGCGGCCCAGCGGTCGGCCGCGCGCGCCAGCGCGGGCCGCTGCGTGGCGGCGCTGCGCATCATCGAGACGATGGCCTCGAAGCGCGTGTCGGCGCCGACGCGCTCGACGCGCACCAGCACCGGTTCGCCCAGGTTCACGCTGCCGGCCACCACCTCGCTGCCCGGGGCCTTGGGCACGGGCGCCGACTCGCCGCTGAGCAGCGCCTCGTCGGCGCGCGTGCGGCCTTCGAGCAGCGTGCCGTCGGCGGGGAAGGCCGCGCCCACCGGCACGCGCACGCGATCTCCCGGCGCGAGGCGGTGCACGGCCACGCCCACCGCGCTGCCGTCGGGCTCGACGCGCCACGCGGTCTCGGGCAGGCGCGCGAGGCTGGCCTCCAGCGCCTCGGCGGCGCGGTGGCGCGCGCGCATCTCGACGTAGCGCGCGCCGAGCAGGAAGGCCACGAACATCGCCAGCGAATCGAAGTACACCTCGCGGCCGAAGGCGCCGCCGGGCGCGAAGGTGGCGCCGCTGCCGGCGACGAAGGTGATGGCGATGCCGAGCGCCACCGGCAGATCCATGCCGATGCGCCGCATCTTCAGTGCGCGCCAGGCGCCGGCGAAGAACGGCCCCGCGGCGAAAGCCAGCACCGGCAGCGTGAGCAGCCAGCTGCCCCAGTTCAGCAACTGCCGCATGTCGGGCGCCAGGTCGCCATCGCGCGCCACGTAGCCGGGTGTGGCGAACATCATCACCTGCATGGCGCAGAAGGCGGCGACGAACAGCCGCCACAGCGCCTGCCTCGCTTCGGCCCGGCGCATCGCACGCGCCGGCTCGGCAGCATCGGGCACGGCGTCGTAGCCGGCGGCGCGCACGGCAGCGATGAGGGCCGAGGCGCGCGTCGCCGTCGGATCCCAACGCACGCTGGCGCGTTCGGACGCTGCCGAGACGCGCGCGCTCGACACGCCCGGCACCGCCGCCAGCGCCTGCTCGATGAGGCCGGCGCAGGCGGCGCAATGCATGCCGCCGAGTTGCAGCGACGACTCTGCGAGCCGCTCGCCTGCGGCGCCCTGCACCCAGCGCGTGAAGCGACCTTGCTCGACCGGATCGTCGAGCGCGTCGAGCGCATCGGGAACGGGAAGGTGGCGGGAGGCGATCGCGGCGGCGGTCATCGGCGGCGGGCCGGCCGTCGTTGAACTGCAGGCCGACGCGTTACTCTATCGTCCATGCTCGACACCCACCTGACCGCCGTCAATGGCCGGCGTCCGCGCCGGCCGGCCGCCCTGCACGCCTTGCTCGCGACACGGCTCGCGACGCTTCTCGCGGCCCTGCTCGCCGCCGGCGCCTCGGCGCAGACAGGCCCGCAGCCGCGGCTGCCCGGCGTCGACCTCACGGCCGGCATCTACGTCATCAAGGCCGAAGTCGCGGCGACGCCCGAGCAGCAGGCCACCGGCATGATGTTCCGTCGCGAGATGCCGGGCAACGACGGCATGCTGTTCGTCAACGACGAGGCGGGCGTGCGCTGCTTCTGGATGAAGAACACGCTGGTGCCGATCACCATCGCCTTCATCGCCGACGACGGCACCATCGTCAACCTGGCCGACATGGCGCCGCAATCCGAGCAGTCTCACTGTTCGGCGCGGCCGGTGCGGCTGGCGCTCGAGATGAAGCAGGGCTGGTTCGCCAAGCGCGGCATCAAGGCCGGCTTCAAGCTGCGCGGCGCACCCTTCGGCACCTGAAGCGCGCAGCGCACAGCCGCTGCGGCACTCCACCAACGGCGCGCGCCGCACGCGCCGCCGGTGCGTTGGAGCCTGCCTCAGCCGAAGTTCTTGGCCGCGAACTCCCAGTTGGCGAGCTTGTCGAGGAAGGTCTCGACGAACTTCTGGCGCAGGTTGCGATAGTCGATGTAGTAGGCGTGCTCCCACACGTCGACCGTCAGCAGCGCCTTGTCGGCGGTGATCAGCGGCGTGCCGGCGGCGCCGGTGTTGACGATGTCCACGCTGCCATCGGGCTTCTTCACGAGCCAGGTCCAGCCCGAGCCGAAGTTGCCCACGGCGCTCTTGACGAAGGCCTCGCGGAACGCCGCGTAGCTGCCCCACTTGGTCTTGATCGCCGCGGCCAGCGCGCCTGCGGGCTCGCCGCCGCCGGCCGGCTTCATGCAGTGCCAGAAGAACGTGTGGTTCCAGATCTGCGCGGCGTTGTTGTAGACGCCGCCGGAAGCCTTCCTGACGATGTCCTCGAGCGCCATGTTCTCGAACTCGGTGCCCTTTTGCAGGTTGTTGAGGTTCACGACGTAGGCGTTGTGGTGCTTGCCGTGGTGGTATTCGAGCGTCTCCTTGCTGTAGTGCGGAGCAAGCGCGTCGATGGCGTACGGCAGCGGCGGCAGGGTGTGTTCCATGGCGTTCCTCTCGTGCGTGTCGGGTTCGGGAGGGGGCGGATTGTAGGCAGCGCTCAGCGTCGATGCGGCGGCAGGGACAGCACCTCCAGCACCTCGGCGCGGGCCTGGCCGTCGGCCCACACGGCCCGCACCTCGGCGCCGGGGACCAGCGCGCCGGCGCTCACCACCGGCCGCCCGTCGCCGTCCTCGACCCAGGCGTAGCCGCGCGCGAGCACGCGCGCCGGATCTTCGGCGGCAAGCCGCGCGCCGAGCGCGTCGAGCGCCGCACGGCGCCGCTGCAGCGCCGCGGCCACCACGTGCGCCAGTTGCAGCCGGCGCAGCGCGACCGTCTCGCTGCGCCCCGCCAACGCCGGGCGCAGCGACTGGCCGAGGCGCCGCGCGATGGCGTGCAGCCGCTCGCGCAACTCGCGCAGCGTGAGCGCCGGCTGTCCCAGGCGCAGTGCGAGCGCGTCCAGGCGCTGCGCGCGTGCGGCGAGCGCGCGCTCGGCAGCGCGCCGGATGGCCGCTTCGCGCGCATCGAGCCCGGCGCGCAACTCGGCCGCCGGCGGTGCGGCCAGTTCGGCCGCCGCGGTCGGTGTCGGCGCGCGCAGATCGGCGGCCAGGTCGGCCAGTGTCACGTCGGTCTCATGACCGACGCCGCACACCAGCGGCAGCGGCGACGCGACGATGGCGCGCACGACGCGCTCGTCGTTGAAGGCCCACAGATCCTCGAGCGAGCCGCCGCCGCGCACGAGCAGCAAGGCATCGACCTCACGCCGCCGGCCGGCGAGCTCGAGCGCTTCGACGATCGAAGCCGGTGCCTGCGCGCCCTGCACGAGCGCCGGATACACCACCACGCGCACCTGGGGTGAACGGCGCGCGAGCGTCGTCAGCACGTCGTGCAGCGCCGCCGCCGCGCGCGAGGTGACGACGCCCAGCGCCGCCGGGTAGCGCGGCAGCGCGCGCTTGCGCGCCGCGTCGAACAGCCCCGCGGCCTCGAGCCGGGCGCGCAGGCGAAGGAACTCCTCGTATAGCGTGCCGACGCCCACGCGCTGCATCGACTCCACGACCAGTTGCAGCTCGCCGCGTGCCTCGTAGACCTCGAGCCGGCCGCGCAGCTCCACCTTCTGGCCGTCGGCCGCAATGAAGTCGAGCAGCGCTGCGGCACGCCGGAACATCGCGCAGCGCATCAGCGCGGCCGATCCGTCTTCGTCCTTGAGTGCGAAGTAGCAATGTCCGCTCGCGGCGCGCGCGAAGCCCGACAACTCGCCGCGCACAGCCAGCGCGCCGAAGCGCGCCGAGAGCGTGTCGGCGGCGGCCAGCAAGAGCGCCGACACGCCCCAGACCTGGCGCAGCGGCGGGCCTTCGCGAGGCTCCATCAGGCGGCGAGCGAGCATCGACGCGGCGCCGGAACTCCACAGCCGCGCCATTGCTGGGCCGGCGGGCCATAGCCCGGCTCCGAATTTCGCAACACAGTGTAAGTGCTTGATTTCACTCTGAATTCAGGCGCCTCATTGTTGGGCACCCCGGCTTGGGACCGCGCCGCCGCTGGCTTGCGGTCGCCCGTCCAGAGACTTGCCCACATCGTTGTCCACAGGGCCGACGGCCTGTTGCAGCGGTGTCGCTCGCGCGCGTGCGGGCTGCGTCGCATCGGACATAATCCCGCGCCACGCCGTGCCCCCATGGCCGGCGCACGAAGCCTTGCTTTCCATCATACAAGCGGCCGGTTGGCCGATCTGGCCTCTGCTACTGTGCTCGGTGATCGCGCTGGCGCTGGTCATCGAGCGGCTTTACAACCTGCGTGAACGCCTCGTCGCACCGCGTGCGTTGCTCGACGAGGTGGTCGGCGTCAGCCGCGCGAGCCTGCCGCCGGCCGATGTGGTCAACAAGCTGGCGGCAAACTCGGTGCTCGGCGGCGTACTCGCCGCCGGGCTGCGCGCCGTGGTCGCCGAGCCGCGCATCGCCGAGCCGGCGCTGCGCCAGGCGTTCGAGAGCGCCGGCCGCGGCGCCGTGCACAGGCTCGAGCGCTACCTGAACACGCTGGGCACGATCGCCGCCATTGCGCCACTGCTGGGCCTCTTCGGCACCGTGGTCGGCATGATCGAGATCTTCGGCTCGCAGGCGCCCGGCAGTGGCACCAATCCGCAGCAGCTTGCGCACGGCATCTCGGTGGCGCTGTACAACACCGCGTTCGGACTCATCATCGCCATCCCGGCGCTGATGTTCTACCGCTACTTCCGCGGCAAGGTCGACGAGTTCCAGCTCACGCTCGAACTGGCCGCCGAGCGCATGGTGCCGCATCTGATGCGCTTCGCGGTGCGAGGCTGAATGAAGTTCAGCCGCCGCCGGCCCGAGGAACCGGAGATCAACCTGATCCCGTTCATCGATGTGCTGCTGGTGATCCTGATCTTCCTGATGCTGTCGACCACCTACTCGCGCTTCACCGAACTGCAGATCACCCTGCCGGCGGCCGACGCCGAGAAGATGCGCGAGCGCACCGGCGACGTGATCGTCTCGGTGGCCAGCGACGGCCGCTACGCGGTGAACCGCAAGCCGGTCGACGGTCGCAGCGTCGAGCAGCTCACGGCCGAACTCCAGGCCGCTTCGGGCGGCCGTCCGGACGCGATGGTCATCATCTCGGCCGACGCGATGTCGGCGCACCAGTCGGTCGTGAACGTGCTCGACGCGGCGCGGCGCGCGGGACTCGCGCACATCACGTTCGCGGCCCAGACCAGCGGCGGCGCGCGCTGAGGCAGCGCACGACGATCGCGATGGGAGCGCGATGGTGGGCCGCCGCGCTCGCCTGATCGAGCGCTGGGCGGCCATGGCCTGGCAGCCGCGGCCGAGTGCCGCCGCCAGGGCGCTGCAGCCGCTGGCCTGGCTGATGGGCCTGCTCGCGGCGCTGCATCGCGCGTGGTGGCAGCGCGTGCGGCGGCCGACGCGGCTGCCGGTGCCGGTCGTCGTCGTCGGCAATCTGGTCGTCGGCGGCTCCGGCAAGACGCCGGTGGTGATTGCCGTCGTGCAGGCGCTGCGCGCTGCCGGCTGGACGCCGGGCGTCGTCTCGCGCGGCTACGGCCGCACATCGGGTGACGCGGCGCGGCTGGCAACCACCGGCGTCGGCGCCGACGAAATCGGCGACGAGCCGGTGCTCATTCAGCGCCGTACCGGCGCTGCGCTGGCGGTCGGCGCGCGCCGCGTCGACGCGGCGCGTCTGCTGCTGGCGCGCCATCCCGAGGTCGACCTCATTGTGAGCGACGATGGACTGCAGCACCACGCGCTGGCGCACGACCTGGCGATCGTCGTGTTCGACGATCGCGGCGCAGGCAATGGCCTCGGCCTGCCCGCGGGCCCGCTGCGCGAGCCGCTGCCGGCCGCCGTGCCGCGGCAGTGGCTCGTGCTGTATACCGGGCGCGCCGGCGCCAGCACGCCGCTGCCGGGCACGCTGGCCACCTTGCAGGCCGGTCGGGCGGTGGCGCTCGAGCAATGGCGTGGCGGACGTGCCGACATCGACGGGAAGCCGCTCGAGTCACTGCGATCGGTCGATCGGCACGGAAGGCCTCCGCTGCTCGCGCTCGCCGGCATCGGCCATCCTTCGAAGTTCTTCGCCACGCTAACCTCTGCCGGCCTGCACTTCACGCCGCAGCCGATGCCCGACCACGCGCACTACGAGCGAGCGCCCTGGCCGGACGGGACGAGCGATGTCGTCACGACCGAGAAGGACGCTGTCAAGCTCGCGTCGCTGAACCGGGGCGCGACGCGGGTGTGGGTGGTGCCGCTAGACTTGACGCTGCCGAGCGCTTTCGTCACGGACTTGCTGCACCGCCTGCCGCCGCGCCGCAAGCCAGCTTGACCCTGCAGCTTCGTCCCGCTTCGACGGCCCGCTTCCCGCCACCCAAGCCACGCCTCGCAACGCTCGCCACCCCCCGCATGTCGCTCGACCACCGCCTGCTCTCCCTGCTCGTGTGCCCGTTGTGCAAAGGGCCGCTCGTGCTCGTGCGCGACGCCCAGGCGCGGCCGAGCGAACTCGTCTGCCACGCCGACCGGCTCGCCTATCCGGTGCGCGACGGCATTCCGGTGATGCT
>JAGWTJ010000013.1 GCA_028869005.1 Burkholderiales bacterium | reverse complement strand
GGCGCGCGCCGCGCTGCCCACCGCATCGAGTCCGCTGCCGCACAGGCGGTTGATGGTCGCGCCGGGCACCGTCTGCGGCAGCCCGGCCAGCAGCAGCGCCATGCGCGCGACGTTGCGGTTGTCCTCGCCGGCCTGGTTGGCGCAGCCGTAGAGCACGTCGGCGACGGCGTCCCAGTCCACCTTGGGGTTGCGCGCGACGAGCGCCTTGAGCGGGATGGCGGCCAGGTCGTCGGTGCGTACCGGCGCCAGCGCGCCGCCGTAGCGGCCGAAGGGCGTGCGGATGGCGTCGCAGATGTAGGCGTGCGTGGTCATGACAGTCCTCTGAGTGGCCATTGTCGCCTGCGCGGCGGCGGACCCGCGGACCCGCGGACGCGCGCCCGCGCTCGTCACACGCGCTGGCTACATGCGCACTTCACGCGCGCGCGTCGGACGCGCCCGCCGGCTGCGCCGCTCAGGCGCGGGCCGCAACGGCCGCCACGCGCTCCGCGGGCAGGCTGAAGTAGAAGGCCGCCCCCTCGCCGACGTGGCCCTCGGCGCGCACGCTGCCGCCGTGGCGCTCGACGACGCGGCGCACGATGACCAGTCCGATGCCGGTACCCTCGAATTCGCCCTGGCCGTGCAGGCGCCTGAACGGCTGGAACAGCGGCTCGGCATGCGCCATGTCGAAGCCGGCGCCGTTGTCGCGCACGACGAACTCGAGCTGGCCGTGGGCCGCGCCGGCCTTCTCGAAGGCGATCTGCGCGTCCTCGCGCTTGCCGCTGTATTTCCAGGCGTTGGCCAGCAGGTTGGTCAGCACGATGTGCGCGAGGCCCGGATCGGCGTGCGCCGCGAGTCCGTCGGCGATCTGCCAGCGCACGCGGCGCTCGGGCTGGCTGCGCTGCAGCTCGTCGGCGATCGAGCGCGCCATCGAGCTCAGGTCCACCGGCTGCGGCTTGACGGCGCTGCGGTTGACGCCGGACAGCGCGAGCAGGTCGTCGATGATGCGGCGCATGCGCTGCACGCCGTCGCGCGTGCGCCGCAGGAACTCGCGCGCTTCGGCGCCGAGCTCGGCGGCGTGGCGCGTCTCGAGCAGCCGTGTCAGGCCGTCGACGCCGTTGAGCGGTGCGCGCAGGTCGTGCGAGACCGAGTACGAGAACGCCTCGAGCTCGCGGTTGACGGCCTGCAGCTCGGCCGTGCGCTCGTGCACGCGCTGCTCGAGCCGCTCGTTGAGCGCGATGATCTCGCGCTCGCGCTGCAACCGCGCCAGCTCGGCCTCGGCGCGCGCGGCGAAGATGCGGAACACCGCCTCCAGCCGCTCGCTGCGCACGAGCGGGCGCACCGACAGCACGTCCATCAGGCCCACGACGCGGCCGTCGACGCCGATCAGCGGCGCGCCCATGTAGGCCTGCAGGCCCGCGGCGGCGAGCGCCTCGTTGCGCGGGAAGGCGGCAGCCAGGTCGCGCTCCCAGACCATGACTTCGCGGCTGGAAATGACGCGCTCGCAGGGCGAGTCCGCGAAGTCGAATTCGGCCGGCACGCCATGCCCACTGCCGACGTAGCGGGCGATGGCGCGCAGGCGCGTGCCGCCGTCGAGCAGTTCGCCGACGTAGGCGCGCTCGGCGCCGGTGGCGCGCGCCAGATGCTCGACCAGGCGCCTGAAGAAGGCCTCGCCGGTTTCCGCCGAGACGCCGCGCGCGGCCTCCAGGATCAGTTCCTCGTCGCGCTTTTGCTCGCTGACGTTCATCAGCGAAGAGAGCACGCAGCGCTCGCCTTCGAGCTCGACCACCTCGGCGTAGATGCGCAGGTCGACCAGCTGCCCCCAGCGGTTGCGCATGCGCGTCTCGTAGCCCAGCACGCGCCCGTGCGCCTCGAGCAGCGCGACGAAGCGCCGGCGGTCCTCGGCGCTCGGCCAGGCGCCGATCTCCAGGCTCGAGCGGCCGACGAGGTCGGCGCGCGTGTAGCCGAGGGTGCGCTCGTCGGCGGCGTTCGCTTCGACGAAGGTGCCGTCGGCCAGCCGCGTGATCGTCATCGCGATCGGACTCGACTGGAAGGCCTTGGCGAAACGCTCCTCGCTGGCGCGCTGGGCGGCGCGCGCACGCGCCTGCTCGCTCACGTCGACGAGGGTCAACAGGACATGTCGCTCGCCATCCTCGGCTATCGTCTCGGCCGAGACCAGGGCCTCGAATTCCTCGCCGTCGCCGCGCCGCAGCCGCACCGGCGTCGAGTCGACACGGCCGCCCCGGCGCAGCTGCTCCCAGAACCGCTCGCGATCGGCACGCAGGACCCACAAGTGCCAGTCCGGTCGGCTGCCACGCGCGCGATCGAGCGAGACACGGCACATGCGCTCGGCCGCGGCATTGGCCAACAGCAAGGTGCCGGAATCCAGGTCCAGCACCAGCAGGGCCGCCGGACTGGAGCCGAACAGCGAGCGAAAACGCGCCTCGCTCGCTTCGAGCGCCCGGCGCGCCTGGCTCTCGCCGCTCACGTCGGTCACGGTGGCGACGATCTGTGGTTCGCCGCCGCGCTCCAGCATCGCCGCCGAGATCAGGGCGTCGAAGGCCTCGCCGTCGGCGCGCCGGAATCGCACCGGCACCTGGTGCACGCGACCCTCGCGCCGCACGCGCTCGACGAACGCATCGCGATGTTGCGGCTCGGCCCAGATGCCCAGGCCGATCACCGTGCCGCCGACCGCGCTCGCGCGCTGCAAGCGGAAGATCTGCTCGTAGGCTGCATTCACGTCGAGCACGCGTCCGTCGGGCAGCGTGGTCGTGATCAGCGCCGCCGGCATGCCATGGACCACCGAAGCGAGCCAGGCCTCGCCCTCGCGCGCGCGCCGCGCGGCGTCGACGACGACAGCGCGCACGGCCCAGACGTTGAGTGCGAGCGCCACCAGGACCGCGCCGTAGATCACCCAGTGCGCCACGCCGACGCCATAGTCGGGCTTGGCCAGCAGGCCGGCGTTCTCGGCCAGCATCACGCCGCCGGCGGCGCCGAGGCAGGCGAACACGGTGACGGCAAGCGCGATACGGCCTAGGAACAAGCCGCTGAGGACGATCGCCGCCACCAGCGCCAGCGCCCCGATGCTGCGGATCGATCCGAACTCCAGGCCCGCCAGCGTGCCGGTGGCGATCAGGCCCGCCGCCAGGCCGGCCACCACCAGGAACAAGCGGCGCCGGCGGTGCAGCGCCAGCAGAGCGACGACGGCCAGCAGCAGCGCGGCGACCACCAGCAACTCGCCCTGGCTGCTGTTGTGCGTCCACAGCATCGCTGCCAGCACCACCGGCAGCGCGAACAGCAGCGAGTTCAACATCGCGCCGATCGCGCGGTGCGCGCTCTCGCCGAGCAGTTCGATGACCGAGGTGTCTGTGCCGGCCCGGGCGGCCCGGGTGCCGGCGTCTTGCTGCCGCGCGTCGTGCTGTGCCATCGGCGCGAGCATAGTGGGCCCGGTGCGGCTCGCCGCCCGGTCGACCGATGCCACTGGCACGCCCGGTGAGATCGTGCGCGCGGCGGCCGGCCGCCGCGGCCCCTGCCGGGCGGCGCCAGCCGCAGAATCGCCGCTCGCCCACGCAGCGAGGAGGAACGGTGGAAAGACCCCGAACGAACGCAGCCGGCACCGCGGGCGCCGCATCGTCGACCGGCACCGCGGGCGCCGCGCTGCCGTCGGACACCACGCCGCGCACGGCGCCGCATGCCAGGCTCACCGTGCTCGCCGCCTGCCTGGGCTGGCTGTTCAGCGCCGTCGACATCGTGCTGCTGGTGCTGTTCCAGCGCCCGGTGGCCGAGGCGCTGGGCACCGATGTGCAGACGATCCGCGTGGCCATCGGCGTCGGCCTGCTCGGCAGCGCGGCCGGCGGCATCGCTTTCGCGCAGCTCGCCGACCGCTACGGCCGCGTGCGCGTGCTCGGCTGGTGCGTGCTGCTGTACTCGCTGGCCACGGCCGGCATGGGCCTGGCGCGCAATGCGCACGAGCTGATGGCCTGGCGCTTCGTCGGCGGCATCGGCACCGGCGCCGAGTGGTCGATCGGCTTCGCCCTCGTCACCGAGGTGCAGCGCAAGGCCGGCCGCGGCCGCGTCGGCGGTCTCGTGGCCGGCATGTTCAACCTCGGCACCTTCGTCGCCATCGCGCTGTTCCAGTCGCCGCTGGGCTGGCGCTGGGCGTTCGGCGTGATGGCCTTGCCGGCGCTGCTCGTGCTGTGGCTGCGCCTGCGCGTGCCCGAGTCGCCGCTGTGGCTGGCCTGGCAGCAGGCGCGTGCGCGCGGTGAGCTCGATGCGCGTCTGCAGGCCCAGGGCCGTCTCGCGCCGCTGGCCGTGCTGCTGCGCGGCCGGCTGCTGGGCCTGACGCTGAAGACGACGCTGCTGTTCGTGGCGATGAACTTCGCCTTCTATGCGTTCTCGACGGTGTTCATCAACTACCTGCAGGACGACGTAGTCCGCGGCGGGCTCGCTCTGAGCGCGCAAGCGCAGCTGCCGTTCCAACTGGCGCTGAATCTGGGCGCGCTGGCCAGCGTGGTCGGCGCCGGCATGCTCAGCGACCGCATCGGCCGGCACGCCGCGTTCGCGCTGTTCTGCGCCATCGGCGGCGCCGGCTCGGGCTGGCTGTACGCGCTGACGCAGGGCGTCGTCGGCGCGGCGCCGCCACTGCTGGCGGCCTTCACGATCGTCGTCGTCGGCTACGGCATCAACGGCGTCGTCGGCACGCTGTTGGCCGAGCTGTACCCGACCCATGTGCGCGCCGCCGGCGCCGGGTTCTGCCAGAACCTGGGCAAGGGCATCGGGGGCATGGCCGGCCCGCCGCTCGTCGGCGCGCTCGCCGCCACGGCGGGATATCCGGTGGCGCTCGCCGTTCCGGGCGCCATCGTGCTGTCGCTGGCCGGCCTGATCTGGCTGCTGCCGCGCGTCGGCGGGCGCGAACTGCACGCGCTGGAGGACGATGCCTACCTCGCAGGCTAGGAGTCTGCGCGGCACAAGCCGCCCAGCCTCCTGGCCTGCGGCATGACGCACGGCTCCCCCGAGCCCCCTCCGTGAGGGAGCTCCAGTTCGTTCGACCGCACCCTCCAGCCTCCCTCCGCGAGGGAGGCTCCAGTCAGTTTGACGACTGCTGAAGCGGCGCTCGTCCGCCGCTCGGCCCGCTAGCGTGGGCGGGCGCCAGGAATCCGGCCCCGCGCCGGCGGATCAGCTCCAGACGAGCACGCGTTCGTGCCCGGCGTCGAGCGCGAGAAAGCCGCCCATCGTGATGCGCGAGCGCGGCCCGACGACGCGCTCCACGCGGTGCAGGCAGCGGCCGGCGGCGAGCAGGAACAGGTCGCCCGCGCCGGTGCGGAAAGCGGCGCGCTCGTAGCGCTGCTCGATGGCCGCCAGGTCGTAGGCGAAGCCGTTGGGCAGGCACGGCAGGTCGCGCTCGTCCGAGGTGGCGCCGTAGACGACGAGTTCGCCGCCGGCCAGCGGCGCGCGCAGGGTCGCCACGAAGCTCACCAGCGTGCGCGTGTCGACACGGCGCGCCAGCTCGCGGTACAGCTCGAGGCCGTAGTGCAGGTCGTGGTGGACGCTCAGCTGGGTGCCCTCGACCAGCCGCCGGATCGTGAACGGCACGAAGCGGCGCCCGTCGTCGGCGCGCGCCACTTGCACCGGGCGGCCGCCGGCAAAGCGCGACAGCACGTCGCAGATCGCGCCTTCGGCGTCGAAGCCGGGTGCGAACACGCCCGCCGCATCGGCGGCATGGGCGGCCGAACTGGCCAGATAGTCGTCCAGCGCCACGCCGCGCGGCGCCTGGAAGGTCGGCGTCGCCGGCGCGTCGGTGCCGAGCAGGCGCACGTCGTCGAGCGGGGCGCGCACGTTGGGGCGCGCCCACGGCAGCGCGGACGCGTCGACATCGAGGCGCTCGCCCGCGGCCTCCAGCGTGGCGGCGTCGAAGGCGCCGCGCTCGACGACGACGTCGTAGCGTCCGGCGTAGATCTCGGCGATGGCGTCGTCCAGGTCGTGCCCGTCGGATGCGGCGGCCGCATCGATCTCGACGGCGCGGACCGGCCGTCGCGAAGCCGTCCGGGAGTCGGCGGCTTGCTGCACTGTGCTGGGTGGCATGGGAGGCGGGCCGCAATGGGCCGATGCGCGCGGGACGCCATGCTCGCATGCCGGCGGCGGCGAGGAAAGCACGCGGATGGATGCCGCACACGCAGGCCCGAAGCGCCCGCGCCGTCGCGGGTTCGTGCGCGCTCGCGTTCGAATCCGCTGAAGGTGGCCTTCAACGGCATTCAGACTGTGCGCCGGCGCGCACTCCTACAGTGCAGGCATCGCGCCCGACGGCGCCTGAATCGAACGCCGGAGCCCCTCGACATGATCACCCTGCGCCGCTCGGCAGAGCGCGGCTACGCCGATCACGGCTGGCTGAAGACCTTCCACAGCTTCTCCTTCGCCGACTACCACGACCCGGCGCACATGGGCGTAGGCAACCTGCGCGTCATCAACGAGGACCGCATCGCGCCGGGCACCGGCTTCGGCACGCACGGCCACCGCGACATGGAGATCGTCAGCTACGTGCTCGAAGGCGCGCTCGCGCACCGCGACAGCATGGGCAACGGTGCGGCTGGCGGCGCACACGGCGGCGTCATCCGCCCCGGCGAAGTGCAGCGAATGAGTGCCGGCAGCGGTGTGCGGCACAGCGAGTTCAACCACGACGCCGAGGCGACGACGCACTTCCTGCAGATCTGGATCCTGCCGCGCGCGCCGGGCATCGCGCCGGGCTACGAGCAGAAGCGCTTCGACGACGCGAGCAAGCGCGGGCGGCTGGCCCTCGTCGCCTCGTCCGACGGCCGCGACGGCTCGGTCACGATTCATGCCGACGCCGCCATCCGCGCTGCGCTCGTCGACGGCGACGAGCGCATCGAGACGGCGCTCGACCCGGCGCGGCCGGCCTATCTGTTCGTCGCCCGCGGCAGCGTGCATCTGAACGGCCAGCCGCTGGCGCAGGGCGACGCGGCGCGCATCGAGCAGGAGACCCGTCTCGTGCTCGACCGCGGCCGCGCAGCCGAAGTCCTGTTGTTCGACCTCGCGCCTTTGCAATGAGCGCCCCCAGCCCTAAAAGGAACCCCACCATGAACACCCTTTCCCTCGATCGTGCGCCGGCGGCCGGCGCGCCACTCGGCATCGTCGCCGCCCTGGCCCGGGTGCTGCTGGCGCTGATGTTCGTGCTGGGCGGCATCGGCAAGTTTGCCAATCTCGACGGCACCGCCGGCTACATCGCGAGCGCCGGACTGCCGCTGGCTTCGCTGCTCGCGCCGGCGTCGGCGCTGCTCGAACTCGGCGGCGGGCTGGCGCTGATCGTGGGCTTTCAGGCACGCTGGGCGGCGCTGGCTCTGGCGCTGTTCACGCTGTTGGCGAGCGTCCTGTTCCACCGCTTCTGGACCGTGCCGCCGGCGCAGGCGATGGTGGCGCAGCTGCTGTTCATGAAGAACATCGCCGTCACCGGCGGCATGCTGATGGTGGTCGCGATGGGGGCCGGCCCGCTCAGCCTGGACGCGCGCCGCGCGCGCTGAGCGCCGCATCACGCGTCGCCCGCGCTCGTGCGCCGCCGGCCAGAGGACCGGCAGCGTGCACACGCTGCCCTTCAGGCGCTCGGCCGGCGACGATAGAAGCGCAGCACCTGCTCGCGCGGCGCACGCGGCGCAGCGCCGTGCGCGACGAGCACCTGATCGAGCGCGCGCCCGGCATCGTCGGCCAACGCCGCCTGGCGCGCCGCGCGCACGGACTGCGTGCGCTCGGCGGCCGATGTCGGCGCCGTCGCGAGCTGATCGATGATGTGCAGCAGGTTGTCCTTGCCGCGCTCGTTGGTGCTGCCGTAGCCCTTGATGAGGCGACCGCAGCAGGCGAGTTCGTGGCCCAGCGCCCAGTGCTCGCGCGCGCCGCGCTCGATGGCCGCCAGCCACCGCTCGATCAGCCGCTGCTCGAGCGCGAAGCGCTGGCTGCGCCGGCGCAGCCACGGCAACGCGGCCACCATGCGCAGCGCCACGACGCCGAACAGGCCGTGCGTGCCGAGCGCCAGCGGCAGCGCCCAGGGCTCGCGGCCGGCCACGGCGCGCTTGCGGTCCCAGGCGATCAGCCGGTTGGCCAGCGCCTGCGGCAGCATGCCGGCCAGCTCGGGCACGCCGGGCTTGAAGTGATCGTAGACCCTGACCACCTCGTCGTCGCGCGCGCCGACCTCGCGCCGTACGCGCGCCATGCGCGAGCGCGCCAGCTTGAGCCGCGCGACGTTCACGATGTCGTCGAAGGCCATCCACAACGCGAGCCAGCGCGTCGCCTCGAGCGTGGTGGCGAAGTCGCCGGCGGCGGCCGCATCGCCGGCGCGTTCGGCGTCGAGCACGCGCGCCAGGCGCGCCACATACAGCGCCGCGTAGTCGCCGTCCTGGTAGTCGACGAGACGGGCGTGGGCATGCGCGAGCAGTTCGTGCACCTGCGCCGGAAAGCGCTCGCGCAGCGGCGCCGGCAGCGGCGGCGCGGCGGGCGCGGCAGGGGCAGCGGGCTTTGCAGGCAGGGCCGGTGCGGCCGCGGCTGCCGGCACCGGCACGGCCACTGCCCTTGCCGCCGTCGGCGTCATGACGCCGGCCACGTAAGCCTCGGCCCTGGCGCGTTCGGCGCGCCGCGCCACCAGCGCGTCGTGGGCGAGCGCAAAGCCGCGCAGGCTCGACTCGACGCCCTTGCCGACGGTGCGGATGGCGGCCTCGCACGGCTCGCGCCCGAACGGCAGCACGCCGCTGCCGCCGATGGCACCGAACAGCACCGCGCTCACCACGGTGCCGGCCTGGCGCGCCAGCGCTTCGGTGTCGATGAACTCGAGCGTGCGTGCGTGCTGCTGGATCGCGGCGACGAGGCGCGCGTCGTCGCTGCGCCCGTCGGTCATCTGGATCTTCTCGCTCGTCGTCAGCGCGCGCGCGGTGGAGCTGACGATGATCGTGCGCTCGCGGCTGGGCAGCCCGGCGCCGACCTGGCGTGCCGTCTCCAGCAGCTCCGACGAGACCAGCAGGTCCAGCGCGCCGGGCACCGGGTTCAGGCTGAACACCGGACGCCGCTGGCCGGCGGCTAGCGGCTCGGGATGGATCTCGACGTAGTAGGTGGTGGCGCCGGTGCGCTGCGCGACGCCGGGGATGGAGGTGCACTGCGCCGCCAGGCCGGCATGCTCGGCGGCCACGTACAGCCACTCGGCCAGCACGCCGCCGCCCTCGCCGCCGAGAGCGCAGACCAGGATCGTGATCGGTCGGGTCATGTCGCGCCTGCCTCAGTTCAGCCGCAGCCAGCCGGTGAGCAGTTCGCGCGTGCGCGCCGCGAAGCGTTCGCCCCAGCTCGGATTGCGCACGATCTCGGCGCGATAGAAGCTCGGGCACAGCGTCGCCGCGTGCGCGTTAGCGCCGCACAGGCCGCAGCCGACGCAGCCTTCGATCACGGTGGCCACCGGGTCGACGCGCAGCGGGTCGGGGTTGTCCTTGAGCGTGAGCGTGGGGCAGCCCGACAGCCGGATGCAGGCGTGGTCGCCGGTGCACACGTCCTCGTCGACGCCGTACTTGACGCGCTCGACGCGCTCGCCGCGCGCCAGCCGCGCCGCGCGCCAGGGCTTGACGCGGCGCTGGCGCTCGAGCTGGCACTCGCCTTCGGCGACGATGACTTTGAGGCCGGTGAACGGACTGGTGAACGCCTCTTCGAGCGTGCGGCGCATGGTGCTCACGTCGTAGGTATTCACGACGCGCAGCCACTTGGCGCCCAGGCCGGTGAGCGTGCTCTCGATCGACTTGTTGCGGTCGACCAGGCTCTGGTGCGGCAGGCCCTGCTGCAGCGCCTGGGCCTTCACCTCGTCGTCGGGTGTGCTGAGGATGTCCTGCTGCCCGGTGGCCGAGGTGTAGCCGTTCTTCAGGATGATCAGCACCGCGTCGTCGCCGTTGAAAAGCGCCGCCTCGACGCCGGTAAGCAGCCCGTTGTGCCAGAAGCCGCCGTCGCCCATGACCGCGACGGCGCGCCGCTGCAGAGCGGGACTGACGCCGGCGCGGCTGGCCAGGCTCATGCCGAAGCCGAGGATCGAGTGACCCGAGTTGAAGGGCTCGAACGTGGCGAACGAATGGCAGCCGATGTCGGCCGCCACGTGCACCGGGCCCACCGTCTGCTGCGCCAGCTTCATCGCCGCGAACACCGGGCGCTCGGGGCAGCCGATGCAGAAGTTGGGTGGCCTGGGCGGCAGCGCGCCGAGCGCCTGGGCGGCCGCGGCGCGCCGCGCGTCGGTGGCGGCCAGCCAGGCGCGGCCGGCCGCGACATCGAGCTCGGGCACCTGGTCCAAGAGAAAGGCGACGAGGCCGCGCACCATGACCTCGACGTTGTATTCGCCGGCCGCCGGCAGCGGCCCCTTGCCGAACACCGGCGTCTGCACGTCGGCGCGGCGCAGCGCCAGCGCCAGATCCTTCTCGATGTACTCGGGCGAGCCCTCCTCCAGCACCAGCACCGCGCGCCGCCCGGCGCACCACGGCGCGAGCTCGGCCGGCGCCAGCGGATAGACGACATTGAGCACGTAGATCGGCAGCACGCTGGCGCCGAAGGCGTCGGCCAGGCCGCAAATTTGCAGCGCGCCGACGAGCGCGTTGTAGATGCCGCCCTGCACCACCAGTCCGACCCGCGCCGCCGCGCTGTCGGCGCCGGCGCTGCTCTCGTGGCGCTCGTTGAGGCCGTGCTCGACGATGTAGCGCTGCGCCGCCGGGATGCGCTCGTCGAACTTGAGCTTCTCGTGGTGGAAGGTCACCGGCGGGTGCGACAGCCGCGTGTAGTCGAAGCGCGCCGGCTCGGCGATGAGCTGGTGCGTGCCGAACTTCGGTGCGATGTTGTCCTTGGTCCGGAAGCTGCCGCGCACGTGGCAGGCGCGGATGCGCAGCTCGAGCATCGCCGGCATGTTGCTGGCTTCGCTGAGCGCGAACGCATGCTCGACGCAGTGCACCAGGTTGGCCGGATCGGGCCGCGGATCGAACAGCGCCAGCGTGCTCTTGGCGGCGTAGGCGTGGGTGCGCTCCTGCACCACGCTGGCGCCTTCGCCGTAGTCCTCGCCGACGACGATCACCGCGCCGCCGACCACGCCCGGCGACGCGAGATTGGACAGCGCATCGGCGGCGACGTTGGTGCCGACGATGCTCTTCCAGGTGACCGCGCCGCGCAGCGGGTAGTGCAGGCTGGCGCCGAGCATGGCCGCCGCCGAAGCCTCGTTGCTGCAGGCCTCGACGTGCACGCCCAGCGTCTCGAGATAGGGCCGCGCCTGCACCATCACGTCGAGCAGGTGCGACACCGGCGCGCCCTGGTAGCCGCCGACGTAGGCCACGCCCGACTGCAGCAGCGCCTTGGTGACGGCGATGATGCCTTCGCCGTGGAAGGTCTGACCTGCGCCCAGGCGCAACTGCTCGATCTCTTCGGTGAATTCGACTTCCATCGCCGCTCTCGACCCTATTTTTGGCCGGGCGATTGTGCGCGCTGCGCACACCGCTGCCGCAAAGGCCCTACCGCGTGTCGGCGGCGGCGCGCTCGGCGCCTACGGCGGGTCTGCAGGCGGCGCATCGGCGCGGTCGCGCACGCGCAGCCGCTTGCCGCTGCGCCCGCGCCCGGTCGCGCCGGGCCGGGCCCGACACTCGAGCGCCACCGCGCCCAGGCCCTGCGTGCGCAGCCACTCGTGCAGCACGCGGCGCGCCGCGGCGACGCGCGCCGTCTCGGCATCGGCGCCGTACAGCGTGAGGCGTAAGCCCGTCGGCGCAATGCGGCAGAGCTCGAAGTCGAAGACGCCGGCACCGTCTTCGAGCACGCTCACCAGCGCCAGCGGCGCCAGCTGCACGGGCGCGCCGTCGCGGCCGTTCAGGCACAGCAGTTCGTCTTCGCGCCCCTGCACCTCGATCAGCGGCAGCGCACTGCCGCAGCGACACGGTTCGGGCACGATGCGCACGCGGTCGCCGAGCGCATAGCGCACGATCGGCTGCACACGGTTGCCGAGGTGCGTCAGCAGGACGTCGGCGCCGACCTCGCCGTCGGGCACCGGATGCAGCCGCTCGTCGACCGGCTCCAGGATCACCCAGTCGGCGTTCAGGTGCAGCCGGCCGCAGCGGCACTCGGTGGCGATCTCGAGGCATTCGCTGGCGCCGTAGCTGTCGCGCACCGCCGCGCCGAAGCACGTCGCCAGCGCCGCTCGCAGCGTCGCCGTCAGGGTCTCGCCGCCGGTCCAGATCTCGCGCGGCGCGACGTGCAGGCGGCCGGCAGCGTGCTCGCCGGCGAGCACGCGGGCCATGCTCGGGTACGTGCTGAGCACGCTCGGCTGCCACTCGTTCAGCGCGGCGACCAGTTGCGCCACCGGCTGTAGGAACGAAAAGGTGCGCAGCGTGTCCTGCAGCCACGGATTGACACGCGCCAGGCGCGCCAGCGACACCACGCTGGCGAAGTGGCCGTCGACCGCGCCGACGAAGGCCAGCCGCGGCAGCGCTGTAGGCAGCAGGCTCCAGCGCGGCATCAGCCACGACGGCAGCGCCGACGCCACCGGCCCGCGCGCGCATTGCAGCGCATCGCCCACCGCCAGCGACTCGGCGTCCTGCACGAACAAGGCCGGCTCGCCGCTGCTGCCCGAGCTCTCCCAGACGATGTAGCGGCCGAGGAACGGCGTGCCGATGCGCGCCGGATCGGCGACGAACGCGCGCAGGCCCTCGAGTGTGAGCTGCGGGTCGGTGACCCACTCGTCGAAACGGCGCATCAGATCGGCCTTGTGCACCGGCGGCAGATCGGCGAGCTGCCGCCCGGTCTCAGTTGCGCCGCCGCCCCGGTCACCCCACAGACGCCGATACAGCACCGAGCGCTCTGCCGCATGGCGCAGCAGCGCCACAAGACGCTGCTCGCGGCGCACGTGCCAAGCCAGCGCCGAGCCCTGCGTAACGGCCAGGGCGTCGACATAGATCGTCGCGGTGCGCAGGGGATCGAACACGCTCGACATCGTGCGCATCTTCGGCATCGCACGCAGGCGCAGCTTGACCTCGCGCAACTCGGCGCCGACGGTAGGGTTGCAGCACCGCATGCGGCGCGTGCATATCGAGCATCAACAACTTTCATGCACGCGCGGCACGCACGCGGCGCATCGCCCCGCATCGCCCGTGGGCGGCGTGCGCGGACGCGGCTGCGTCATGCCGGCGATCGTGCGGCGGCTCCGCAAACTTGATCTGCGGCAAGGAGATCGGCGACGTTCGCCGACAACATGCCCCGCGACTGCACCCGGTGGGACAGCGCCTTCGCGCCCGCGAACGGCTACCGCGTGACGCAGCCGAGGGCCGCCATGTACCAGATCGTCCGGCGCGAAGCCTTTTCCGACCTCACGTTCCTGTGGGACGTGCACGCGCCCGACGTGGCGCGCTCGGCACAGCCCGGGCACTTCGTGATGCTGCGCCTGGACGACGGCAGCGAGCGCATCCCGCTCACCGTCGCCGACTACGACCGCGACGAAGGCACGGTGACGCTGGTCGTGCAGGCGCTGGGCAAGACCACGCGCCAGATGCGCGACCACTACAAGGCCGGCGACGAGTTCGCCGACTTCGTCGGTCCGCTCGGGCTGCCGCAGCACGTGGACAAGGTCGGTCACGTGGTGCTGGTGGGCGGCGGCCTGGGCGTGGCGCCGATCTTCCCGCAGTTGCGCGCCTTCAAGGAGGCCGGCAACCGCACCACCGGCATCATCGGCTTTCGCAACAAGGACCTGGTGTTCTGGGAGGACAAGTTCGGCGACTGGTGCGACGAGCTGATCGTCTGCACCGACGACGGCAGCCACGGCAAGCACGGCTTCGTCACGAGCGCGCTGCAGGAGGTGCTGGAGCGCGACAAGCCCGACCTCGTGATCGCCATCGGCCCGATGCCGATGATGAACGCCTGCGCCGAGACCTCGCGCCCGTTCGGCGTCAAGACCATGGTCTCGCTGAACGCCATCATGGTCGACGGCACCGGCATGTGCGGCTCGTGCCGCGTGACGGTCGACGGCGAGGTCAAGTTCGCCTGCGTCGACGGCCCCGACTTCGACGGCCACCAGGTCGACTTCCGCGAGCTGATGCTGCGCCAGAAGCGCTTCAAGGGCGAGGAGGCCGCGGCCAACGAGGACTACGCGCGCGTGTGCCACGTCGAGGAAGTGCTGTTCGAGCAGGACAAGAAGAACTACAAGAAGTACAAGGACCTCGCGCCGCACGCCACCAAGATGCCCGAGCGCGATGCGGCCGAGCGCGCGCGCAACTTCAAGGAAGTCAACCTCGGCTACGCGATGGCCGACGCCATCGCCGAAGCCGAGCGCTGCATCATGTGCAGCAAGCCGGCCTGCGTCGAAGGCTGTCCGGTGTCGATCGACATCCCGCGCTTCATCAAGCACATCCTGGTGCGCGACATCGATGGCGCGCGCGACGTCATCAACGAGTCGAATCTGCTGCCCTCGATCTGCGGCCGCGTGTGCCCGCAGGAGTCGCAGTGCGAGGCGCAGTGCGTGGTCGGGCGCAAGCTGGAGAGCGTGGCCATCGGGCGCCTCGAGCGCTTCGTCGGCGACAACGCCGGCGCGCGCAAGACCGTGCCGCCGTCCTTCGCCGGCAAGCTCGGCAAGGTGGCGGTGGTGGGCTCCGGGCCTTCGGGCCTGGCGGTGGCGGCCGACCTGGCCAAGTACGGCTGCGACGTCACCGTCTACGAAGCGCTGCACGTGGTGGGCGGCGTGCTGCAGTACGGCATCCCGGCCTTCCGGCTGCCGCGCGACATCATCGCGCGCGAGGTCGAGGTGCTGCAGGGCCTGGGCGTCAAGTTCCTCACCAACAAGGTCATCGGCAAGACCTTCTCGGTGCCGCAACTGATGACCGAGATGGAGTTCGACGCCGTCTTCGTCGGCGCCGGCGCCGGCGCGCCGGCCTTTCTCGGCATCCCGGGCGAGTTCGCCGGCCAGGTCTACTCGGCCAACGAGTTCCTCACGCGCGTCAACCTGATGGGCGGCGACAAGTTCCCCTACCTCGACACGCCGGTCACGATCGGCAAGAGCGTGGTCGTGATCGGCGCCGGCAACACTGCGATGGACTGCCTGCGCGTGGCCAAGCGGCTGGGCGTGCCGACCGTGCGCTGCGTGTACCGGCGCAGCGAGGCCGAGGCGCCGGCGCGCATCGAGGAGCTGCGCCACGCCAAGGAGGAGGGCATCGAGTTCCTGTTCCTGCACGGGCCGGTCGAGATCCTGGTCGACGACGAGGGCAACGTGCGCGGCATGAAGGTCGAGAAGATGGCGCTGGGCGAGCCCGACGCCAAGGGCCGGCGCAAGCCGGTGCCCACCGGCGAGGTGCTCGAGCTCGAGTGCGACACCGTGATCTACGCGCTCGGCACCAAGGCCAACCCGATCGTCACCAAGTCGACGCCGGGGCTCGAACTCACCAAGTGGGGCTACATCGTCGCCGACGAGGCGACGCAGGCCACCAGCGTGCCGGGCGTGTTCGCCGGCGGCGACATCGTCACCGGCGGCGCCACCGTGATCCTGGCGATGGGCGCGGGGCGGCGCGCGGCGCGCGCCATCGGCGCCTGGCTGGCCGGCGGCAAGAGCCGATGGCCGGTCACGCAGGCCGATGCCGACGCCTTCGTGCCGCCGGTGCCCGGTGCCCAGACCATCTCACTCGGTTCTCTCGGCTCGCTCAACCCGAACGAGGTCGCGTCATGAGCATCTGCCCCCGCTGCCAGCAGCCGCTGGACGACGACGAGCCCTACATCTGCTGCGCCGGGCGCGAGCTGCGCTGGCGCTGCACGAGCTGCCAGAAGGTGAGCGAGGGCTTTGCCTTCCCCTACGGCATGTGCCCGCACTGCAAGGGCAAGCTCGAGCTGCTCGAGCGCGAAGGCGTCGAAGACGACGCGGCGCTGACCGCCGTGCGCAAGGCCTTCGAGATCGAGATCGGCGGCCATGCCTACTACGCGCGCGCGGCGGTGGAGGCCAAGGACCCGGTCCTGAGCGCGCTGTTCGGACGCTTTGCCGCGATGGAGCAGGAGCACATGGCGACACTCGCCAGGCGCTACCACGCCGAGCTGCCGGCGCCGAGCACCGACTTCCAGATCGACCGCGCGGCCATCTTCACCGGCATCGAACGCAAGCCGGCGGACCCGGCCAACCTGTTCCGCATCGCCATCGCCTTCGAGCAGCGCGCAGTCGAGTTCTTCACGCGCGAAGGCGAGCGCGCCGCCGAGGGCTCGGTCGAGCGCCAGCTCTATCTCGAACTCGCCGCCGAGGAGCGCGAGCACGTCGAACTGCTCGGCACCGAGTATCGGCGCTGGGAATCGGGGCGCGCAGGCATCCTCTGAGCGCAGCGCCGCAGCGACGCGGCACTGGCGCGCGGCACGGGCGCCGCGGCGGACGCAACCCGTACACTGCGCGCGGCCCGGGGCGCCCGCACCCGCCGCTGCCCGGACGGCCGCACCGGGTGCGCCGGCGTGTCCTGCCCCACCCGTCGCCAGACCGTCCTGCCCGTGCCATCCGTGCCGTCTGCCGCCTCGTCACCGTCGATTCCGCTGCGCGCTGCGCCGGCCGCGGCGGCGCCCGTGCTGCCCGTGCTTCAGGCGCTCGACCTGGCGGGCCAACGCGGCGAGCGCACGCTGTTCGAGCATCTCGATCTCGCGCTCGAGCCGGGCGCCGTGGTCTGGCTGCGCGGGCGCAACGGGCGCGGCAAGACCAGCCTGCTGCGGCTGCTGGCGGGGCTGGCCTCGCCGACGGCCGGCCAGGTGCAGGTGCACGGCGCGCCGCAGCGCGGTCCCGCATGGCGGCGCTCGCTCGTCTACATCGGCCACCAGAACGCGCTCAAGGACGACCTGACGGCCAGCGAGGCGCTCGCCTTCCTCGAGCGCCTCGGCGCACGCCGCCACGACGCCGCGGGAATCAATGCGGCGCTGACGCGCCTGGGCGTGCTGCACAAGCGCCGCGCGCCGGTGCGCACGCTCAGTCAGGGCCAGCGCCGGCGCGTCGCGCTGGCGCGGCTGGCGCTCGCGCTCGACCAGACGCTGTGGTTGCTCGACGAACCGTTCGACGCGCTCGACGTCGACGGCGTGCTGGCGCTCAACGAACTGCTCGCCGAACACGCCGCGCGCGGCGGCGCCACGCTGCTCACCAGCCACCAGCCGCTCGGTCTGGCCGCGCCGGTGCCGCGCGTGTTCGACCTCGATAGTCACGCGCTCGGCGCGCAGACCGGCACACCATGAGGGACTGCTTCCTCGCCGTCCTCGAGCGCGACCTGCGCCTGGCCTCGCGGCGGCGCATCGACGCGCTGCTGCCGCTGGTGTTCTTCATGGTCGCGATCAGCCTCTTTCCGCTCGGCGTCGGCCCGGAGCCGCAGACGCTGCGCCAGATCGCGCCGGGCATCGTCTGGGTCTGCGCTCTGCTGGCGACGATGCTGTCGGTGAACCAGTTGTTCGCCGCCGACCTGGCCGACGGCTCGCTCGAGCAGATGCTGCTGGCGCCGCAACCGGCGCTGGCGATGGTGGCGGCCAAGTGCCTCGGCCACTGGCTGGTGACGGGGCTGCCGCTGATCGTCGCCACGCCGCTCGTCGGGCTGCTGTTCGGCCTGTCGGGTACGGCGCTGGCAGCGCTGCTGCTGGGCCTCGTGCTCGGCACGCCGATCCTCAGCCTGCTGGGCGCGCTCGGCGCCGCACTCACGCTGGGCCTGCGCAGCGGCGGCATGCTGCTCATCCTGATCGTGCTGCCGCTCGCGACGCCGGCGCTGATCTTCGGCGCCGGAGCCGTCAGTCATGCCGAAGCGGGGCTGTCGGCGAGCGGCCACTTCTCGCTGCTGGGGGCGCTGCTGATCGCCACCGCGCTCGGCGCGCCGCCGGCCACCGCGGCAGCGCTGCGCATCTCGACCGAGTGACGGGACATTGACGGCGCTCGGGTGCAGGTGCGGCGCCGCCAGGGGAAAATGGCGCCCATGACTTCGGCCACCGCCGCCGCCCTGCCGGCGTTGCGCGTCTTCACCTTTGCCGCACCGTCGCGTTTCTATGCGCTGGCGGGCCGGCTGATCCCGTGGCTGTGGCTCGCGACGGCGGGCTTTGCCGCGGCCGGCCTGTACGTGGGCTTCTTCGTCGCGCCCACCGATGCCACCCAGGGCCAGAGCTACCGCATCATCTTCATCCACGTGCCTGCGGCCTGGATGTCGATGCTGCTGTACATGGCGATGGCGTTCTGGGCCGCCATCGGCTGGGCCTTCAAGGCGCGGCTGGCGTCGATGATGGCGCGCGCCATCGCACCGACCGGGGCCCTGTTCACCTTCCTGGCGCTGTGGACCGGCGCCTTCTGGGGTCGGCCGGCCTGGGGCACCTGGTGGGTGTGGGATGCGCGGCTGACCAGCGAGCTGATCCTGCTGTTCCTGTATCTGGGCTTCATCGCGCTGGTCAACGCCATCGACGACGTACGCCGCGCCGACCACGCCGGCGCGCTGCTGGCGCTGGTGGGCAGCGTCAACGTGCCCATCATCTACTTCTCGGTGCAGTGGTGGAACACGCTGCACCAGGGCGCCACCATCAGCATGACGGCGGCACCGAAGATGGCCAGCACCATGCTGACGGCGATGCTGCTGTTGACGCTCGCCTGCTGGGCCTACGCGTTCGCGGTGGTCTTCATGCGCGCCCGCGCCATCGTCGTCGAGCGCGAAGCCCACACCGCCTGGGTGGGTGAAATGGTCACGCCGCGGCGCCGGGGAACAATCGCACCGTGAACTGGTCCAGCCCTTCCGAATTCTTCGCCATGGGCGGCTACGGCCTCTACGTCTGGGGTTCGTACGCCGTCATGGCGCTGCTGATGACGATCGAGCCGCTGCTCGCGCGCCGGCGCCATCGGCAGGCCCTGCACGATGCGGCCGACGAGGCCGCCGACCGGAACTCTCCATGAAGACCCGACACAAGCGCCTGGCCATCGTCGGCGGCCTCGTCGTCGCCGTGGGCGCCATTGCCGCGCTCGTACTCAACGCCTTCCAGAGCAACCTGGTGTTCTTCTACTCGCCGTCGCAGGTGATGGCCAAGGAAGCGCCGAGCGGGCGCACCTTTCGCATCGGCGGGCTGGTGGAAGCGGGTTCGGTGAAGGTC
This sequence comes from Burkholderiales bacterium, assembly GCA_028869005.1. Taxonomy (GTDB): domain Bacteria; phylum Pseudomonadota; class Gammaproteobacteria; order Burkholderiales; family Burkholderiaceae_C; genus Rubrivivax. The sequence goes on along the minus strand of JAGWTJ010000013.1, from coordinate 9,555 downwards.
GACGGCACGCACGTGCAGTTCGTCGTCACCGACTCGGCGCAGTCGGTGCCGGTGCGCTTCACGGGCATCCTCCCCGACCTGTTCAAGGAGGGCAAGGGCGTGGTCGCACAGGGCCAGTTGCAGGGCGACGTGTTCGTCGCGCGCGAGGTGCTGGCAAAGCACGACGAGAACTACATGCCGCCCGAGGCCGCCGAGGCGCTGGCCAAGGCGCAGCACGGCGACCCCAAGCTCGGCAAGTCGCTGGCCGGCGCCGGGGCGCAGCCATGATCCCCGAGCTCGGCCACTTCCTGCTCTGGCTGGCGCTGGGCACGGCGCTCGTGCTGGCCACGCTGCCGATGATCGGCGCGGCACGCGGCAACGCGGCCTGGATGGCGCTGGCGCGGCCGGCGGCGCTCCTGCAGTTCGTGTTCGTGGTCGGTGCCTTCGCCTGCCTGGTCGCGGCCTTCGTCAACCACGACTTCTCGGTCGACTACGTCGCCAACAACTCCAACAGCGCGCTGCCGCTGTACTACCGGCTGTCGGGCGTGTGGGGCGGCCACGAGGGCTCGATGCTGTTGTGGCAGGTGATGCTGGTGAGCTGGACGCTCGCGGTGGCCTTGTTCTCGCGCCACCTGCCGCAGCCGGTGGCGGCGCGCATCCTGGCGGTGATGGGCTGGCTGGCGGTGGGCTTCCTCCTCTTCACGATCTTCACCTCCAACCCGTTCGAGCGCCTGGTGCCGGCCGCGCCCGACGGCCGCGACCTGAACCCGCTGCTGCAGGATCCGGGCATGATCTTCCACCCGCCGATGCTCTACATGGGCTATGTCGGCTTCTCGGTCGCCTTCGCCTTCGCCGTCGCCGCGCTGATCGGCGGCAACCTCGACGCCACCTGGGCGCGCTGGACGCGGCCCTGGACCACGGCGGCCTGGCTCTTTCTCACGCTGGGCATCGCCATCGGCAGCGCCTGGGCCTACTACGAGCTGGGCTGGGGCGGCTGGTGGTTCTGGGACCCGGTGGAAAACGCCTCCTTCATGCCGTGGCTGGTCGGCACGGCGCTCATCCACTCGCTGGCGGTGACCGAAAAGCGCGGCAGCTTCAAGAACTGGACGGTGCTGCTGGCGCTGCTGGCGTTCTCGCTGTCGCTGCTCGGCACCTTCCTCGTGCGCTCGGGCGTGCTGAGTTCGGTGCACGCCTTCGCCACCGATCCGCGCCGGGGCCTGTTCATCCTGGCCTTCCTGGCCACCGTGATCGGCGCCTCGCTGGCGCTCTATGCCTGGCGCGCGCCCAAGGTCGGCCTCGGTGCGCGCTTCGAGCTGGTCTCGCGCGAGACGCTGCTGCTGTTCAATAACGTGCTGCTCGTCGTCTCGGCCGGCGCGGTGATGCTCGGCACGCTGTACCCGCTGCTGCTCGATGCGCTCGGCCTGGGCAAGATCTCGGTCGGCCCGCCCTACTTCGAGACCGTGTTCGTGCCGCTGATGACGCCGCTGCTGGTGCTGATGGGCGTCGGGCCGCTGGCGCGCTGGAAGAAGGCCGAGTTGCCCGATCTGGCCGCGCGGCTGCGCTGGGCGGCCGGTGCGGCAGTGGTCGCGACGGTGCTCACGCAATGGCTGGCCGGACACTTCTCGGCGCTCTCCGCCCTCGGCATGCTGATGGCGTTCTGGATCTTCGCCTCGGTGGCCACCGACCTGTGGGAGCGCGTGCGCCCGGCCGGCGGCATGCGCACGTCGATCTTCAGGCGGCTCGGGCTGGTGCCGCGCGCGATGACCGGCATGATGCTCGCCCACCTCGGCGTCGGCGTCTTCGTGTTCGGCGTCACGATGGTCAAGACCTACGAGGTCGAACGCGACGTGAAGATGGAAGTCGGCGACACCACCGAGATCGCCGGCTACGTCTTCGCCTTCCAGGGCGCGCACGAGGTGCAGGGACCGAACTACCAGGCCATGCAGGGCCTGGTGACGGTGACGAAGAACGGCCGTCCCGTGGCCGAGCTGCGTCCCGACAAGCGCGTCTACCGCGTGCAGAGCAATCCGATGACCGAGGCCGCCATCGCCACCGGCCTGACGCGCGATCTGTACGTCTCGATGGGCAACCCGATCGGCAACCAGGGCGGCTGGGTCGTGCGCGTGTACTACAAGCCCTTCGTGAGCTGGATCTGGGGCGGCTGCGTGCTGATGGCGCTCGGCGGCGCGCTCGCCGCCACCGACCGCCGCTACCGCCTGGCGCGCCGCGAACAGGGCGCCGGCGCGGCGGCGGCAACGGCGGCATGAAGCGCTGGTTCTTCATCGTGCCGCTGGCCGCCTTCGCGGTGCTGCTCGGCTTTCTCGCGGTCGGCCTCAGGCTCGATCCGCGTGAGGTGCCCTCGCCGCTCATCGGCAAGCCGGCGCCGCAGTTCAAGCTGGCGCGGCTGGACGACCCGGCGCAGAGCGTGGCGCGCGCCGACCTGCTCGGCAAGGTCTGGATGCTCAACGTCTGGGCCTCGTGGTGCGTGGCCTGCCGCGAGGAGCACCCGCTGCTGGTCGAGTTCTCGCGCCGCAAGCTGGTGCCGATCTACGGCCTCAACTACAAAGACCAGCGCGACGCCGCCGAGCGCTGGCTCACGCGCCTGGGCAACCCCTACGACGCATCGCTCACCGACGCCGACGGGCGCGTGGGCATCGACTTCGGCGTCTACGGCGTGCCCGAGACCTTCGTCGTCGACAAGCGCGGCGTCATCCGCTACAAGCAGATCGGTCCGGTGACGAGCGAGGCCCTGCGCGACAAGATCGTGCCGCTGCTCGAGCGGCTGCAGGCCGAAAGTGCGGCTGCGGCCGCCAATCCGGCCTAGGGCGGCTCGCATGTCCCTATCTGTCCCGCCGCTCGCGCGCCGGCACCTGCAACCGCGGCTGCAGCGCGAAACGCAGCGGCCGCACCGCGATCCGCAGCGGCCGCCGCGCGCGTTCCCCGCGCTGCGCACGTTGCTCATGCTCGCACTGCTGGCCGCCTGGCTGCATACGCTGCCCGCCATCGCCAAGGAGGCTGCGCCCGAGGCCGCCGACCCCGCGCTCGAAGCGCGCATGCAGGCCGTCACCTCGGAGCTGCGCTGCCTGGTGTGCCAGAACCAGACCATCGCCGACTCGCAGGCCGATCTCGCCGTCGACCTGCGCCGCGAGGTGCGCGACCTGCTGCGCCAGGGCAAGAGCGAGCACGAGATCATCGACTACATGACCGCGCGCTACGGCGACTTCGTGTTGTACCGCCCGCCGATGAAGCCGACCACGATGCTGCTGTGGTACGGCCCGGCGCTGCTGCTGGCCGTCGGGATCGCCGCGCTCGTGCTGGTGCTGCGCCGGCGCAGCCGCCTGGCGGCCGAGAATTTCGAACCCGACCCCGACGACGAGGCAGACGAGCGCGGCGGCGCTCCCGGCCGGCCCGCCGCACCGACCCGATGAGTGATCCGATCAACGCGCTGCGCCTGCAGCTCAGGCAGCTCGAACAACGTCAGCGCCGCGGCGAGCTCGGCGCCGGGCAGTACGAGCGCGACAAGGCCGAGCTCGAGCGCAGGTTGCTCGATCGCGTCATGGCGGGCGATGGCGTCGCCGCGGGTGGAACGGGCAGTGCGGACGCTGCGACTGGACCGGGCAACGCGAGTGGCGCGCCGGCGCGAGCGTCGACGCGCATGGTGGCGCTGCTGGCGACGGCGGTGATCGCGCTGGCCGTCGTCGGCTACGCGGCAACCGGCTCGCCGAGCCTGATCTTCGGCGCGCCGCCGCCGTCCGAGGCCGGCGCAGGACGGGCGCACGAGCTCGACGGAGCGCAGTTTGCCGCCGCCGTCGACAAGCTCGCGCAGCGGCTGCAGGAGCAGCCCGAGAACTTCGAGGGTTGGGCGATGCTCGGGCGCTCGTACATGCAGCTCGGGCGCTTCGCCGACGCCATTCCCGCCTACGCCAAGGCGGTGGCGCTCAACGACAAGGACGCGCGCGTGCTCGTCGACTACGCCGACGCGCTGGCGCTGGCCAACAACCGCAGCCTCGACGGCGAGCCGACCCGGCTCATCGAGCGCGCGCTGGCGATCGAGCCCGACAACGCCAAGGCGCTCGCGCTGGCCGGAACGGCAGCCTTCAACCGCAAGGACTTCCAGGGCGCGGTGCGCCAGTGGGAGCGACTCGCCGCGGTGGCGCCGCCCGACAGTCCGTTCCAGCGCCAGCTGCAGGACAGCATCGCCGAGGCACGCCAGCTCGGCGGCCTGGGACCGGCACCGAAGCTGGCCGCTGCGCTGCCCGATCAGCCCGATCAGCCCGCGCAGAGCGCCCGATCTTCGCCCTCGACGATGCCGCAGGCGACCAGCGGCGCCGCGAACTCGGCGGCAGCGACCGCAGGCGGCGAGCAGGCCGCGGCCGTCACCGGCACCGTGCGCCTGGCGCCGGCCCTAGCCGCGCAGGCGCGCCCCGACGACACGGTGTTCGTGTTCGCGCGCGCCGCCGAGGGCTCGCGCATGCCGCTGGCCATCGTGCGCAAGCAGGTGCGCGACCTGCCGTTCGCGTTCACGCTCGACGACGCGATGGCGATGGCGCCGGCGGCACGCCTGTCGCGGTTCCCGAAGGTCGTGGTCGACGCACGCGTCAGCAAGAGCGGACAGGCACAGCCGAGCGCCGGCGACCTGGCCGGCCGCTCCGCCGTCGTCGCCAACAACGCCAGCGGCGTCGTCGTCGAGATCAACGAAGTCGTCAGGAACTGAACCCGGTCGCGGACGCGATTGCAGCGACAATTCGCGCAGAGCGAGGATTCACGATGCCGATCTACGAATACGCCTGCCAAGACTGCGGCCGCGAGTTCGAAACCCTGGTGCGTTCCGATACCGTGCCCGAGTGCCCGGCCTGCCGTTCGAGGCAGCTCGAGCGCCGGCTTTCGGTGTTTGCCACCGCGAGCAGCGGCCCCGAGCCAGCACCGTTTCCCGCCGGCGCCTGCGGCAGTTGCGGGCATCCGGATGGCCCCGGCAGCTGCGCGTACAACTGACCAGTTGATCGCTTGATCAGCGCCGCGGCCGACCCACGGCTGCGGCACACCCGCCGCGGCGTTCAGCGCTGCCGCACGTACTGCCCGGGCGCACTGCCGAGCACCTTGTAGCCGGCGCCGGGCGCACCCATCGCAGGCGGCTTGGCACGGGCGCTCGAATGCGCCGCCAGCCACTGCTGCCAGGCCGGCCACCACGAGCCTTCGTGGCGGCTCGCGGCGGCCATCCAGTCCTCGGGCGCCAGGTGCGGATCGGCCAGCCGCCGAGTCTTCGTGCGATAGTGGCGCCTGGGATTGACCGGCCCGGGGACGATGCCCGCGTTGTGGCCGCCGGAGGTGAGCAAGAACGTGAAGTCGTCCGAGCGCACCAGGTTGTCGACCTTGTAGACCGAGTGCCACGGCGCGACATGGTCGGTCTCGGTGCCGACGACGAACATCGGCACGCCGATGTCCGACAGGCGGATCGGCCTGCCGCCGACCGGGAAGCGGTTGCTGGCCAGTTCGTTGTCGAGGTACAGGCGGTACAGGTACTCCGAATGCATGCGCCAGGGCATGCGCGTGCCGTCGGCGTTCCAGGCCATGAGGTCCATCATGCCGTTGCGCTCGCCCTTGACGTACTGGTCGACGATCGGTTGCCAGATCAGGTCCTGCGCGCGCAGCATGGCGAACGCGCCGCCCATCTGCTTGCTCTCGAGCACGCCCTTCTTGTGCATCGTGGCCTCGAGCAGCGCGAGCTGCGCGGGGTTGATGAAGAAGGCCAGTTCGCCCGGCTCGGAGAAGTCGGTCTGCGCCGCGAACATCGTCATCGACGCCAGGCGCCGGTCGCCGTCGCGCGCCAGCGCCGCCGCGCCGATGGCCAGCAGCGTGCCGCCGATGCAGTAGCCCACCGCATGCACCTTGCGCTTGGGCACGATCGCGCTCACCGCGTCGAGCGCGGCGCGAAAGCCCTGGTCGATGTAGTCGTCCATGCCCAGGCCGCGGTCGCTCTCGTCGGGGTTCTTCCACGAGATCATGAACACCGTGTGGCCCTGTTCGACGAGGTAGCGCACCATCGAGTTGCGCGCGCTCAGGTCGAGGATGTAGTACTTCATGATCCAGGCCGGCACCACGAGCAGCGGCTCGGCGTGCACGTCCCTGGTGGCCGGCTCGTACTGGATGAGCTCGATCAGCTCGTTGCGATACACCACCTTGCCCGGAGTCACGGCGACCGTCTTGCCGACCTCGAAGTCCTCGGTGCCGGCCGGCGCCGCGCCGTCGAGCGTGCGCTTGACGTCCTCGACCCAGTGCGCGAGGCCGCGCACCAGGTTCTGGCCCTGCTCGGACTGCGTGAGCGTCAGCAGCTCGGGGTTGGACGCCAGATAGTTGGCCGGCGACGACGCGTCGAGCACCATGCGCACCGCGAACTCCAGCAGCTGCGCGTGGTAGTCGGTGACGCCGGCCACGTCGCGCACCGCCTCCTTCATCAGCGCCAGATTGTTCTGGTAGGCGCGCGCGTAGACGTTGAACGGGAACTGCGACCAGCCCTGGGCTGCGAAGCGCTTCTCCGGGCTGCCGTCGAAGCCGTCGGCCGGCGTCACCGCCTGCCCGCCGAGCGCACGCAGCGCGAACGACCAGGTGTCGTGCAGGCGTTCGAGCGCGTGGCGACGCAGCTCCTGCTGCTTGGCCGGCGACAGCGCCAGGTGCATCGCCCAGTCGGCGAAGGCGGTGGTGAAGGCCGTGGGCGCCAGTCCGGCAGTCATCTGGGCGATCTGGGCGCGGAACTCGCGGTCGAATTCCTTCGTGCTGGGCGGTGTGCGGCTGACGGCCATGGGCATCCTCGATGCGATGTAGGCGAAAAAGCGGCGGGCACCGGCCCGCCGCGCTGGTCGATCGACCGACGCGCGCCTCGCGGCGCGCGCGATCGGTCTCAGGCGCTCAGGCCGGCGCGTGCCAACCGGCGTCGACCCACAGCTCGCCGCTCACCGCCGAGTTGGCGAGCATGAAGCAGATGGCGTCGGCGATCTCGTCGGGGTCGATCAGGCGGCCGAGCTGCGTGTACGGCAGGATGTTCTTGGCCACGTAATCCATGCCCATCGCTCGCACCATCGGCGTGTCGGTGAAGCCGGGGTGGATGACACCGCAGCGCACGCCGTGGAACATCGCTTCTTTCATGATGGTCGCCGCCGCGCCCTCGATGCCGGCCTTGGTGCTGGCGTACGAGATCTGGCCGCGGTTGCCCTGCGACGACACCGAGCCGATGAACACCACCGAGCCCTGCATGCCCTCCTCGGGCGCCCAGCGCTTGAGGCTCTTGGCGGCGCGCTCCTCGGCGATGCGGCCGATCATCTCGAGCGCCCAGTACACCGGCGCGATCAGGTTGACCTCGACGACGAGGCGGAACTGCTCGAGCGGGTAGACGCGCGCCTTGCCGGTCGTCTTGTCGATGCGCACCGCGAGCTCGTCGCGCGTGATGCCGGCGGCCGGCACGCACATCGAGACGACGCCGAAGCGGCCCTGCATCGAGTCGAAGACCGACGCGCGGAACTTGGGGTCGGTGGTGTCGCCCTGGAAGGGGATGGCGAACGTGCGCCCGGCCTCGGCGTTGAGCTTGGTCGCGACGTCCTCGACCGCCTCGCTCACGTCGACCAGCGCCACGGCGGCGACGCCGCGCCGCGCCATCGCCGCAGCCACCGCGCGACCGATGCCGCTGGCGCCGCCGGTGATCACAGCCACTCGTTTGGAGAGATCCATGGAGTCCTCGAAGATTTGTTGCAGCGCAGCATATTACGACGTCCAGCCGCCGTCTGCCTGACAGCGTGGCCGCGGGACTGGGGTTTTCGCCACAGTCGGGCTGCCGCCGCGAACGACGGCGTCGACGCGGCGCAAGGGCCGGTCGAACCCGAATACCGATGCAACCCTGTCGCCGCCGCGCGGGCGCGACCGGGCGCTATGCTCGGGCAGGCAGCAAAGGAGATGGTGTCATGAACATTTCGATGTATCAGGCCAGCGTGCCGCGGCTGGCGAACCTGCTCGAGAACCTGTCGCGCATCCTCGACAAAGCGCAGGCGCACGTCGATGCCGGCCACGCCGACCAGGCCGCGCTGATGAACGCCCGGCTGGCACCCGACATGTACCCGTTCTTCAAGCAGGTGCAGATCGCCTGCGACAAGGCGCGCAGCGTGGTCGCGCGGCTGGCCGGCATGGAGGTGCCGGCCTACGCCGACGACGAGACGACCTTCGCCGAACTCAAGCAGCGCATCGCGCGCAGCGTCGAGTTCGTGCGCAGCGTGCCGCCGGCGGCCATCGACGGCACCGAGGACAAGGAGATCGTGCTGCCGGTGACCGGCAAGCCGACGCGCTATAGCGGCCTGCAACTGCTGCTCGGCCACTCGATGCCCAACGTCTACTTCCACACGACGACGGCCTACAACATCCTGCGCCACAACGGCGTGGCGATCGGCAAGCGCGACTTCCTCGGCAATCCCTAGGAGCCTGTACGGCCGCGGCCCGAAGGCGCCCGCGTCAAGTCGGCAGGCGCGGCACGGCGGCCGTCTGCCAGCGGCCGAGCAACGCAGCGACGGCGAGCGGCTCGTCGGTGCGCACCTCGATCGCCCACGCGCGCTCGTCCGCGGCGAGCGGCTGCGCGGCGCCGGCCAGCTTGTCGAGCACGGCCTCATCGGCCTCCGACGCATCGCCGCCGGCCGCGCGACGCCCGCGCACTCGCTCGCGCAGCACCGGCATCGGTGCCCGGCAGTCGAGGATGCCGAACGGCACCTGCAATTCGGCGGCCAGCAAGCGCATGCGGTCGCGCTCGTCGCGCCTGAGGAAGGCGGCGTCGACGATCGTCGGGTAGCCGGCGCGCAGCGTGTCGCGCGCGAGCGACTCGAGCCGCGCGTAGGTGGCTTCGGTGCCGGCGGCGCCATAGAGATCGCCGACGACGCTCGAATCGGCGAGCGCGGCCAGGCCCGCCATGCGCTTGCGCTCGACGTCGGAGCGCAGCCGAACGGCGCCGGCGCGCTCGAGCAGTTGCTGCGACACGCGCGTCTTGCCCGAGCCCGGCAGCCCGTGCGTCAGCAGCAGCCTGGGCGCGCCAGGCTCGGCCAGCCGCTCGGCCAGCCGCAGGTAGTCGGCCGCCGTCAGGCCGTTGCCGGGCACGTGCGCCGCGCTGCGCAACGCGTGTACGAGTGCGCGCACGACGGCACGGTAGACGACGAACAGCGGCAGCACCGCCAGTCCGTCGAAGTCGCCGCTCGTCTCGAGATAGGCGTCGAGCACACCGTAGGCGAGGTCGCGCCGGCCGTGCGCGAGCAGGTCCATCAGCAGGTAGCCGAGGTCGTTCATGACGTCGATCCAGCGCAGTGCCGGATCGAACTCGATGCAGTCGAAGGCCGTCACTTCGCCCTGCGCGACGAGCACGTTGTCCAGGTGCAGATCGCCGTGACCCTCGCGCACGCGGCCGGCGGCGCGCCGCCGAGCGAGCTGCGGCGCGAGCACGGCGACGCGCTCGTCGAACCAGCGGCCGAGCGCGGCGCAGCGCTCGCCGTCGGCCAGCGGCGCGAGCGCGGCCAGCGCGCGCTGGGCGTCGCCCAGGACGGATTCGGGCGTGCC
>JAGWTJ010000200.1 GCA_028869005.1 Burkholderiales bacterium | reverse complement strand
GCGCTGCCGGCCGGCGCCATCGCCGCGCTGGCGGGCGGCTGACCGGGGGCGGGCCCTGCGCGGCCTGCGCGGTGGCTGGCGGATCAGCGCAGCGGCGAGCGCGGCACGAGGCGCTCGAGCGTCGCCACGAGATCGGCCAGCGCCACCGGCTTCTCGTGCAGCGTGCAGCGTGGCGGCAGGATCAGGCTGCGCGAGCCGACACGTCCGGTGAGGATCACTGCCGGCACGACGAGCTCCCACTTCTGGCGCAACTCGGCGAGCGCCGCGCGGCCGTCGGGCACGCCGGAGCCCAGGTCGAGGTCGAACACCAGCGCATCGGGGTAGCGCGCTTCGGCGTCGAAGCGCGCTTCGAGCAGCGCGAGCGAGGGCGCGTCGACGACGGCGGCGCCCAGCCCCTCGAGCGCCGCACGCAGTGCGCTGCGCGGCGCGTCCTCGTCGTCGAGCAGCGCGAGCAGCCGTGCATCGAGGCGCCCTGCAGTGCTCGCCTCGGTGGCCGCGCTGGGCGTGGCCGGTGCGCGTCGCAGCGCCGCGGGCACGACGACACGAAAGCGCGTGCCGCGGCCCGGCACGCTAGCCACCGGCGCCAGCGCCAGACCCAGTTGCGCGACCAGGCCTCGCACGATGGCCAGGCCCAGGCCACGTCCCGCGCGCGCCGCCTCGCCTGCGCTGCTGCTGCCGCCGCTACTTTCACCGCCACGCGTGGCCAGCGGCAACTGCACGTAGGGCTCGAAGATGCGTTCGATCTGGTCGGCGGGGATGCCGCGCCCGTTGTCGAGCACGTCGATCGCGAGGTCGCCGCGCTGCGGTCGCACGGCGAGCACGACGCGCGCCGGGCCCTGTGCGCGCAGGCCGGCGCTGTAGCGCACGGCGTTGCCGGCCAGGTTCTGCACGACGCGCGCAAGCTGGCTGCGATCGAGCCAGACCCAGCTCGTGTCGCGCCGGCCGTGCACGGTCAGGCGCAAGATGTCGCGCGCATGCGTGGCCTGCAGCGTCGCGGCGACGCGGTCGAGCAGTTCGCGCAGGTCGACCCGCTCGGGGTGCGACACCAGCATGCCCTGCTCGATCGCGCTGTATTCGCTGAACTGATCGAGCATCGCCACCGCGTCGTCGCCGGCCTGCATCTGACGGCGCAGCAGCTCGCGCGAGCGCGCATCGGTCTCGGGGCGGCCGGACAGCGCCTCGGCGTACAGGCGCATCGCCTGCAGCGGCTGGCGCAGGTCGTGGCTGACGCTGGCCAGCAGCCGCGTGCGCGCGTCCTGCGTCAGCCGCAGTTCGTCGCCGCGCGCGCCGCGTGTGTCGTGCATGTCGTGCACGACATGCCCTTCGACCGGACGCCACGTGCCGTCCCGCTCGTGCTCGCGTTCGAGCCATAGCGACATTCCGACGAGCACGACGGCAGCGAGCCACAGCGTCGGCCGCGCCGACAGCAGCAGATCCCAGCCGGCGGCGCCGAGCGCGGTGCCGAGCAGCAACGCCAGGCCGCCCTGCCGTTGCGCCTGCCAGCCCAGGCTCGCCACGGCCGCGACGAGCAGCAGCGTCAGCGCCGCAGCGCTGCCGCCGGCTGCGAGGTACGTGCTGCCAAGCACGAGACCGGTCGCGAGCGCCAGGCCCCCCGATGCGCGCGGCAGCCAGGCAAGCCGCGCCAGCAGCGCCAACGCCGCGCCCGCCCAGGCCCAGACCAGCTCCGCGGTGCCGAGGCCCGGCCAGCCGGCACGGCGGCGCAGCTCGAGCAGGCCGGTCGCGTCGTAGGGCAGCGGCCACCCGAGGGGCGTCAGCAAGGCGACGCCGAGCACCGCCGCGGCGAGCAGCGCCAGAGCGCGCCGTCGACGCCGGGTCGGCTGCTCGGCGGTGGTCGGCGCCGGGGTACCGGCGGCGTTCATCGGGTGCGCGCGGGCGCCGGGGCGGCGGCGTCGTTCATCGCGTGGGTAATGGCAGCGGCGGCGCGTCCGCTCAGTCCGCCGCGGCCGCGCGCATCGACGGCACGCGGTAGCCCTTCTGGCTCAGCAGCACCAGTAGCCGCGTGCGATTCGGCGCGCCCAGCAACTGCAGCGCGGCCGTGACGTGCTTCTTGACGACCACCTCGGAGCGCTCGAGCGCACGCGCGATTTCCTTGTTGCGCAGGCCCTGCACGACGTAGCCCAGCACCTCGATCTGGCGCTCGGTGAGGCCGAGCGCGGCCAGCGTCGAGAGTTCGCGGCCGCCGCTGTCGGGCAGCGCGGCCAGTCCGCCGGACACCGAACGAGGCAGATGGATGCGGCGCTCGACCAGCACGCCGGTGAGCGCCTCGCGCAGCTCGCCCGGCGAGGCGGCCTTGGAGATGAAGCCCATGGCGCCGGCGTCGAGCGCGGCGAGTACCGTGTCGCGATCGTCCTGCGCCGACAGGATGACCACCGGCACGTAGGGAAAATCCTCGCGCAGCCGGTGCAGTCCGGCCAGCCCGTGCACGTCGGGCAGCGTCAGGTCGAGCAGCACCAAATCGAAGCGCCCGGCCTGCTCCAGCGTGCTGACCGTCTCGGCGAGCGAACCCGCCAGATGCACGCGCAGCGCCGGCAGCACCTCGGCGATCAACAACTGCAGGCCGTGGCGCACGAGGCCGTGATCGTCGGCGAGCAGGACCGAGCCTGGGGGGTGGGGGTGGGGGTTGGGGTTCATCGACATGCCGGCATGCGGGGCCGGGTGCCCGTGCGGCGCGCGGCGGCTGCGCAAGGTATCACGGCCGGGCGCTGCATCCCACTCCTATACCTCGGGATCGTCGACGAACAGGCAGCGCAGGGGCCCAATGCCGCCGGGTCGATCGCCTACCATTGCCGCTCACGAGTAAGAGAGGTCATGCCATGAAGACCGTCACCCGAGTCCTTCTTGCGCTGCTGGCTGCGTCGCTGGCGTTTGCCGCCGCTGCGCAGGACAAGGTCCTGCGCGAGGGTCAGGTCACCGAGCGTGCGCTCGTCGACGCGCTGGCGCCGGCGGCGGCGGCGTCCGCCGGCGAGGAGCCGATGCGCATGCGCAGCTTCCGCCCGGCGGTGCGGCCGGCGGCGGTGGCCGGCGCGACGGCGGCCACCGGCGCCGTCGCCGCCGGTGCGCAGGGCGGCCGCGCCTCGATCCTCGTCACCTTCGTCACCGATTCGGCCGAGCTCACGGGGCGGGCCAAGAGTGCGCTCGACGTGCTGGCCGGCGCCATGAAGTCGGAGCGCCTGGCGGGCGTGCGCTTCACGATCGAAGGGCATGCCGATCCGCGCGGCGGCGACGAGCACAACATGAAGCTGTCGACGGCGCGTGCCGAGGCGGTGCGGCAGTATCTGATCACGCACGACGGTCTGCCCGCCGAGCGTCTGGACGCCGTCGGCAAGGGCGCCACCGAGCTGATGAACACGAGCAACGTCACGGCGCCCGAGAACCGGCGCGTGACGATCGTCTCGAAGACCGGCTGAGCCGACGCGCCGCGGCCTGCACGGCGCGCCGCGCCTCAGGCCGCCGACGCGCCGCGGCGCTTGCGCTCGGCGACGTCGATGTCGACGTACTTCCAGAAGTCGCGCACGAAGATGTTGCGGTGGTAGCCCAGCACCCAGGGCTGGGTCAGGTCGGTGAACACGCGGTGCACGTGCACCTTGTAGGGCATGTAGGCGATCATCAGCTTGGCGGCCTGCGTCATCACCTGCTGGCGCTCGGGGCTGTCGGCCATGACGGCCTGCTTGTCGTACAACGCGTTGAAGGCCGGCAGGTCGAAGCGCGAGTGGTTGGCCTGGCCCCTGTTCGGGCCGTAGCCGAGCGCGAGGAAGGTGTCGCCGTCGGGCGCGGCGGCGGTCCAGCCCACGCCCCACATCATCAGCTTGCCGGCGCGACTGGCCTTGAGCTGCTCGGGCCACTTGGCGGTCTTGAACTCGATGCGCAGGCCGATCGCATCCATGTTCTTCTTCCACAGCTCGGTGAGCTGGCGGCTCGTCTGGTCGGGGCTGGTGGCGTACTCGAGCAGCAGCGGCTGGCCGTCGGGCTGCTCGCGCCAGCCGTCGCCGTCGCGGTCGACGTAGCCGTAGACGTCGAGCAGCGCCTTGGCGCGCACGCGGCTGAAGTCGCTCATCTCGCTCTTGAACTTCGGGTCGTAGCCCCAGGCCTCGGGCGCCAGCGGCCCCTGCGCGGGAATGGCCTGGCCGCGGCGCACGAGGCGGATCTCGCGCTCGACGTCGACGGCCAGCGAAATCGCGCGGCGCAGCGCCACCTTGGCCGGCGTGTAGCCGCCGACCAGCGGGTTTTCCATCGCGAAGTAGCTCACCGCGACATCGGCGCGCGGGTAACGCACCATGCCGATGCCCTTCTTGACGAGGTTGGGCGCGAGCCGGTTGTTCGGGAACGCCACCGGCGCGAATTCGGCCGGCACGTTTTCGGCGATGTCCTGTTCCTCGTTGAGGAAGGACAGCCAGCGCGGCTGCGCCTCCTCGATCACCGAGATCACGACGCGGTCGACCAGCGGCAACCGCTTGCCGGCGAACTGCTCGGCGATCCTGGCCAGCCGCGCGTCGCCGGGCGGCGCCGTCTCGCGGTACCGCACTTCGCGAAAGCCCGGGTTCTTCGCGAGCACGATGCGCGAGCTGCGCTTCCACTCGGCGAGCCGGAAGGCGCCGGTGCCGACCGGATGTTCGCCGATGCGGTCCCCGTAGAACTCGACCACCTCGCGCGCCAGCGCGCCGGTGAACGAGCCGTCGGCGAAGTTGTAGAGAAAGCGCGGCGACGGCGCGCCGAGCCGGATCTGGAAGGTGTAGCGGTCGAGCGCGCGCAGCCCCTCGACTGGCGCGTCGTAGTCGAACGGTTTCTTCGCATCGGCCAGACGCCGCCGCAGCTCGGACAGCCCGAGGACCTGCGCGCTCTCGAAGATGTAGAGGTTGCCGCTCTTCCAGCGCGGGTCGTAGTGGCGCTTGATCGAGTAGACGTAGTCGGCAGCGGTCAGCTCGCGCCGCGCGCCCTTGAGGGCCTCGTCGTCGGCGAAGTGGATGCCGGGCCGGATGCGGAAGGTGAAGGTCTTGAAGTCGGCCGACACCTCGGGCATCGCCACCGCGGTGTTCGCTCGCAGCTTCGCCGGCCGGGCCAGGAATTCGTACTCCAGCGGCGCGTCGAAGATGCCGGCGACGATGGTGCGCGAGTACAGGTCGGAGATCTGCGCCGGATCGAAATTGGTCTCGGCGATCGGGAACGCGTAGCGCAGCACCTTGCCCGCATCGCCGCTGCCGTCGCCACCGCCCGCGGCGCGTGCCGACAGTGCCGACAGGCCGGCCGCGCCGAGCGCCATGGCGCCTGTGGCGAGCAGCGCGCGGCGCTGCAGGGCATCGAGCCTGGAGTCGTTCATCGGGGTACTCCCGCGGCCGCGGCGAACTCGCATGAGCGCCGCGGCTGCATGCGGCAAGTCTAGAGCCCCGCCGACGAGCTCGGAGCGAGACCATCGGTCAACCGGCCGATTTCTCCCTCCAGCCGACCCCGAGGGTATTTGACCGTACTATGTATAAGGGCAGTGCCGATCTGCCTCCGCGCCTTCCGTGCGGTGAAGCGTTCATGGAATAACCAACCCTTGGAGATTCAGATGACCGAGTTCGACGTTACGAAGGCGGCTGGCGCGGTGCGCAGGCGCACGATCGTGAAGGCGGCGGCCGGCGCGAGCCTGCTGCAAGTGGCTTCCCCATTCGTCATCACCGCGCGCGCGGCCGACACCGTGAAACTCGGTCTGGACAATCCGCTCACGGGGACGTACGCGGCCGTCGGCAAGAACGAGCTGATCGGTTGCCAGCACGCGGTCGAGCAGATCAATGCGAAGGGCGGCATCCTGGGCCGGCAAGCCGAGCTCCTTTCCGAGGATTCGACGAGCGGCGACGCGGGTACGGCCGTGCAGAAGGCGCGCAAGCTGATCGACCGCGACAAGGTGGACTTCCTGCTGGGCAACGTGAATTCCGCGCTCTCGCTGGCGATGGCGCAGGTCGCGGCCGAAAAGAACAAGCTCCTGATGGTGACCGGCGGTCACACCGATGCCGTCACGGGCACGAGTTGCCACCGCAACGTCTTCCGAATCTGCAATACCACCCAGATGGAGGCGAATGCGGTCACGCCGGCATTGATCAAGGACGCCGGCAAGAAGTGGTACTACATCACGCCCGACTACGCGTTCGGGCACACGCTGCAGGCAGGGCTCGAGAAGGCGTGCGCGAAGAACGGCGGCACGAAGGTCGGCGCTGACCTCACGCCGCTCGGCACGACGGATTTCTCGTCGTTCCTGATCAAGGCGCAGGCTGCAAATCCCGACGTGATCGTCTTCCTCACCCAGGGCGACGACATGATCAATGCGCTGAAGCAGGCCGTGCAGTTCGGACTCGACAAGAAGTTCCACCTCGCCGGCGGCCAGCAGGAGCTCGAGGCGCTGGAGGGTCTTCCGCCCGAAGCGCGCATCGGCACCTGGGTGTTCGAGTGGTACTGGAATCAGCCGGGCGTGCCGCACGTCAAGGCGTTCGTCGACGCAATCAAGAAGAAGACGGGCCGGGTGCCGACGGCGCGCAC
>JAGWTJ010000199.1 GCA_028869005.1 Burkholderiales bacterium | reverse complement strand
TGCCGGCTCGGCCCACGGCACGTCGGCCAGCCGGTCGGCCAGCCACGCGCGCAGCGGGTCGTGCAGATGCCCGACGCCCAGCGGCGCGCGCGTCGGGAACTGCAGCGCCACCGGCCACAACGCGAGCAGCGCGATCGCGCCGGGGCCGGCCTGGCCGAACCAGCTGTCGCGCGCGGCGCGCAGACGCTCGGTGAGGCCGAGCGCATCGAGGGTCAGCGCGACCACCGCCCCGCCTGCCGCGCCGGCGCTGTTGTAGGCCCAGTCCTTGAGCGACGGGTGGCGCAGCGGCACGAACTGCTGCAGCACCTCGCAGCCGTAGGACAGCAGCGAAGGCAGCGCGACGGCCAGCAGAGCGGCCGCGACGCGGCCGCGCCCCGCGCGCAGCGCGGCCAGTGCGATCAGCGACCCGTACGGCAGGTAGCCCGCGACGTTGATCCATTCGTCGAACGGATCGCGCCAGGGCGGCCACGGCAGCGCGAGCAGCGCGGGCAGGCCGACGCCCGGCGGCCAGCGCCAGCCGACGAAGGGGTAAAGGCTGGCGTAGAGAACGACGAGCGTGTAGCCGAGCGCCGCCGGCAGGGCGAGGCTGCGTAGCCGCGACGGCCGGTCCATCGGCGACGGATCAGAAAGGCTTGACGACCACCAGCACCACGGTGGCAGCGAACAGCAGCACCGAGACCTCGTTGAACACGCGGTACCAGCGGTCGCTGCGCCGGTTGCCGCCCTGCTCGAAGGTGTGCAACAGCCGTCGGCACAGGTCGTGATAGCCGATGGTGGCGACGACCAGCGCGAGCTTGGCGTGCATCCAGCCCTGGCCGCGTCCGACGCCGTAGCCGAGCCACAGCCCCAGGCCGAGCGCGATGGCGAGCACCATCAGCAGGCTGGCGAAGCGATACAGCCGGCGCGCCATCAGCAGCAGCCGTTCGCGCTCGGCGTGGCTGGCCGCCGGCACCAGCGCCAGATTGACGTAGATGCGCGGCAGGTAGAAGAGCCCCGCGAACCAGGCCGCCACGAACACGATGTGTGCGGCCTTCAGCCAGAGGTAGCCTGAAGTCATCGCGGCATTATCGCGAGCGCGCGGTGCGCACAAAAAAGGCGGCCCCGGTTCGAGACCGGGGCCCACAAGCCTTACCGCTGTAGCGCGCCAAGGCACCTGCTCAGGGAGGAAAAGCAGGGAACCCGCGCCTCGCGGCACCGATTCGCGGATGAGTTTAGCAGTAGCATGCGCGCGGTTCCAACAGCACCCGCCTCGTCGCCGGCCCACCCCTGCGGCCGCGCAAGGCACGACGTCGTGCGCACTCCACCTCCCTATCCGACGAGCCGGCCGCGGCGTCTGCGGCGCGACGCGTTCACGCGCGCGCTGGTGCGCGAGAACCGGCTGGCGAGCGCCGATCTCATCCTGCCGGTGTTCGTGCTCGACGGCACGCGCCAGGAGCAGGAGGTGGCCAGCATGCCGGGCGTCAAGCGGCGCAGCGTCGACGGCCTGTTCGCGGTGGCCGAGCAGTGCTGCGCGCTCGGTGTGCCGGTGATGGCGCTGTTCCCGGTCATCGAGCCGTCGCTGAAGACGCCCGACGGCCGCGAGGCGCTCAACCCCGAAGGCCTGGTGCCGCGCGCCGTGCGCGAGCTGAAGAAGCGCTTCCCGAACCTCGGCCTGCTCACCGACGTCGCGCTCGATCCGTTCACCAGCCACGGCCAGGACGGGCTGCTCGACGCGAGCGGCTACATCCTCAACGACGAGACGGTGGCCGTGCTGCGCGCGCAGGCGCTGGTGCAGGCCGAGGCCGGCGTCGACGTCGTGGCGCCGAGCGACATGATGGACGGCCGCATCGGCGCCATCCGCGGCGCGCTCGAGGCCGCCGGCCGCATCCACACCCGCATCATGGCCTACAGCGCCAAGTACGCGAGCGCCTTCTACGGGCCGTTCCGCGACGCGGTCGGCTCGGCGGCCCAGCTCGGCAAGGCCGACAAGAAGGTCTACCAGATGGACCCGGGCAACAGCGACGAGGCACTGCGCGAGGTCGCACTCGACATCGCCGAGGGCGCCGACATGGTGATGGTCAAGCCCGGGCTGCCGTACCTGGACATCGTGCGTCGTGTCAAGGACGAGTTCCGCATGCCGACCTTCGCCTACCAGGTGAGCGGCGAGTACAGCATGCTGAAGGCGGCTGCCGCCAACGGCTGGCTCGAGCACGACGCGGTGATGATGGAGTCGCTGCTCGCGTTCAAGCGCGCCGGCGCCGACGGCGTGCTCAGCTACTTCGCGCTCGACGCCGCGCGGCTGCTGCGCGCGGCCTAGGGCCACGCGCCAGGGCGTGCAGCGCGCGCCGCCCCCCCCTTGCGCTATCGTGCGCCGATGGCCGCGCACACCTTCTTCTGGCACGACTACGAGACCTTCGGACGCGTGCCGCGGCGTGATCGGCCGGCACAGTTCGCGGGGCTGCGCACCGATGCCGAGCTGCACGAGATCGGTCAGGCCGTGTGCTGGTACTGCCGGCCGGCACCCGATTTCCTGCCCGACCCCGAAAGCGTGCTGCTCACCGGCATCACGCCGCAGCAGGCGCTGGCCGAAGGCGTGCCCGAGAACGAGTTCGCCGCACGCATCGAGAGCGAGCTGGCGCGCGAGGGCACGGTGGGCGTCGGCTACAACAGCATCCGCTTCGACGACGAAGTGACGCGGCACCTATTCTGGCGCAACCTCATCGACCCCTACGCGCGCGAGTGGGCCAACGACTGCGGACGCTGGGACCTGCTCGACACGGTGCGGCTGGCCTGGTCGCTGCGTCCCGCAGGCATCACGTGGCCGCTCGGCGACGACGGCAAGCCGAGCTTCCGGCTCGAACGACTGAGCGCGGCCAACGGCCTGGCGCACGCTGCGGCGCACGACGCGCTGTCCGACGTGCGCGCCACGCTGGCGCTGGCGCGGCTGGTGAAGACGCGCCAGCCCAAGCTGTGGAACTTCGCGCTCGAGCTGCGGAGCAAGGAAGCGGTGTGGGCCGAGATCGGCGTCGGGCGTCCGTTCGTGCATCTGTCGGGCCGCTACCCGGTGGAGCGCGGCTGCCTGGCGCTGGTGTGGCCGCTCGCGCCGCACCCGGTCAACAAGAACGAGCTCATCGTCTGGGACCTGGCGCACGATCCGCTCGAAATCGAGACGCTGGCCGTCGAGAGCGCACGCACCAGGCTCTTCACGCGCAGCGACGAACTGCCGCGCGGGCAGACGCGGCTGCCGGTGAAGACGATTCACGTCAACAAGTCGCCCATCGTCATCGGCAACCTCAAGGTGCTGGGCGACGCACCGGCGCGCTTCGGCCTGGACATGGCCGCGGCGCTAGTCCACGCCGAGAAGGCCGCGCGCATGGTGCCGCGCGACGCGCTGTGGGCGCAGGTGTTCGCGCGCCCCCCGCCCACGGCCGCGCCGGATGTCGACGAGGACCTGTACGGCGGCTTCGTCGGCAACGACGACCGGCGCACGCTCGAGCGGCTGCGCGCGCTCGCGCCCGAGGCGCTGGCGGCCAAGCGGGTGAGCTTTGCCGATGCGCGCCTCGACGAGTTGCTGTTCCGCTATCGGGCGCGCAACTTCCCCGACACGCTGGCTGCCGACGAGCGCGCGCGCTGGGAGCGGCTGCGCGCCGAGCGGCTGCACGACGGCAGCGCGGGCGGCCTGTCGCTGGCGGCTTACTTCCAGCGCATCGACGAGTTGGCCGAGTCGGCCGACGATCGCGACCAGGCGCTGCTCGAGACCCTGTACGACTACGCCGAGCAGATCGCACCCGACGCGGCCTGAGGTGGTGGGCCGCGGCTCGTGCGGTCGCCGACGGCGTGGACGGAGAAAAACCGCTCAGCGCGACTGCGGCGCATCGGCGCCCGGCATGGCGGGCGCGGACGGCGCCATTGGTGGCCCACCCGTGCCCGGCACGGGCGTCCCCGACGCCGGCTGCGACGCCGTCGGATCCGGCAGCCGCGCGTCGCCGATGCGCTCGATGAAGCCGCCTTCGGCCCACTCCGTGTAGCGCCACTCGCCGTTCATGTCGACCACGCCCGCCGGCGGCACGAGCGGCTGCACCGGCACGCCGCGCAGCATGCGCGACATGGCTTCGATCCACACCGGCAGCGCCAGGCCGCCGCCGCTCTCGCGCTCGCCCAGGCTGGCCGGATCGTCGTAGCCGATCCAGGCGACGGCCACCACGCTGGGCTGGAAGCCGGCGAACCAGGCGTCGTAGGCATCGTTGGTGGTGCCGGTCTTGCCGTACAGGTCGCTCCGACCGAGCGCGGCCTGCGCGCGCGCGGCCGTGCCGCGTCGCGTGACGTCGGCGAGCAGCGACTTCACGACAAAGGCGTTGCGTTCGGGGATGACGCGGCTCGCCTCGTCGGGCGCTGCCGCAGGCGGCGCCTGGAACAGCACTTCGCCGCGCGCATCGGTGATGCGCTCGATGAGCACCGGGCTCACGCGATAGCCGCCGTTGGCGAACACGGCGTAGGCGCCGGCCATCTGCAGCGGCGTGACGCTGCCGCTGCCGAGCGCGAGCGTGAGGTTGTCGGGCTCCCTGGCCATGTCGAAACCGAAGCGCGCGAGCCATTCGTGCGCCGCCCGCAGGCCGATCTGGCGCAGCAGCCGGATGCTGACCAGATTCTTCGAGCGCACCAGCGCCTCGCGCACCGTCATCTCGCCGTCGAACTTGTCGTCGCTGTTGCTCGGATTCCACGACAACGGCTGGCCGTCGTTGGCGGGCAGCGGCAGGTCGTCGACGCGCGTCTCGGGCATCACGCCGTGCTCGAAGGCGGCCGAGTACAGGAAGGGCTTGAAGCTCGACCCCGGCTGCCGCCAGGCCTGCGTGACGTGATTGAACTGGCTCTCACCGAAGTCGAAGCCGCCCACCAGCGCACGGATGCGGCCCGTCTGCGGATCGAGCGCGACGAAGGCGCCCTCGGCGAGCGGCCACTGCACGATCTGCCAGGCGGCGACGGCCTGGCCGGCGTCCTTGCCCTGGCGCGCAGCGGCGCCCTGCTGCATGACGCGCACGACCGCGCCGGGACGCACCGCCAGCTCGTCGGACGCCTTGGGCGAGAGCGCGGCGCGCACCTCGCGCAGGCCGTCGCCCTTGACGCTGACGACCTCGCCGGTGGCGATCAAGGCGGTGACCAGCGTCGGGCTCGCGCTGAGCACGACCGCGGCGCGCAGCTCGTCGTCGTCGCGTTGCTCCTTGAGCAGCGCCGCCGCGGCGCGCAGGGCGGCCGCCGGGTCGTCGGGCAGCTTGTCGTGATCCTCCGGGCCGCGCCAGGGCTGGCGCTGCTCGTGCGCGAGCAGCGCGCGGCGCAGCGCGGCGCGTGCCGCGCGCTGGTCGTCGGCGCGCAGTGAGGTGTAGACGCGGATGCCGTCGCTGTAGGCGCGCTCGCCCAGACGCTCGACGACCGCGCGGCGCACCATCTCCGCGGCGTGCTCGGCGTTGACGACGGCGCGCGCGCTGTCGGGCGCCACCAGCGGCTCCCGGGCCGCGGCCTCGCGCTCGGCGGCGCTGATGAGCCCGACCGCCTGCATGCGGCCCAGCACGACGAGCTGGCGTTGGTGCGCGCGCTCGGGGTCGACCACCGGGTTGGCGTAGATCGGGTTCTGTGGCAGGCCCGCCAGCAGCGCCGTCTCACCCAGGCTGAGCTGGTCCAGCGTCTTGCCGAAGTAGGTCTGCGCCGCCGCCGCGAAGCCGTAGCTGTGCTGACCGAGGTAGATCTGGTTGAGGTAGAGCTCGAGGATGCGGTCCTTGGGCAACTGGCGCTCGATCTGCAGCGCCAGCAGCACTTCCTTGATCTTGCGCTCGGGCGTGCGCCGCATGTTCAGGAAGAAGGTGCGCGCCACCTGCTGCGTGATCGTCGAGGCGCCCTGCATGCGGCCGCCGCTGACCCTGGCCAGTGCGGCGCGCGCCAGGCCGCGCCAGCTGATGCCGCCGTGCACGTAGAAGTCGCTGTCCTCGACCGCCAGCACGGCGTCCTTGAGCCGCTGCGGCACCTGCGACACCGGCACAAAGATGCGCCGCTCGCTGCCGAACTGCGCGATCTCCACGCCGTCGGCGGTGAACACCTGCAGGTGTTGGCGCGGCCGATAGTCGGTGACCTTGGTGAGCGGCGGCAGTTGCGGCCAATACCAGGCCACCGCCACCGACAGCAGCAGGGCACCGACGGCCAGCAAGGTCGCGGCGCCCACCAGCAGCGAGCTGAGCACGACGAGGCCGCGCCGTGGCCGGCGGAGGGGCTTGCTCACGGGGCGAGTTGGCTTGAGGCGGCGGCGGGGCGCGTTGTTACTGTAAGTATCAACGCTGGGCGGCGCGCGCGCACACGGACGCACCGGCGTGGCGCGTCGAGAATTACCGCCGGCGTGCGGCGTCAGTTCACCGGAAGGTGGCCGGGCGCGCGAGCGCGCCCGGCCGGCAGGACGTCAGCGCGTGGCCGCGACTCGATCGGCGCGCTGCTCGCTCTGCAGGCAATCGTCGACCATGCGGTGCCCTTGCTTGGAGTTCAGCAGCATCGACTTGGCGGGGATCTGGATCCAGATGACGCCCGCCT
>JAGWTJ010000198.1 GCA_028869005.1 Burkholderiales bacterium | reverse complement strand
CTTCGACGTGCCCGAGTTCACCTGCCTGTGCCCGCTCACCGGCCAGCCCGACTTCGCGCATTTCACGATCGAGATCGTGCCGGACAAGCTGTGCGTCGAACTGAAGAGCCTGAAGATGTACTTCTGGAGCTTTCGCAACGAAGGCGCCTTCCACGAGAAGGTCACGAACGCGATCTGCAGCGACATCGTGCAGGCCATCGCGCCGCGCTTCGTGCGCATCCACGGCGACTGGTACGTGCGCGGCGGCATCCGCACCACCGTCACCGCGGAGCAGCGCAAGAAGGGCTGGCACGCGGCGGCGCCGGTGGCGCTGCCGGCGGCGCCGGCGGGGTCGGCCATTGGGCTCTGACGGCG
Organism: Burkholderiales bacterium; assembly: GCA_028869005.1. Taxonomy (GTDB): domain Bacteria; phylum Pseudomonadota; class Gammaproteobacteria; order Burkholderiales; family Burkholderiaceae_C; genus Rubrivivax. Next base: position 6,228 of record JAGWTJ010000198.1, on the reverse strand, counting down.
CGCGCGCGGCCGCAGCGGCTGGCGGCACGCCGGCGCTCGGCGCCGCAGCCGTTGCGGTCGGCCGCCCGCGCTATCAGAAGTACGCCGTCGACGTGCACGCCAGCCCGATCGACGGTCTGGGTGTGTTCGCCGCCGAGCGTGTGCCGGCGGCGCTGAAGATCGGCGAGATCCGCGGCGAGACCATCAGCGTGACCGAGGCGCGCATCCGCGCCACGCGCACCGAGCGCGTGATGATCGTCGAGCTGTCGGCGCGCAAGGCGATCGACTTCAGCAAGAGCAGCGACCCGATGCGCTACACCAACCACAGCTGCCGCCCGAACGCCGAACTGGTGATCGCCAACGGCCGCGTCGAGTTCTTCGCGTTGCGCGCCATTGCGCGCGGCGACGAGATCACGGTCGACTACGGAGAGACCCACCACGAAGGGCGCCTGGCCTGCCGCTGCGGCGCCGCCGGTTGCCGCGGCGCGCTCTGATCCGGCGCCACCTCCGCCGCGACGCGCCGCGGCGGGAAGCGGGACGCTGCGGATAATCCGCCCCATGAACCCGCTGCTTGCACGCCTGCACCCCTACCCGTTCGAGCGCTGGCGTCAACTCACGGCGGACATCGTGCCGCCGGCACACCTGGCGCCGATCAGCCTGGGCATCGGCGAGCCGCGCCACCGCACGCCCGAGCTCATCGAGCGCGCGCTCGTCGCGGCGCTGCCGATGCTGTCGTCGTATCCGGCCACCGCGGGCGAGCCGGCGCTGCGCGAGGCCTGCGCCGGCTGGCTGGCGCGCCGCTACGGCGTCGATGTCGACGCGGCGACGCAGGTGCTGCCGGTGAACGGCTCGCGCGAAGCGCTGTTCGCCTTCACGCAGACCGTCGTCGACCCGACGCGAGGCAGCGCCACCGTGCTCTGTCCCAATCCCTTCTACCAGATCTACGAGGGCGCGGCGCTGCTGGCGGGCGCCAGCACCGCCTTCGTGCCGACCGATGCAACGCGCAACTTCGCCGCCGACTGGGCCAGCGTCGACGAGGCGACCTGGAAGCACACGCAACTCGTCTTCGTCTGCTCGCCCGGCAACCCGACCGGCGCCGTGATGCCGCTGGCCGAGTGGAAGATGCTGTTCGAGCTCTCGGATCGCCACGGCTTCGTCATCGCCAGCGACGAGTGTTACTCGGAGATCTGGTTCGGCAGCGAGCCGCCGCTCGGCTCGCTGCAGGCGGCCCGCATGCTCGGGCGGCACGACTGGCGCAACCTGGTGGCCTTCACCAGCCTGTCCAAGCGCAGCAACGTGCCGGGCCTGCGCTCGGGCTTCGTCGCCGGCGACGCACGCCTCATCAAGCCCTTCCTGCTCTATCGCACCTACCACGGCAGCGCGATGAGCGGCGTCGTGCAGCGCGCGTCGATCGCGGCCTGGGCCGACGAGGCGCACGTCGAGGCCAATCGCGCGCTCTATCGCGCCAAGTTCGAGCAGGTCACGCCGCTCCTCGCGCGCGTGCTCGACGTGCGGTTGCCGGACGCCTCGTTCTATCTCTGGGCCGGCGTGCCCGCGGCCTGCGCCGGCGACGAGATCGCCTACGCCCGCGGCTTGCTCGCTCAATACAATGTCAATGTCCTGCCCGGCCGCCTGCTCGCGCGCGAGGTCAATGGCCGCAACCCCGGCGCCGGACGCATCCGCATGGCGCTCGTGGCGACACCCGAGGAATGCGTGCAAGCCGCCGAGCGCATCGTCGCCTACTCCGAAAGCCTTTGAAGCCATGAGCAGCCAGCTCCAGCAAGTGATCGACCTCGCCTGGGATCAACGGGCCCAGGTCTCGGCCACCCAGACGCCCGAGGTGCGCGACGCCGTCCTGCACGTCATCGCCGAGCTCGACGCCGGGCGGCTGCGCGTGGCCGAGCGCCGCAGCGTCGGCGACTGGCAGGTGCACCAGTGGGTGAAGAAGGCGGTACTGCTGAGCTTTCGCCTGGCCGACAACCACGTGATGCGCGCCGGCGAGCTCGAGTTCTTCGACAAGGTGCGGCCCAAGTTCTCGCAGCTCGACGAGGAGCACATGCGCGCCACCGGCGTGCGCGTGGTGCCGCCGGCGGTGGCGCGGCGCGGCGCCTACATCGGCCGCAACGTGGTGCTGATGCCCAGCTACGTCAACATCGGCGCCTACGTCGACGAAGGCACGATGGTCGACACCTGGGCCACCGTGGGCAGTTGCGCGCAGATCGGCAAGAACGTGCACCTGTCGGGCGGCGTCGGCATCGGCGGCGTGCTCGAGCCGGTGCAAGCCGGCCCGACCATCATCGAGGACAACTGCTTCATCGGGGCGCGCAGCGAGGTCGTCGAGGGCGTGGTGGTCGAGGAGAACTCGGTCATCAGCATGGGCGTCTTCATCGGCCAGAGCACGAAGATCTACGACCGCGCCAGCGGCACCGTGAGCTACGGCCGCGTGCCCGCCGGCTCGGTGGTGGTGAGCGGCTCGCTGCCGGCCGCCGACGGCACGCACAGCCTGTACTGCGCGGTGATCGTCAAGAAGGTCGACGCCGGCACGCGCGCCAAGACCAGCATCAACGAACTGCTGCGCGCCTGAGCGCGCGCTGTCCGCCGCGGGAGCTCCAAGCCATGTCGAACAACCTCGAGCGCGTGCTGCGCCTGATGGCCGAGAAGAACGCCTCGGACGTCTACATGGCGGCCAACACGCCGATCCTGATCAAGATCCACGGCCAGATCATGCAGCTGTCCGACCAGGTGCTGGCGCAGCACCAGACGCGTCAGTTGCTGGCCGAGATGCTCACGCCGCAGCAGCTCGAGGAGCTCGACGACACCGGCGAGCTCAACGTCGGCATCAGCATGACGCGCGTGGGCAGCTTTCGCCTGTCGGCGTTCAAGCAGCGCGGCTCGATCGCCGCCGTGGTGCGCTGCATCCCGTACCAGATCCCGACGCTCGAATCGCTCGGCCTGCCCGACCTGCTGGCGCAGCTGGTGGTCGAAAAGCGCGGCCTGATCCTGATGGTCGGCGCCACCGGCACCGGCAAGAGCACCACGCTGGCGTCGATGATCGAGTGGCGCAACCAGCAGCTGACGGGCCACATCCTGACGATCGAGGACCCGATCGAGTTCCTGTTCAGCAACAAGAAGAGCATCGTCAACCAGCGCGAGGTCGGGCGCGACACGCAGAGCCTGCAGATCGCGCTCAAGAACGCGCTGCGCCAGGCGCCCGACTGCATCCTGATCGGCGAGATCCGCGACCGCGAGACGATGAGCTCGGCGCTGTCGTACGCGCTGTCGGGCCACCTCGTGCTGGCCACGCTGCACGCCAACAACAGCTACCACGCGATGGGCCGCATCCTGTCGTTCTACACGCCCGAGGCGCGGCCGACGCTGCTGTCGGACCTGGCGTCGGGTCTGCGCGCGGTGGTGTCGCAGCGGCTGCTGCGCGCCAACGCCGGCGGCCGCGTGCCGGCCATCGAGGTGCTGCTCAACACCAAGCTCGTCTCCGAGCTGATCGAGAAGGGCGACCTGTCGGGAGTGAAGGAGGCGGTGGAGAACTCGCTGGCCGAGGGCTCGCAGACCTTCGAGCAGGATCTCGCGCGCCTGATCAACGAAGGCGTCGTGTCGCGCGACGAGGCCCTGGCTTACGCCGACAGCCCGACCAATCTGCTGTGGCGGCTGCAGAACGAGCAGGCACCGGTGTCGCGCGCGGCGCCGAAGAAGGAAGAGTCCGACGTCGCCAGCTTCACCGAGCTCACGCTCGAGGTGCGGCCCGACGCGCCGCGCACGCTGGCCGGCGGCCTGCCGTGGCCGACCGTCAAGCCGTGAGCGCGCATGGCCGCTCCAAAGCGCTCACACCGGAGCGCGTGAGCGCGGAGGTTGCCTTATGAGCGCGGCGCTCGGGCTCACCGAAGCGCTCATCGCCTGCCGCTCGGTGACGCCGGCCGACGGCGGCGCCCATGCGCTGCTGGCCGCGCGCCTGACGGCCGCGGGCTTCGCCTGCGAGCACTTCGATGCCGGCCCCGCGCCGGTGCACGCCGATACGCGCGTGCACAACCTCTATGCACGGCATGGCGACGCACGGCCGGGCCCGACGCTGCTGCTGCTCGGCCACACCGACGTCGTGCCGCCCGGTCCACTCGACGCCTGGGCGAGCGACCCGTTCGTGCCGACGCACCGCGCGGGACGCCTCTATGGCCGCGGTGCCGCCGACATGAAGAGCGCGGTGGCGGCGATGACGGTGGCTGCCGAGCAGTTCATCGCCGCGCACCCCGAGCACCCGGGTCGCGTCGCGCTGCTGTTCACGAGCGACGAGGAGGGCCCTTCGCTGCACGGTGTGCGCCATGTCGTCGAGGTGCTGCGTGCGCGCAGCGAGCGGCTCGACGCCTGCGTCGTCGGCGAGCCGACCTCGGTCGAGCGCCTGGGCGACACGGTCAAGAACGGCCGCCGCGGCTCGCTCTCGGGCCGTCTCGTCGTGAACGGCGTGCAGGGCCATGTCGCCTACCCGCAGCTGGCGCGCAATCCGGTGCACGAGGCGGCGGCCGCGCTCGCCGAGCTGGCCGCCACGCGCTGGGACGAAGGCAACGAGCATTTCCCGCCGACCACCTTCCAGATCAGCAACCTGCACGCCGGCACCGGCGCCACCAACGTCATCCCGGGCACGCTGGCGGTCGACTTCAACTTCCGTTTCGGCACCGAGTCGACGCCGGCGTTGCTGCGCCGGCGCGTCGAGGATCTCCTCGCGCGCCATCGCGTCGAACATCGCCTCGACTGGACGCTCGGCGGCGAGCCCTTCCTCACGCCGCCCGGCCGCCTGAGCGCGGCGCTCGCCGCCGCCATCCGCGCCGAATGCGGCGTCGAGCCGCAGTGGTCCACCACCGGCGGCACCAGCGACGGCCGCTTCGTGGCGCAAATCTGTCCCGAGGTGATGGAGTTCGGCGTGCTCAACGCCAGCATCCACAAGGTCGACGAATGGGTCGACGTCGCGGCCATCGAGCCGCTCACGCGCATCTACCGCGGCGTGCTCGAAAGGCTGCTCGGCGCGCAGCCGGCGCAGGCATGAGTCGCCCCGGCGTGACTGCGCCGCGCGAGGCGGCGCGGGTCCGGCCTGCCGGCGGAACGGCGACGCGATGACGCTGGCCGAACTCGTCGAGCGCATGGCCGAGCGGTTGGACGCGGCCGGCGTCGCCTTCGGCCACGGCACCGACAACGCCTACGACGAGGCAGCCTGGCTCGTGCAATGGCGACTCGGGCTGCCGCTGGACGCGCTCGAAGGTGAGGGGCAGCGCGAACTCGGCACGCAGGACGAGGCCGCCGTGCGGGCGCTGATCGAGCGGCGCATTGCCACGCGACGGCCGGCGGCTTATCTCACCGGCGAGGCCTGGCTGCACGGCGTGCCGTTCTTCGTCGACGAGCGCGTCATCGTGCCGCGCGCGCTGCTCGCCGAGCCGCTGGTCGACGGCACGCTCGACGTGTGGCTGGGCGGCGAGCCGCGGCGCGTGCTCGACCTGTGCACCGGCAGTGGCAGCCTGGCCGTGCTCGCCGCGCTGCGCTGGACGCAAGCCAGCGTGATCGCCACCGACCTCAGCGCCGACGCGCTCGCGCTGGCGGCGCGCAACGTCGAGCGCCACGCACTGGACACGCGCATCGCGCTGCGCCAGGGCGACGGCCTGGCCGCGTTGGCGCACGGCGACGGTCCGTTCGACCTCGTGCTGTGCAACCCGCCCTACGTCAACGCGGCGTCGATGGCGGCGCTGCCGCCCGAATACCGCGCTGAGCCGGCGCTGGCGCTGGCCGGTGGCAGCGACGGCATGGACTTCGTGCGCGGCCTGCTCGACGAGGTGGCGGCGCACATGGCACCCGAGGCCGTGCTGGCGCTCGAGATCGGCCACGAACGCGCGCACTTCGAGGCCGCCTTCGCGGCGCTCGAGCCGATCTGGCTGCCGACCAGCGCCGGCGACGATCAGGTGCTGCTGCTCACGCGCGATGCACTGCCGGGCGCCACAAGAGACGCGGCGCCCGGCAGCGCTGCGGGCAAGACAGGAGCCGACGCGTGATCACGCTGCGCGATGTCTCGCTGCGCCGCGGCGCCAGGCTGCTGCTCGAAGGCGTCACGTTCACCATCAACCCCGGCGAGCATGTCGGTCTGGTCGGCCGCAACGGCGCCGGCAAGTCGAGCCTCTTTGCGATGCTCGCCGGCCGGCTGCACGTCGATCGCGGCGATGTCGAAATCCCGCCGCGCTGGCAGCTCGGCGAAGTGGCGCA
>JAGWTJ010000197.1 GCA_028869005.1 Burkholderiales bacterium | reverse complement strand
GGGTGTTGATCACGGGGCGGCGCGCGCGATGGTAGCGCCCGGCACGGCCGGCCCGGCTGGCCGGCTGCCCCGGCGACGCAGGCGATCGCGGCACGGTCCCGGCGCGCCCCCGGCGCGCCGTCCCCACGCCGGGTCGGGCCATGCGACGGGCCGGCTCGGGCTATCGTCGCGTCACCACCTCTTGCGGAGCCTCTCGATGAAGATCAGGAAGATCGCCCTCGGCCTGGCGGCTGTCGTCGTGCTGGCCGCCGCGGCCGGCTGGTTCAGCCTCGACAAGGAAACACGCGGCCTGCTCGCGACGCTGCCGACCAACCGCGACGTCCTGTTCTGGAGTCAGGCGCAGCGCGACGCGGGCTTTCGCGCGCTCGACCGCCTATCGATCCTGGCCAAGGCGCGCGCGGTGCACGCCGGCCCGACGCCCTCGCCGCTGCCGCCCGGCGCGCCGCTGGCGCTGGATGTCGATGCTTTCATGGCGGCCCAGCGCAACTCGGCGTTGCTGATCGTGCAGGACGGCAAGCTGCGCCTCGAGCGCTATGGCCTGGGCTTCGACGCAAGCGGGCGCTGGACGAGCTTCTCGGTGGCCAAATCGATCACTTCGACACTGCTCGGCGCCGCGCTGCGCGACGGCTACATCAAGAGCATGGACGACAAGGTCAGCCAGTACATCCCGCAGATGAAAGGCTCGGCCTACGACGACGTGAGCATCCGCCAGCTGCTGACCATGACCTCGGGCGTGCGCTGGAACGAGGACTACGCCGACCCGAATTCGGATGTCGCGAAATTCAACAACTACCAGCCCGAGCCCGGTGTCGACGCCATCGTGAGCTACCTGCGCCGGCTGCCGCGCGAGGCGCCGGCCGGCACGCGCTGGCACTACAGCACCGGCGAGACGAACCTGGTGGGCATCCTGGTCGGCCAGGCCACCGGCAAGCATCTGGCCGACTACCTGTCGGAGAAGATCTGGATGCCGGCCGGCATGGAGCAGCAGGCGACCTGGATCCTGAGTCGCACCGGCAACGAGATCAGCGGCTGCTGCATCCAGGCGGCGACGCGCGACTTCGCGCGCTTCGGCCTGTTCGTGCTGAACGGCGCGCGCGTCGGCGGCACCAGCATCGTGCCCGACGGCTGGCTGGCCGATGCGACCAGCAAGCGCGTCGACATCGGCGAGCCCGGCCGCGGCTACGGATACCAGTGGTGGACCTACGACGACGGCAGCTTCGCCGCGCGCGGCATCTTCGGCCAGGGCATCTTCATCGACCCCAAGCGCCGGCTCGTGATCGCCGTCAACGCCGACTGGGGCGGCGGTGCGAGCGACCCCGTCGCGCGAAAGGCGCGCGATGCCTTCTACCGCTCGGTGCAGCAGGCGATCGACGACGAGGCGCAGCGCAGCGGCAAGGCGGACGTGCGACCGTGAAGACCAGCGCACGCGGCGCTTCGGCGATGGCCCCTGTGACGGCCTGGCTGCGGCAGGTGACGCTCGGCCTGGGCGTCGCGCTGCTCGCGACCTCGGCCTGGCCGCAGGCGAGCGCTGCACGCGCGGCCGATGCCGGGGCCGCAAGCGTCGCGGCATCGGCCGTCCCGGCTTCGCCGTCGCAAGGCCGCGAAGGTCCGGCGTCGGCCGCGGGCCCCGACGCCGGCGCCAAGCCCGCCGAGGTGCGAGTCGGCGATACCGTCGTCTTCACGCTGCGCGCCGCGCGCGGCAGCACCGGCGCTGCCGCACGGGCGCGCGCCGCCAACGAGGCGCTGCGCGATGCGCTCGCGGCCCGCGCCGATAACGTGCATGTCGAGCCGGTCGGCTCCGCTTCCGTCGTCTACGTCGGCGAGCGGCCGATCGTGCAACTGACCGAGGACGATGCCGCGCTGGCGGGCGACTCGGGCCTGGCCGTGCACGCCGATCGCGTGGCGGCCGCGATCCGCGCCGCGCTGGCCGCCGAGCGCAAGCGCAGCGCGGTGGCGGGCACCATCTTCAACGTCTCGCTGGCGGTGCTGTTCGCGGTGCTGGCGCTCTATCTGCTGCGCCGCGCCTGGCAGCTGGGCGACCGCGCCGGCGACTGGCTCGAGGCGCATCCCGAGCGCGTGCCGGCGCTGCGCCTGCGGGCGATGGAACTGCTCAACCGAGCCAACGTGCGCACGCTGCTCGCGCTCGGGCTCGAAGCCGGGCGCTGGATCGTGCTGTTCGGGCTCGGATACGCCTGGCTGATCGCGACCTTCTCTCTGTTCGAGGCCACGCGCGGCCTGACCGAGCGGCTTTCCGGCGCGCTGCTGTCGCCGCTGACGACGCTGGCCTCGCGCATCGCCGCTGCGGTGCCGCTGCTGGTGCTCACGGTCCTGGCGCTGCTCGTGCTCGCGCTCGTGCTGCGCGCGGTGCGCCTGTTCTTCCGCGAGGTCGCGCGCGGCACGACGCGCCTGGCCTGGCTGCCGCGCGATCTCGCGGCGGCCACCGGCGCACTGGCCGAAGTCGGCCTCGTCATCGTCGCGCTGCTGCTGGTGGCGCCGGTCATCACCGGCGGCGCCGAAGGCGTCGGCCCGCGCCTCGGGCTGCTGCTGCTGGGCACGCTCGCTCTGGGCGCGGTGCCGCTGGCCGCGAACGCGGTGTTCGGCGCGGTCACATTATTTGGCCGCAGGCTCGCGGTGGACGAGTGGATCGAAGTCGGCACGCGCGCCGGCCGCGTGGTCCGGGTCGGCCTGCTCGAGACGACGCTGCGCGAGGCCAGCGGCGCCGAGTTGCGCGTGCCGCATCTGGCGCGGCTGCTGCAGCCTACGCTGGTGCATGGTCGCGCGCCGCGCGTGAGCGCGACGCTGGTGGTCGAGCGCGCGCTGGCGACGCCCGCGCTGGCCGGCCGCATCGAGCGCGCGCTGGGCGGCCCGGGCAGCGGGGCGGCGGTCCGGCTGGCCGACGTGTGCGCCACCCATGTCACCCTCGAGATCGCCGTCACCGGCAGCGCGCCCGATGCGCTTTCGGTGGCCTTGTGGGCCGCGCTGGCCGAGGTCGACGCCATGCGGCACGAGGCGCGGGACGGATGAACCCCTACGCCATCCTCGTCGGCCTGCTGGTGCTGGCCTGGGCCGGCGATGCGCTGGTGCGGCCGACGGGGCGAAGGGCGCTGGGGCTGTCGTCGGGCGCCGAGTTCCTGCTCGCCGGCATCCTGATCGGCCCGCTGGGCGTGGCCGCGGTCACGCGCGAGACGCTGGATGCGCTGGCGCCGCTCACGCTGGTGGCCGCGTCGTGGCTGGCGCTGCTTGTCGGCAGCCAGCTCGGCTACGCCGGCGAGCGTCGCGTGCCGCGCGCGCGGCTGCTGATCGGGCTGGCCTTGGGCCTGGCGGTGTTCGCGCTGTGCGCCGCGCTCGGCTGGTGGCTCGTGCCGCAGGTCCTGGCGCTGCACGGTGACGAGCGCCTCTTCGTCGCGCTCGGGCTCGGCTGCGCGGGCAGCGAGACGGCGCGCGGCGCCGTCGTCTGGGGCGCCGAGCGGCCCGGCGCGCGCGGCCCGCTGCACGATGCACTGGCCGACCTGGCCGAGGCCGACGATGTCGTGCCGCTCGCCGGTCTGGCGCTGCTGTTCGCGCTCGCGCCGCAGCCCGCCGGCGCGGCGCTGCGCGGCGCGCCGCTGGCGGCGCTGGGCGTCACGCTCGCCCTGGGCGTCGTGTTGGGCGCGCTGGCGGCGACGCTCACGCGCATCGAGGCCCGCCGCACCGAGCGCTGGGGCATCCTGCTCGGCGCGGCGCTGCTCGCCACCGGCCTTGCGGCGCAGCTGGGGCTGGCGGCGCCCTCAGTGCTGTTCGTGATGGGCGTCGCGCTCAACCTGCTGGCCAGGGACGGCGCCAGGCTGCGCAAGATGCTGGCCACGACGACGCGGCCGGTGCTGTTGCCGGTGGTGGCGCTGGCCGGCGCGCATCTGGACCTGCGCGACGGCCTCGCGCTGTGGTTGGCGCTGGCGCTGGTGCCGCTGGCGCGCCTGGCGGTCAAGCTGCCGGCGCTGGTGCTGCTGCGCGAGCACCTCGCGCCGCCGGCGCGACCCTCGTGGTGGCTGGGGCTGGCGCTGATGGGCAGCGGGCCGGTGACGGCCTGCGTGGGCCTCGTCGTCGCGGCGCGCTTTGCGGGGCCGGTCGGGCGCCTCGTGCTCGGCGCTGCCGTGGCCTCGATCGCAGTGGGCGAGCTGCTCGGAGCGCCGGCGTTGCGCCGCCAGCTCGAGCGCGCCGGCGAGTGGCAGCCGCCGACGCCCGATCCGGCGCCGGGTGCGCCGGCATCGCCGCCGCGCTCATGACGACGTCGCAAGGCTTGCGGGCGCTCAACGCGCAGCGCGCAGGGCGCGGGACGGTGCGATGAGCGGCGCGGCGCGCAAGTCATGGGCCGAGCGCGGGGTGCAGCTTCTCGTGCTGTTGGCCGCGATGGGCCTCGTCTGGGGCGCGCAGCGTACGTTGCCGGGCGCGCCGGGCGTACCGGGCGTACCAGGCGTTTTGGCCGCCGTCACCGGGCTCGGCCTGCTGCTGCTGGCCGGCACGCTGGTGAGCGAGCTGGTCGAGGTGGTGGGCCTGCCGCACCTCACCGGCTACCTGCTCGCCGGCATCCTCGTCGGGCCGCACGTGCTCGCCCTGGTCGACCACCACACGGTCGAGCGGCTGGGCGTCGTCAATTCGCTCGCGCTGGCGCTGATCGCGCTGGCCGGCGGCGCCGAGCTGCGCATCGACAGCCTGCGGCGCGCGGCGCGCAGCCTGCTGTGGGCGCACCTGTTCCAGATCGTCGCCGTCGTCGTGGTCGTGGGCGGCGTCTTCGTCGCGCTGCGCCGGCACATCCCGTTCCTCGACGGCCTGCCGACGCTCGCCGTGGTGATGGTGGCGCTGCTGTGGGGCGTGCTCGCCACCACGCGCAGTCCGTCGGCGGTGCTGGGCTTGCTGACGCAGTTGCGTCCGAAGGGGCCGCTGACCGAGATGACGCTGGCCTTCGTGATGTCCTCCGACGTCGTCGTCATCCTGCTGCTGTCGGTGACGCTGGCGATGGCGCGCCTGGGGCTCGATCCGACGGCCGGCTTCGAGCTTTCGGCGTTCGCCGACGTCGGCCACGAGCTGCTCGGCAGCGCGGCGCTGGGCACGACGCTCGGGCTGGTGCTGGCGCTGTATCTGCGCTTCGGCGGGCGCAACGTGCTGCTCGTGCTGCTCGCGCTCGGCTTGCCGATGTCGGCGCTGCTCGACTACATCCACCTCGATCCGCTTCTGTCGTTCATGGTTGCCGGCTTCGTCGTGCAGAACTTCTCGGCCGGCGGCGACAAGCTGCTGCACGCGGTGGAGAAGACGGGCGCGATCGTCTTCGTCGTCTTCTTCGCCACGGCCGGGGCGCACCTGGACCTGGCGGGCTTCGCGCTGATCTGGCCGATCGCGCTGGCGCTGGCCGGCACGCGGCTGGTGGTCACCGTGGCCGCGGCGCGCTCGGCCAGCCGCGTCGCGCGCGACGCGCCGGTGATCCGGACCTGGGGCTGGTCGGGCATGGTCTCGCAGGCCGGCCTCGCGCTCGGCGTGGCGCTGGTCATCGTGCGCGAGTTCCCGGCGTTCGGCGAGGGCTTTCGCACGCTGGCCATCGGCGTGGTCGGCGTCAACGAGCTGCTCGGGCCGGTGCTGTTCAAGCTCGGGCTGGATCGCACCGGCGAGTCCTATCGCGGCGACGACGCGGTCGCGGCGGCATCGGCGGTCGATGAAGGCGGCACGGTCGCCGGTGCGGCGGCCGGCGCCGATGCACCGCCGGCCGCGCGTCAGCCCGGATAGGTGCCCGGCACGAGGATAGCGCGATCGACGTCGGCGATGCGCGTGCGCCCGCAGAAGGCCATCGTCAGGTCGAGCTCCCTGTGGATGAGCTCGAGCGCCTTGCTGACGCCGGCCTCGCCCATCGCGCCCACGGCATAGACCATCGCGCGGCCGATGTAGGTGCCGCGCGCGCCCAGCGCCCAGGCCTTGAGCACGTCCTGGCCGCTGCGGATGCCGCCGTCCATGTGCACCTCGATGCGGTTACCGACCGCGGCGACGATGGCCGGCAGCGCCTCGATGCTGGCCAGCGCACCGTCGAGCTGGCGTCCGCCGTGGTTGCTGACGATCAGCGCATCGGCGCCCGAGTCGGCGGCCAGCTTGGCGTCTTCCACGTCCTGGATGCCCTTGAGGATGAGCTTGCCGCCCCAGTACTTCTTGATCCACTGCACGTCGCCCCAGCTCAGGCGCGGGTCGAACTGATCGTTGGTCCAGGCCCCGAGCGAGCTGAGGTCGGTGACGTCCTTGACGTGGCCGTAGATGTTGCCGAACTGGCGCCGCTTCGTGCCGAGCATGCCGAGGCACCAGCGCGGCTTGGTGGCGAGGTTGAGCCAGGTTGCCAGCGTCGGCTTGGGCGGTACCGACAGGCCGTTCTTGAGGTCCTTGTGGCGCTGGCCGAGGATCTGCAGGTCGAGCGTCAGCACCAGCGCGCTGCAGCCGGCGGCCTTGGCGCGGTCCATCAGCCGCATGCTGAAGTCGCGGTCGCGCATCACGTAGAGCTGGAACCAGAACGGCGCCTTGGTGTGCGCGGCGATGTCCTCGATCGAGCAGATGCTCATCGTCGAGAGCGTGAACGGGATGCCGAACTTCTCGGCC
>JAGWTJ010000196.1 GCA_028869005.1 Burkholderiales bacterium | reverse complement strand
CAGTCGTCCAACGTCTATGCGGTGGCGATGACCGGCGACGGCAAGGTTCTGTACGCGCACAAGGAGATCAAGGTCACTTTGGGCGGCTGCGGCGGCTGAGCATCAGGCAAACGAGGAGCAAGACATGGCAGACCCGATGCGCATCCGCGCCCAGGTGCAAGGCGACAAGGCGGTCGTGCGCGTGCTGATGAGCCACGAGATGGAGACCGGCCAGCGCAAGGACAGTGCCGGCAAGACGATTCCCGCCTGGTTCATCCAGGAGGTCACCGTCAGCCACAACGGCAAGGCGGTGCTGAGCACGCAGTGGGGACCGTCGATCGCCAAGAACCCGTTCCTGCAGCTCAACGTCAAGGGCGCCAAGGCGGGCGACAAGATCACGGTGGCGTGGCGCGACAACCGCAACGACAGCCGCACCGACGAAGCCACGGTGGCCTGACGCGCGGCCGCCGTCGCACGGAGACGCAACCATGAACGGAACAGTGCAACCGAAGGCGCGCCGCGTGCTCGCGCTGCCCCTGGGCGCGCTCGCGCTGGCGCTGGCGGCGCCCGCCTGGACGCAGGACAAGTCGAGCGCCGAGGGCATCGCCGAGTACCGCAAGATGCTCGAGGACGGCAACCCGGCCGACCTGTTCGAGGCCAAGGGCGAGCTGCTGTGGAAGACGCGGCGCGGCCCGAAGAACGCCACGCTCGAAGCCTGCGATCTCGGCAAGGGCCCGGGCGTGGTCAAGGGCGCCTTCGTCGAACTGCCGCGCTGGTTCGCCGACGCCGGCAAGGTGATGGACCTCGAAGGGCGGCTCGTCTGGTGCATGGCCACGCTGCAGGGCCTGGACGCCGCAGCGATCGCCAAGACGCCGTTCGACCGCGGCGAGATGGCCAACGTCACCGCGCTCGCCACCTATGTCAGCACCGCCTCGCGCGGCATGCGCTTCGCGCTGCCGCAGTCGCACGCGCAGGAACGCGTGATGTACGAGCTCGGCAAGCGCGCCTTCTTCTTTCGCGGCGGCACGCACGACTTCGCCTGCGCCACCTGCCACAGCGAGGACGGCAAGCGCATCCGGCTGCAGGACCTGCCCAACCTCACGAAGAACCCGGGCGACGGCGTCGGCTTCGCGGCCTGGCCGGCCTACCGCGTGAGCGCCGGCCAGATGTGGAGCATGCAGTTCCGGCTCAACGACTGCTACCGCCAGCAGCGCTTCCCGTACCCGCTGTTCACGTCGGACGTGACCACCGCGCTCGGCGTGTACATGGGCGTCAATGCCGAGGGCGCGGAGTCGATCGTGCCGTCCATCAAGCGCTGAGGAAGCCGCCGATGAAGACCCTCCCGCTGACCCTCATGGCCGCGCTGGCGCTCGGCGGCTGTGCCACGCCGCCGCCGAGCGACGCCGAGCTCGACCGCATGGCCGCGCACATGATGCAGACCTCGTTCCGCGACCAGGGCATCGCCAAGCTCGACCGCCTCGAACAGGACTTCACGCAGGCCGCCTGCTCGAGCGGCAAGGCGCCCGACGCGGCCACCGCCGCGCGCATCCAGACCGAGGCCCGGGCCACGATCAAGTGGCCCGCCGGCGGCCAGTACCTGGGCGACTGGCGCGAAGGCGAGAAGATCGCGCAGAACGGCCGCGGCATGACCTGGACCGACGCCTCCACCGCGCCCAGCGCCAACGGCGGCAACTGCTACAACTGCCACCAGATCAGCAAGCAGGAGATCTCGTACGGCACGATCGGCCCGAGCCTGTACCAGTACGGCAAAAGGCGCGGCGTCACCAGCATGAGTGCGCCGGCGGTGCAGGAGGCCTTCGAGTACACCTGGGCCAAGATCTACAACGCGCACGCCTTCAACGCCTGCTCGAGCATGCCGCGCTTCGGCGCCAAGCATCTGCTCGACGAGACGCAGATCAGGCACCTGATGGCGCTGCTGCTCGACCCCAAGTCGCCGGTCAACCAGTGAACGCGCGCGGCGCGGCCGCTCGCCGGTGCGCTTCGGGCCACGCGCGATGAGCCTCGGCCGCCGCGAGTTCCTTCAAGTGCTGGCCGCGGCCGGCAGCGCCGGCATGGCGCTCGGCCGCTGGGCCGAGGCCGATGCCGCCGCGGCCGAGGAAGCGCTGTACGAGCTGCCGCCGCTAGGCCGCGGCGCCGGCTTCGTCAGCCTGCTGCATTTCACCGACTGCCACGCGCAACTGCGGCCGCTGCACTTTCGCGAGCCGAGCGTCAACCTGGGCGTCGGCGCGATGGCCGGGCACTGGCCGCACCTGGTCGGCGAGCGCTTGCTGCAGGCCGCGCAGGTCGCGCCGGGCAGCGCGCTCGCGCATGCCTACAGCTGCCTCGACTTCGAGCAGGCGGCGCGCCGCTACGGCGCGGTCGGCGGCTTCGCGCATCTGGCCACGCTGGTCAAGCGGCTGAAGGCGAGCCGCCCCGGCGCGCTGCTGCTCGACGGCGGCGACACCTGGCAGGGCTCGGCCACGGCGCTGTGGACGCGCGGCCAGGACATGGTCGACGCCTGCAAGCTGCTCGGCGTCGACGTCATGACCGGCCACTGGGAATTCACCTACGGCATGTCGCGCGTGCGCGAGATCGTCGACAAGGAGCTCGCGGGCCGCGTCGATTTCGTGGCCCAGAACGTCAAGACCACCGACTTCGGCGACCCCGTGTTCGCGCCCTACGTGCTGCGCGAGGTGGCCGGCGTGCCGGTGGCCATCGTCGGCCAGGCCTTCCCCTACACGCCGATCGCCAACCCGCGCTACTTCGTCGCCGACTGGGAGTTCGGCATCCAGGAGGAGCACCTGCAGCAGCAGGTCGACGCGGCGCGTGCCAAGGGCGCACGGCTGGTCGTGCTGCTGTCGCACAACGGCATGGACGTCGACCTCAAGCTGGCGAGCCGCGTGCGCGGCATCGACGCCATCCTCGGCGGCCACACGCACGACGGCGTGCCGGTGGCGCTGCCGGTGAAGAACGCCGGCGGCACCACCCTGGTCACCAACGCCGGCAGCAACGGCAAGTTCCTCGGCGTGCTCGACTGCGAAGTGCGCGACGGCAGGCTCGCCCAGTGGCGCTATCGGCTGCTGCCGGTGTTCGCCAACCAGCTCGCGCCCGACGCCGAGATGGCGGCACTGATCGCGAAGCTGCGCGCGCCCTACGAGGCGAAGCTGGCCGAGACGCTGGCCGTCACCGATGCGCTGCTCTACCGCCGCGGCAACTTCAACGGCAGCTGGGACCAGCTCGTGTGCGACGCGCTGATGGAGGTGCAGGGCGCCGAGATCGCGTTCAGCCCGGGCTTTCGCTGGGGCACGACGCTGCTGCCCGGACAGGCCATCACGCGCGAGATGCTGATGGACCAGCTCGCCATCACCTACCCCTACGCCACGCTCACCGAGATGACGGGCGAGTTCGTCAAGACCGTGCTCGAGGACGTGGCCGACAACCTGTTCAACCCCGACCCCTACTACCAGCAGGGCGGCGACATGGTGCGCGTCGGCGGGCTCGAATACACCATAGCCCCGACGGCCCGAGCCGGCGCGCGCATCACCGACATGCGCCTGGCCGGCCGTCCGATCGAGGCCGGTAAGACCTACAAGGTGGCCGGCTGGGCGCCGGTGGCCGAGGCCGCGGCGCACTCCGGCAGCCAGCCGGTGTGGGAGCTCGTCGAGAGCTGGCTGAAAGCGCGCCCGGGCGGGCGCGTCGCGCCGCGGCGCATCAACACGCCGCGGCTGGTCGGCATGCAGGGCAATGCCGGGCTCGCGTAGCGTCGCCTAGCGTCGCGCAGCGGCCCGGCGGCGCGTCAGAACCGTGCCGTGTACATCAGCTGCAGGTTCTGCTGCTTGTGCTCGATCGTCACGCCCTGGCCGTTGGTCAGCGTGACGCGCGGCGCGTAGGTGAGCGACACGTTCAGCTCGTGCGCCGGCGTGAACGCCCAGCCCGCGCCGAGCGTGTAGTGGTTCTTCACGATGGCCGGAAAGAGCGGATTGACGAAGGCGTCCGGGATCGGGTTGTCGGCGAGGTTGGCGCCGGCGCGCAAGGTCAGCTGCGTATTCGCCGACCAGGCCACGCCCAGACTGGTGACGGTCTGATTCTTCCAGTTCTGCGGCATCGTGAAGCTCACCGAGCCGCCCATGCCGGCGCTGTCGTAGCGCATGTTGAAGCTTTGCATGACCTTGGCCCAGTCGATGCGCTTCACATCCGCGGCCAGCAGCACGGCCGGCGTGGCCTGCCAGGCCAGGCCCACCGCCGTCGTCGCCGGCCACTGGAAGTCGACCACCGTCATGCGGCCGCTGTCGGCGAAGCCGCCCGGCGCGCTCAGCGTGGCGCCGGTGGCGTTGGTCTTCATGTCGCGCAGCGAGGTCTTGAAGTGGTACGACGCGCCGAGCGTGACTTGCGGCGCCGCCTTCCACACCAGGCCGAGCTTGCCGCTCCAGCCGGTGGTCTTGGCGGCGCCCGAGAAGTCGCTGTGGTCGGAGAAGTCGATGCGTGCCCAGGGCGCGGCCCCGAGCGCAGGCAGCGCGGCGCCGAGGTTGCCCGACGCGCCGGTGACCATGCCGCCGAGTTGCGCGCCGCTGGCGGCCATGCGCAGGTCGAGGTTGGCCCACACGTAGTCGAGCGAGCCGCCGATGGCCAGCTCGGGCGTCGCCTGCCACGCCAGCGGCAGCAGCACGCGGCCCACGCCGAGCTCCGAGCGCACCGGCTGTCCCGAGCCCATGGCGAGGAAGCTGTTGGCGTCGTACTCGGTGCCCATGCCGCCCTGCGCGAAGATGCCGAAGCCCCAGACGAGCGAGCCGCTCCTGCGCGCATAGCCGATCGCCGGCATCCAGTACGAGGTGCCGCCCGAATCGGCCGTCGGCATGCCGGGCACCGAACTGGAGACCTTGGGGCCGAGCTGGCCGACCGCCACGTCGAGCCGCGTCGTCGAGTCCATCAGCGCCAGCGTCGCCGGGTTCTGCGCCATCGCCGCCGTGCCGTGGTTCAGGGCTTGCGAAGCGCCGCCCATGCCGGTGCTGATCGGGCCGTAGCCTTCCATGTTCATGCCGTTGGTGGCCCACGCGGGGCCGGCCGTCAGCGCCAGTGCGGCAGCCGCCGCCAGGGTCGTGCGGCGGGTGCCGCGCATCGTGTTGCGGATCATCAGTGGCTCCTCGAACGGTGGGTGGGGAAACTTGCGAAATCGACGTGGGCCGCGGGCGGCGCCGTGCTCACCAGCGCACCTGCAGACGGCCGTCGCTCACCCGGCACGGCCAGCGACGCAGCGCCCGCGCGCCCTGCGCGATGCACTCACCGCTGCGGATGTCGAAGGCCCAGGCGTGCCCGGGGCAGGTCAGCGTGTGGTCGTCGAGGGCCGACGCGGGGATGTCGGTTCCCTGGTGCGGGCAGCGGCTGTCGTAGACGCGCCATTCGTCGGCGTCCGCCGTCGACGCACGGTGCACGAACAGGCCGCGCCCTTCGCATGGCACGCGCCGCGTCTGGCCGGGCGCGAGGTCGGCGGCCGACATCACGTCGTGCCAGACCGGCGCGCTCGCCGCGGCGTGCAGGGCCTCGGGTCGGAACTGCGGCAGATCGAGCGCCAGGATGATGTCCACCGCCCACACGATCTTCGCCAGGCCGAGCGTGGGGAAGGCCATCAGCAGCGCGTCGAGCACCTCCATCGGCGTGCAGCCCTCGGCCAGCGCGCGCCGCAGGTACTGCCTGAAGCCGCGTTCGGTCTGCGCATCGACCTTGGTGATGACGCTGATCAGGCTGCGCGTCTTCGGATCGAGGTGCTTGCCGCATTCCTTCAGGAACGCGAAATAGTGGCCGAGCGCATCGCCGCGCGCCGCCACCAGGTAGTCGAGCGCCTTGCTCATCCGGCGCTCCGCGCGGCCGGCCGCAGACGTGCGAACGCTGCGCTCATCGTCAATGCCCTCCGACCAGCACGCCCGAGGCGGCCAGCACGACCACGGCGACCTCGGCCACGCACAGCGCCGCGAACACGCGATCGCCGCGCCGCAGGTACAGCGGCACCAGCGCCAGCAGCGCCAGCACCGAGCAGCCGGCGAGGATGGCGATGCCGGCCAGGCCGGCGATGTCGCCGCGATGCACCAGCGCCAGCCAGCCCCAGCCGGTGGGCGATCCGGTCAACTCGAGATAGCGGCCGACCGGGTGCTCCCACAACTGCGGCAACTGCTCGCGCGGCACATGCGACTCGGCCAGCCCCAGCACATAGGCGGCGAAGCTGGTCACCAGCACGACCAGTCCGATGCGCGTGCCCCAGTCGAGCAGCCGCGCATAGCGCAGTTGCTCGGGCGGCTGCACGGCGAGGCCGGCGCTCACAGCCACACCCCCATGCCCTTGAGCAGCGCGCGCGCGCCGGCGAACAGGAGCACGGCGATCACCATGCGCCGTACCACCGCACCGCGCAGCACGTGCAGCAGCCGCGCGCCGATGCGCGCGCCGAGCATCATGCCGATCACCGACGGCACGGCCACCATCGGCAGCACGGCGCCCTTGTTGATGTAGACCCACGCCGCCGACGAGTCGACCAGCGACAGCACCAGTCCCGAGGTGCCCGCCGCCACCTTCACCGGTGCGCCCATCAGCAGGTTCAGCGCCGGCACGTTGGCCCAGCCGGCGCCGATGCCGAACATGCCGGCCAGCACG
>JAGWTJ010000195.1 GCA_028869005.1 Burkholderiales bacterium | reverse complement strand
GCGCAGCGGCTGGGCATCGGCCGCAACACGATCACGCGCAAGATCCAGGAGCTCGGCCTGGACAAGTGACACGCTGCGAGCGCTCGGGTGGCCCGCGTCGTCGCCGGCGCCGCCCCGCAGGCCAGTCGAAAAAGGCTACCCAGCGTCGGGCCGGCATGTTAGAACCCCGACTGTTCGACAGACAGGCCAGCGCGCGGCTCGAGCGATGCCCGACGCAGGCCGACGAAGGGTCGGGATGGACAAGATCGGCATCATCGTCGTCTCGGGCTCGGCGGAACGGCTGCAGATGGCCGCCATGGTGGCCTCGGTGGGTGCGGTCAGCGGCAACGAGGTGCGGGTGCTGCTGTCGATGAACGCGCTGCCGCTGTTCGTCGCCGGCAGCGTTGCCGCCGCGCCGTCGGAAGGTCCGTTCGGCGCCATCATGGCCGGCAAGAAGGTGCCGCCGTTTCGCGCGCTGTTCGAGCAGGCCGTCGACCTCGGCGACGCCAAGGTGCATCCGTGCTCGATGGCGGTGGACGTGATGGGCATCGAGCGCAGCGCGTTGCTGCCGTGGCTGGCCGAGCCGCTCGGCATCACCGCCTTCCTGCACGAGTGCAGCGGCGCCCAGTTGTTGACGTTCTAGGAGTGCCCGATCGATGGCCGAACACAAGGTGATCGACGCCCGCGGCAGTTTCTGCCCCGGCCCGCTGATGGAGCTGATCGGCTGGATGAAGCTGGCGCAGGTCGGCGACGAGCTCGAGCTGCTGTCCACCGACAAGGGCTCGGCGGCGGACGTTCCTGAATGGATCAAGAAAGTCGGCCACGAACTCCTCGGCTCGCGCGAGGAGAGCGGGGTCTGGCACATCACGGTGAAGAAGACCAAGTAGCGGCGACACAGCGGCGACACGCGAGGTCGACGCGCAAGCAAGGAGACATCGATGAAGATTCTGATCGTCGGCGGCGGCATGGGCGGCACCATCCTGGCCAACAACCTCGCGCGCCGGCTCACGTCCGAATTGCGCTCGGGCAAGGTGAAGATCACGATGCTCACCGCATCGGAGCGCCACATGTACCAGCCGGGGCTGCTGTACCTGGCGCTCGGCCGCGCGACGCCCGACGAGTTGTACCGCGACCAGGCCTCGCTGCTCGAGCCCGGCATCACGCTGGTCGTCGACCCGGTCGAGCAGTTCATGCTCGACGACAACCGCGTCAAGACCAAGAGCGGCAAGACCTACGACTACGACCAGATGGTGATCGCCACCGGTTCGCGCCCGGTGCGCGAGTCGATCCCGGGCCTGGCCGAGCACTCGCACACCTTCTACACCGAGGACACCGCACTGGCGATGTTCAAGGCGCTGCGCGAGTTCCAGGGCGGTCGCGTCGTGATCGCGGTGGGCGTTCCGCACAAGTGCCCGATGGCGCCGCTCGAGATCACCTTCATGCTGCACGACTACTTCAAGGACCGCGGCATCGGCGACAAGGTGCAGCTGCACTACACCTACCCGATCGGGCGCGTGCACTCGCTCGAGAACGTCGCCAAGTGGGCGGCGCCCGAGTTCGACCGCCTGGGCATCACCTACGAGACGCTGTTCAACCTGAAGGAGGTCGACGGTGCCGCCAAGGTCGTGCGCAGCGAGGAGGGCACGCAGACCCCGTACGACCTGCTGATCTCGATTCCCGCGCACCGCGGCATGGAGGTGATCGAGAAGAACAACATGGGCGCCGGCGGCTGGGTGCCGACGAACCGCACGCAGCTCAACATGGAGGGGCGCAAGAACGTCTTCGTGCTCGGCGACGCCACCAACATCCCGATCAGCAAGGCCGGCTCCACCGCGCACTTCGAGGCCGAGGCGCTGGGCGAGAACCTCGCGGCGCTGGTCAAGCTCGGCGCGCCGGTGCGCGAGTACGACGGCAAGGTGTTCTGCTTCATCGAGGCGGGCAAGGATCGCGCCACGTACGCGATGTTCGACTACCAGAACCCGCCCGACCCGAAGCCGCCGACGCGCGCCGTGCACTGGTTCAAGATGGCCTACAACAAGTTGTACTGGATCTCGGCGCGCGGCCTGCTGTAGGGCCGGGGAGTCGGACATGGACGCACACAACGAAGCGACACGCGGCGTCGACTACGAAGTCGAACGCGTCGTCTCGGCGGCGCGCGATTCGCTCACCGACGAGATGGTGAGCCGCCTGGCGGCCACCGCCGGCGATGCGATGGACCTGATGGACCAGGTCAACCGCGCCGGCCTCACGCGCGCGCTGCCGGCACTCACGCGGCTGGTGGCCAGCGGCGATCTCGACCGCCTGTCGCACCTGGCGCGCGTCTACAGCGGTGCCGAGGACGCGCTCACCGACGAGATGATCGGCCGCCTGACGCAGGCGGTGGGCGATGGCCTGGCACTCATCGACCAGGTCAACCGCTCGGGGCTCGACCGCGCTATTCCCGTGCTCTCCGAACTGGTGGCCAGCGGCGACCTGCAACGCCTGGCGCGCCTGGCGCGTGTCTACGCCTCGGCCGAGGACGCGCTCACCGACGAGATGGTCGGCCGCCTCACCGAGACCGTGGGCAACGGCCTGTCGCTGCTCGACCGCTTCAGCCGCGGCGGCGCCGAGCGCGTGGTCGGCATGCTCGAGGGCCTGCACGACAGCGGCGCGCTCGAGCGCATCGCGACCACGCTGCCGGCGCTGGCCGAGCGGCTGGGTACGGTGCAGGACCTGCTCGGCTCGGTCGATGCCGCGGCCAAGGCCAGCCGCTCCGTGCCGCGCTCGGCGGGTGGCTTCGGCGGTCTGTGGCAGATGCTGCGCGACCCCGAGGCGCAGGACACGCTGCGCTTCCTGCTCACGCTGGGCAAGCAGTTGCGTCAGGGCTCGGGCGCGCAGAAGTAGTCGGCGCGGCGCGCGCCGCAGCGTCAGCGTTCGAGCGTCACGACCACCGGCGCGTGGTCGCTCGGGCGCTCGTTCCTGCGTGGCGCCTTGTCGATGGCGCAGGCGCGCACGAGCGGCTTGACGGCGTCGCTCACCAGGATGTGGTCGATGCGCAGCCCCTGGTTCCTGCGAAACGCCAGGTTGCGGTAGTCCCACCAGCTCCAGCTCTTGGGCGGCTGCTCGAAGAGGCGGAACGCGTCGTGCAGGCCGAGACCGAGCAGGCCGCGAAAATGCGCGCGCTCTTCGTCGGTGCACAGGATCTGTCCGGCCCAGGCCACCGGGTCGTAGACGTCGCCGTCCTCGGGCGCGATGTTGAAGTCGCCCATCAGCACGAGCGCGGGATGGGCCGCGAGTTCGGCGCGCAGCCACTCGCGCAGCGCGTCGATCCAGCGCAGCTTGTAGGCGAACTTGTCGCTGCCCGGCTCCTGGCCGTTGGGAAAGTAGGCGCCGACGATGCGCAGCTCGCCGACGCGAGCGGCGATGACGCGCGCCTGCCCGTCGTCGAAGCCGGGGATGTTGCGCACGACCTCGCTGGCCGGCTGGCGCGTCAGCAGCGCGACGCCGTTGTAGGTCTTCTGTCCGAACCACTGCGCGGCGTAGCCCGCGGCCTCGAGGTCGGCGTGCGGAAAGCGTTCGTCGACGAGCTTGGTCTCCTGCAGCGCGATCGCGTCGACCGGATTCGCATCGAGCCAAGCCAGCAGCTGCGGCAGCCGCACGGCGAGCGAGTTGACGTTCCAGGTGGCGAGTTGCATCGGGCGCGCCGCTTCAGTGAAGTCGCATCAGTGAGGTCGCATGACGGCGATCACGCGGCCTGCGCCGCGCCGCCGCCGCGCACATCGCGCACATGCGGCCCGCGCACGCGCCACAGCAGGAAGCAGGTGATCGCGAGGTTCAGCAGGTTCCAGCCCACGCCGTTGAG
Source organism: Burkholderiales bacterium (assembly GCA_028869005.1). Taxonomy (GTDB): domain Bacteria; phylum Pseudomonadota; class Gammaproteobacteria; order Burkholderiales; family Burkholderiaceae_C; genus Rubrivivax. The sequence goes on along the minus strand of JAGWTJ010000195.1, from coordinate 2,839 downwards.
GAAAGCCGCATGGTACGAGCCCGTGAGGTCGAACACCTTGCCCGACATCCAACCGCCCAGCGCCATGCCGATCAGCGTGGCGGTGAGCACGACGCCGACGCGCGCGCCGGCCTCGGCGGCGGGGAAGTGCTCGCGCACGATGATCGCGTAGCTCGGCACGATGCCGCCCTGGAACAGGCCGAACAGCGCCGAGATCACGTACAGCGACGCGAGGCTGTCGAACGGCAGGAACAGCAGCAGCGCCACGCCTTGCAGCACCGAGCCGAGCAGCAGCGTGCGCAGGCCGCCGATGCGGTCGCAGATGGCGCCGGAGACGACACGGCTGACGATGCCGAAGGCGAGCATCAGCGACAGCATCTCGGCGCCGCGCGCCGCGCCATAGCCCAGATCGCCGCAGTAGGCGACGATGTGCACCTGCGGCATCGACATCGCGACGCAGCAGGCCGTGCCGGCGACGACGAGCAGCGCCTGTGCGCTGCCGGGCGCGAGGCCGAACGGGCGGCTCGACGGACTCGGGTGACTCGATGCGATCGTCGGCGCCGCCGTCTTCGACAGCCGATCGGCCGCCACCGGTTGCGCCGGCGCCAGCGGCGGCCGCACTCTGAGCAGCAGTGCGAGCGGCGGCATCGCCAGCGCGCACACCACGCCCAGGCCGATGTAGGTGGGGCGCCAGCCGACGCTGGCGATGAAGTGCTGCGCCAGCGGCGGCCACAGCGTGCCCGACAGGTAGTTGCCGCTGGCGCAGATGGCGACCGCGATGCCGCGCCGGCGCACGAACCACAGCGAAGTGTCGGCGACCAGCGGCGCGAAGGTGGCGGCGCTGCCCAGAGCGCCGAGCAGCACGCCGTGCACGAGGGCGAAAGCGACGAGGCTGCCGGCCAATCCGGCCGCCACGTAGCCGGCGGCCAGCCCCGCGCTGCCGACCAGCACCACCGCCATCAGGCCGACCCGATCGGCCATGCGTCCGAACGCGATGCCGCCCGCGCCGAAGCCCACCATCATCAGCGTGTACGGCAGCGACGCGTCGGCGCGCGGCACGCCGAACTCGGCCTGCACCGCCGGCAGCACCACCGACATCACGTACATCGGGCTGCTGCCGACGGTCATCAGCACCAGCACCACGGCCAGCCGCGTCCAGGCGTAGCGCGAGTCGATGGCGTGGGTGCTCATGCGGCGTCTTTCATCGCCGCCGGTAGGTGACGAAGGCATAGGGCGTGCCGTCGGCCGCCACGGCTTCGCGCCGCTCGACCTCGACGAACTGCGCGCGGTCGAAGGCGGGGAAGAAGGCGTCGGCCCCTTCATAGACGCGGTCGACCTCGGTCAGGATCAGCTCGTCGGCCAGCGGCAGCACCTGCGCGTAGATCTCGCCGCCGCCGATGACGTAGACGATGTCCTCGCCGGCCAGCAGCGTCAGCGCCGCCTCCAGGCTCGGCACCCGTTCGGCGCCGACGGCGGCAAAGCCCGCATCGCGGCTCATCACGACGTTGCGCCGCCCCGGCAGCGGCCGCACCGGGGCCGGCAGCGCGTCCCAGGTGCGCCGACCCATCAGCACGGCGTGGCCGCTGGTCGTGGTGCGGAAGTGGCGCAGATCGGCCGGCTCGCGGAACACGAGGTCGCCGTCGCGGCCGATGGCGCCGTCGCGGGCGACGGCGGCGACGAGCGAGATCTTCATACCGCCACCGGCGCCTTGATCGCCGGATGGTGCTGGTAGCCGACGATCTCGAAGTCGTCGTACCTGTAGTCGTCGATCGACGCCGGTCGACGCCCGATGTGCAGCGTGGGGAAGGGATAGGGCGTGCGGGCGAGTTGCTGTGCGACCTGCTCGACGTGGTTGTTGTAGATGTGGCAGTCGCCGCCGGTCCAGATGAAGTCGCCGACCTCGAGATCGCACTGCTGCGCCAGCAGGTGCGTCAGCAGCGCGTAGCTGGCGATGTTGAACGGCACGCCGAGGAAGACATCGGCGCTGCGCTGGTACAGCTGGCACGACAGCCGGCGCGCCGCGCCGGGCGAAGCGGCCGGCGCGACGTAGAACTGGAAGAACGCGTGGCAGGGCGCCAGCGCCATCTGCGGCAGCGCGGCCACGTTCCAGGCGCTGACGATGATGCGGCGGCTGTCGGGGTCGGCACGCAGTTGCCGCACGACCTCGGCGATCTGGTCGATGTGCGCGTTCGGGTCGTCCGCAGTGGGCGCGGGCCAGCTGCGCCACTGCACGCCGTACACGGGACCGAGCTCGCCGCCTTCGCGCGCCCACTCGTCCCAGATCGTCACGCCGCGCTCCTGCAGCCAGCGCGCGCTGCTGTCGCCGCGCAGGAACCACAGCAGCTCGAGCGCGATGCTCTTCCAGTGCACCTTCTTCGTCGTCACCAGCGGAAAGCCTTCGCTGAGGTCGAAGCGCATCTGGTGGCCGAACACGCTGCGCGTGCCGGTGCCGGTGCGGTCGGTCTTGGCCACGCCCTGCTCGTAGACATGGCGCATGAAGTCCTCGTAGGTGCTGCGCACGGGTCGCGGCGTGTTCATGGTTCGATTATGTCGACGCGGCGGGCCGGGCGCGGCTGCTCGAGCCCGGCCCGCTCAAGTGTCGGCCGTCTCGAGGTTGAACTGCATCGCCGCCAGCCGCGCATAGAGACCGCCGCGCGCCACCAGCTCGTCGTGGCGGCCGCTGTCGACGATGCGGCCGCCCTCCCTCACGACGATGCGGTCGGCGCGCAGCACGGTGGCCAGACGGTGCGCGATGACGATCGTCGTGCGGTCGTGCATCGCCGCTTCGAGCGCCGCCTGCACCATGCGCTCGCTCTCGGCGTCGAGCGCGCTCGTCGCCTCGTCGAGCAGCAGCAGCGGC
>JAGWTJ010000194.1 GCA_028869005.1 Burkholderiales bacterium | reverse complement strand
GGACGGCACCGCCTGGGGCGGCGAGCTGCTGAAGGTCGACAGCGCCGGCTTCGAGCGCATCGGCCATCTGCGCCCGCTCGCCCTGCCGGGCGGCGACAAGGCCGCGCGCGAACCCTGGCGCATGGCGGCTTCGGCGCTGCATGCGCTCGGGCGCGGCGAAGAGATTGCGACACGCTTTTCCATCCTGCCAGCCGCCGCGGGGCTGGCGCGCATGCTGGATGCCGGGCTGCGCTGCCCGCCGACTTCGAGCATGGGCCGGGTGTTCGACGCCGCCGCCGGCCTGCTCGGCCTGTGCACGGTGATGTCGTTCGAGGCCGAGGCGGCGATCACGCTGGAGCAGTCGGCCACCCGCCACGGGCCGGTCGAGCCGCTGGCCGGCGGCTGGCGCCTCATCGATGACACGTCCGGGGTGCTGCGCCTGGACCTGCTGCCGCTGCTCGACGCCCTGGCCGCGTCCGCCTTCATCGCCGAACCGGGCCGCGGCGCCGCGCTGTTCCATGTCACGCTGGGCGCGGCGCTGGCCGACTGGCTGCAGCGTGCAGCGCAGCGCCACCAACTCGACACCGTCGCCGTCGGCGGCGGCTGCCTGTTCAACAAGCTGCTGGCCGCCGACCTGCGCCGCCGCTGCGCCGCGGCCGGCCTGCGCCTGCTCGAACCCCGCGCCCTGCTGCCGGGCGACACCGCGATCGCGTATGGCCAGGCGGCCGTGGCGCGACGCCTGCTGGAGAGAACCTGACATGTGCCTGGCCATTCCCGCCCGGGTGGTGGAACTGTGTGACGGCGACGAGGCTATCGTCGACCTCGACGGCGTGCGCAAGCGCATCTCGCTGGCGATGGTCGAAGACGTCGCGCTGGGCGACTACGTGATCGTGCATGTCGGCTTCGCGCTGCAGAAGCTCGATGTCGAGGAAGCCGAGGCCACGCTGGCGCTGTTCCGCGACATCGCGGCGCAGCAGGCCGGCGACGCCGCGGCGCAGCCTTCGTGAAGCCTCTGCAATGACGTATTCGGAATGACGCATTCGGAATGAAATACGTCGACGACTTCCGCGATGGCGACGTGGCGCGCGCACTCGGCGCCGCCATCCACGCCGAGGTGCAGCCCGGCCGCGAATACCGCCTGATGGAATTCTGCGGCGGCCACACGCATGCCATCTCGCGCTACGGCATCGCCGACCTGCTGCCGCCGCAGGTGCGGCTGATCCACGGCCCCGGCTGCCCGGTGTGCGTGCTGCCGATCGGCCGCATCGACCAGGCGATCCGGCTCGCGCTGGAGCACCGCGCCATCCTGTGTTCCTACGGCGACACGCTGCGCGTGCCCGCATCCGACAAGCTGTCGCTGCTGCGCGCCAAGGGCCGCGGCGCCGACGTGCGCATGGTGTATTCGCCGCTCGACGCGCTGCAGGTCGCGCGCGCCAACCCGGGGCGCGAAGTGGTGTTCCTCGCCATCGGCTTCGAGACCACCACGCCGCCCACCGCGGTGGCGGTAAAGCAGGCGCAGACCGAGGGGCTCGCCAACTTCTCGCTGCTGTGCAACCACGTGCTGACGCCGGCGGCGATGCACGCCATCCTCGCCGCGCCGCAAGGGGTGCAGCTCGACGGCTTCGTCGGCCCGGCGCACGTGTCCACCGTGATCGGCAGCGCGCCCTATGAACCTTTCGCGCGCGACTACGGCAAGCCGGTGGTGATCGCCGGCTTCGAGCCGCTGGACGTGATGCGTGCCATCCAGATGCTGATGCGCCAGATCAACGACGGCCGCGCCGAGGTCGAGAACGAATTCACCCGCGCGGTGACGCCCGAGGGCAATCGCAAGGCGCAGGCGCTGGTGGCCGAGGTGTTCACGCTGCGCGAGGATTTCGAGTGGCGCGGCCTGGGCACCGTGCCGGCGAGCGCGCTGAAGCTGCGCACGCAATTCGCCGCGTTCGACGCCGAGGCGCGCTTCGGCGTGCCCTACGCCGCGGTGCCCGACCACAAGGCCTGCGAATGCGCCGCCATCCTGCGCGGCGAGAAGCGGCCAGAGCAATGCCGCATCTTCGGCACCGCCTGCACGCCGGACAACCCGGTCGGCTCGTGCATGGTTTCGTCCGAAGGCGCCTGCGCGGCGCACTACACCTATGGCCGCTTCCGCGAAGCGGCGCCTGTCACGTCTGCGACCTCCGCATGAAATCCATTCATTCCCGCCCGCTGGACCTGAAGCACGGCCGCGTCGACCTGTCGCACGGCGCCGGCGGCCGCGCCATGGCGCAGCTCATCGAAGACCTTTTCGCACGCGAACTGGGCAACGAATTCCTCGCCCAGGGCGACGACGGCGCGCGCCTGCCGGCCTGCGCCGGGCCGCTGGTGATGGCGACCGACGCGCACGTGGTGTCGCCGCTGTTCTTCCCCGGTGGCGACATTGGCTGCCTGTCGGTGCATGGCACGATCAACGATGTGGCGGTGATGGGCGCGCGGCCGCTCTACCTGGCGGCGAGCTTCGTGCTGGAGGAAGGCCTGCCGCTGGCCGACCTGGCGCGCATCGTCGCCTCCATGGCCGCCGCCGCACGCGAGGCCGGCGTGCCGGTGGTGACCGGCGACACCAAGGTGGTCGAGCGCGGCAAGGCCGACGGCGTGTTCATCACCACCACCGGCGTGGGCGTGCGCCTCGACGGCGTCGACGTGTCGGGCGCCAACGCGCGCCCGGGCGACGCGGTGCTGGTGTCCGGCCCGCTCGGCGACCACGGCATGGCGATCATGTCGGTGCGCGAGAACCTCGCCTTCGACTCCCCCATCGTGTCCGACACCGCCGCGCTGCACGGCCTCGTCGCCGGGCTGCTCGCCGCCGTGCCCGACACCCGCGTGCTGCGCGACCCCACCCGCGGCGGCCTCGCCGCCACGCTGAACGAGATCGCCCAACAGTCCGGCGTCGGCATCGTGCTCGACGAAGCCGCCATCCCGGTGCGCCCGGCGGTGGCCGCCGCCTGCGAACTGCTCGGCCTCGACCCGCTCGACATCGCCAACGAAGGCCGGCTGATCGTCGTCTGTCCGGCAACGAATGCCGAGCGCGCCCTGACCGCGCTGCGCGCCCACCCGCTCGGCCAGGAGGCCGCGCGCATCGGCGAAGTCATCGCCGACGACCGCCGCTTCGTGCAGATGAAGACCCGCTTCGGCGGCCGGCGCATGGTGGACTGGCTGGCGGGCGACGTGCTGCCGCGAATCTGCTGATGCCTTCCGCAGCGACACCTGCTCATCGAATACCGGAACCGCATTGAGTCCCGAATTGCCCGCGCTGTCCCCGCGCCGCCACACTCTGGCGGCCGTGCTGCTGTTTGCGATGACCGTGCTCGCCGCGCTGGCCGGCACGGGGCACGGACCGCCGGTGTGGACGGCCGGCGTGGCGGCCTGGGGGGCGGGCGCGTTGCTGTGGCCGCAGCTTGCGCGGGCGCAGAAGCGCCAGGCGCTGCTGCTGGCCGGCGCGGGTCTAGCCGCGTTCGGCGTCGCGCTGGCGCGCGGCGGGCGGCCGAGCCTGATGGGGCTGCTGACGCAGAACACCGCGCTGCTGGGCATGCTGGCGGCGGTGAGCTTCCTGCGCCTGCTGCGCACGCCCGAAGCCGGCAGCGACGGCCTGCCACGGGGCCGCGGCGCGCTGTGGCGCACGCTGGGCGCGGTGCATGTGCTGGGCGCGGTGATCAACCTGTCGGCGGTCTTCATCATGGCCGACCGCATCGGCCCGGACGGCAAGCCCCGAAGGGACCAGGCGGCGGCGCTGGTGCGCGCCTTCCTCGCCGCGGCGCTGTGGTCGCCCTTCTTCGCCGCCACCGCGGTGGCGCTGACCTATGCACCCGGCGCCAGTCCGCTCGGCCTGGCCGCATCCGGCATGGCGCTGGCGGTGGTGCTGCTGACGCTGGCCGGCCGTGACATCGAGCGCGCCAGCGGCAACGGCGCAGCAGATTTCGTCGGCTATCCGATGCACGCGGCCGCGCTGAAAGTCCCCGCGGTGCTGGCGGCACTGGTGGCGGCCGGCCACTGGCTGGTGCCCAACTGGGCGGCGCTGGCAGTGATCAGCCTGGCGTCGCTCGCAGTGGTGGGGATCACGGTGCTGGCGCAGCGCGGACCGCGGGACGGTGGCCATGCGCTCTTCTGCCACGTGCGCGACCGTCTGCCGGGCATGTCGGGCGAGCTGGTGCTGTTCCTGTCGGCGGCGGTGTTCGCCAGCGGGCTGCGCGCGGTGATCGACAGCGGCGGACTGTGGCTGCCCTTCTCCGCCTTCGGCGTGACCGAAGCGGCGCTGGTTCTGGCGGTGATGATCCTGCTCGCAGCGCTCGGCATCCACGCGGTGATCACCATCGCCATGGCGTCGGCCTGGCTCGCGCCGCTGCACCCGGAGCCGACGCTGCTCGCGCTGGTGTTCGTGCAGTCGTGGGCGATCGGCCTGGCGGCCGGGCCGATGTCGGGCATCCATCTCGCGCTGCAGGGCCGCTACGGCCTGTCGCCCGGGCAACTCGCGCGCGGCAACGTGCGCTACTGCCTGCAGGCCTATGCCGCCGCGGTGGTGTGGCTGGCGGTGGTCGGCAGCATACTGGGCGTGAAGCTGCTGCCGACCTGGGGCTGAGGCAGCGGATCGGCTCAGCCGGTCGACTGCAGGACTTCGCGCAGCGCCACCGCATTGTTGTGCGCCTCGTCGTGCGCGGCGTAAAGCAGCGTCAGCACCGGGTGCGCCGCGGCCTGCTCGCGCAGCGCCCGCAGCGCGGCAGCGGGTTCGTCGCGATCCAGTTCGGCCCGGTACAGCGCGCGGAATTCGTCCCAGCGCGCCGGGTCGTGGCCGAACCACTTGCGCAGTTCGTTCGACGGCGCGATGTCGCGCAGCCACAGGTCGACCGCCGCCTTGTCCTTCGCCAGCCCGCGCGGCCAAAGCCGGTCGACCAGCACGCGATAACCGTCGCCCTCGGCAGGCGCCTCATAGACGCGCTTGATCTTCAAGCCCATGCTGCCCTCCGTCATCAGTGTCGCCGCCCGCTCCTCAGCGTAGACATCGGCTGCAGCGTCCGCCACGCAGCGCCGCTCAGGCGGCGGCAGACGCCTCCCTGCGCCGGCGCAGCGCCAGCCAGACGAGCGCCGCGCCGGTCAGCAGCACCGGGACCAGCGAGCCGACGTTGAGCCAGGTCCAGCCCTGGGTCGTCACCAGCGCGCCCGAGGCGAAGGAGGTCAGCGCCATGGTGGCGAACACCGCGAAGTTGATCGCCGCCTGCGCCTTGTCCTTTTCCTCGGCGCGGTAGGACTGCATCGCCAGCGTGGTGCTGCCGGTGAACAGGAAGTTCCAGCCCATGCCGAGCAGGAACAGGCCGAGGAGGAACTGGTGCAGGTCCTGGCCCGACAGCGCGACCGCGATGCAGGCGAAGTTGAGCGCCACGCCGGCGCCCATGACCTGCAGCACGCCGAAGCGCTTGATCAGATGTCCGGTGAAGAAGCCCGGCGCGAACATGCCGATCACGTGCCATTCCAGCACCAGCGCTGCATCGGAAAACGGCATGCCGCACACGTCCATCGCCAGCGGCGTCGCCGCCATCAGCAGGTTCATGACGCCATAGCCGAGCGCGGCACTCACCGCGGCGACGATGAACGCCGGCTGGCGCATGATTTCACCCAGCGGCCGGCCGCCGCCCCGGCCGGCCGCCTTGAGCGCCTCGGCCGGAAAGCGGATGCAGGCCATCACCGCCATCGAGATCAGTGCCACCACCGCCAGCGCAAGGTAGGAACCGAGGAAGGGCAGCGCCATCGTCTCGCGCGTGTGGTTGGCGAGGTTGGGCCCGATCACCGCACCGATCAGCCCGCCCGCCAGCACCAGCGACACCGCCTTCTCGCGGAACTCCGGCGGCGCGATCTCGCCGGCAGCAAAGCGGTATAGCTGGCCGTTGGCGCTGTAGTAGCCGGCGATCAGCGTCCCCGCCACCAGCAACCCGAAGCTGCGCAGATAGAGCGCCAGCGCGCACAGCAGCGCGGTGAGCAATGCCACCAGCAGCCCGAGCTGGAATGAGGCCTTGCGCCCCCAGCGTCGCTGGCTGCGCGCCACCAGCCCGGTCGACAGCGCGCCGCCCACCACATAGCCCATCACCGGCAGCGTCGCCATCCACGCCACCGGCGCCAGGCTCAGCCCCACCAGGCCGTTGATGGCGATGAAGACCACGTTGTTGGTCAGGAACAGGCCCTGGGCGATGGCCAGCAGCCAGAGATTCTTCTTCATAAGGAAATGCTTTTGGTTCAGGACAGGGCGAATGTACCCTGTTCCTGCGGGCAGGGGCTCACCGTCACCACGCCCCGGCCGATGCCGGCTGCCACCGCTTCCGATCACGTCGATCAGGCATCCCTCATTCGCTCACCTCATTCGTTTACTTTTCCACGCAGCGTCTTCACCGACGCGCGGCGCGCCTTTCCCTCCAGCCTTCGGGTGATGGACGCACGCGTCGGCCGTGTCGCGCGGCGCGCTTTCGGGGGTGTCGCGACACTTTCGATCAGTTCTTCCAGACGGCGCAGCGCCTCGGTCCGGTTCTTCTCCAGGCTGCGAAACTTCTGCGCCTTGATGATCACGACGCCGTCCATGCTGATGCGATGATCACGCAAGCGGAGCAGCCGCATCCGGATGTCCTCGGGCAGGCTGGAGGCCATGATGTCGAAGCGCAGATGCACTGCGTTCGACACCTTGTT
>JAGWTJ010000193.1 GCA_028869005.1 Burkholderiales bacterium | reverse complement strand
CGCGTTCAACGACGGCGTCGTCGCCGAACTGGCGGCCGTCTTCGGCGAGCTCGGCGCCGACGACTCGCTGCGCTGCATCGTGCTCGGCGGCCGCGGCAAGGCGTTCTGCGCCGGCGCCGACCTGGCGTGGATGAAGTCCATGGCCGGCTACGACTGGCAGGGCAACCACGCCGACGCGATGCGGCTGGCGGACATGCTGTGGACGTTGTGGAGCTGTCCGCTGCCCGTCGTCGGCCGCCTGCACGGCGACTGCTACGCCGGCGGCGTCGGCCTGGCGGCGGTGTGCGACGTGCTGGTCGCCGCCGAGGACATGCACTTCTGCCTGAGCGAGGCGCGGCTCGGGCTGCTGCCGGCGACGATCGGCCCCTACGTCGTGCGCGCGCTCGGCGAGCAGGCGGCACGCCGCTGGTTCACGACCGCCGAGCGCTTCGCAGCGCGCGAGGCGCAGCGCCTGGGCTTCGTGCACGAGGTGACGAGCGCCGACGCGCTCGATGCGAAGGTGGCCGAGATCGTCGCGGCGCTGGTCGCCAACGGCCCGTCGGCCGTCAAGGCCTGCAAGCAACTCGTCAAGGACCTGGTCGGCCGCCCGATCGACGGCGCGCTGCGCGACGACACCGCGCGCCGCATCGCCGACATGCGCGCCGGCGCCGAGGGTCGCGCCGGCGTGCAGAGCTTCCTCGACAAGCGCGAGCCGCCGTGGCGCAGCCGCTGAACCTGGACCTCACGCATCTGGTGGCGCTGACGGCGGCGCTCGGCTGGGCGAGCGGGCTGCGCCTGTACGCCGTCGTCTTCCTCACCGGCGCCGCCGGCTGGCTCGGCTGGCTGCCCTTGCCCGCGGGCTTGCAGGTGCTGCAGAACCCGTGGGTGCTCGGCGCGAGTTTCGTGATGGGGGCGATCGAGTTCTTCGCCGACAAGATCCCGGGCCTGGACAGCTTGTGGGACGCCGTGCATACGTTCATCCGCATCCCGGCCGGTGCGGCGCTGGCGGCGGCCGCCCTCGGCGCGTTCGGTGCCGACCATGCCGTGTGGACGGCGATCGCAGCGCTGCTCGGCGGTACGCTCGCCGCCACCGCGCACGCGGCCAAGGCCACCACGCGCGCGGCGGCCAACGCGTCGCCTGAGCCGTTCTCGAACATCGCGTTGTCGCTCGCCGGCGACGTGGCCGTGCCCACGCTGCTGTGGCTCGCCGCGGCGCATCCCTGGGTGTTCTTTCCCGTGCTGGCGCTCTTGGTGGTGGCGGCGATCACGGTGATCGTCGTGCTGTTCAGATTCCTGCGCGCGCTGCTGCGCCGCTTTTCGCGCCGGACGGTCGCTGTCGAGGTACTCGATGTTTAGGAAGATCCTCATCGCCAATCGCGGCGACAAGGGCCGCCAGGCCCTTGCGGCGAAGCCACATTGCCTGGCGCACGAAGTGCGCGCAGGCGATCTTGCCGCGATCGAGGTGCTGCATGTTTAGGAAGATCCTCATCGCCAATCGCGGCGAGATCGCCTGCCGCATCATCTCCACCGCGCGCCGCCTTGCCGTGCGCACGGTGGCGGTGTACTCGGACGCCGACGCCGATGCGCGTCACGTGCGCATGGCCGATGAAGCCGTGCACCTGGGCGGCAGCACCGCGCGCGAGAGCTATCTGGTGTGGCGGCGCATCGTCGACGCGGCCAGAACCACCGGCGCGCAGGCCATCCACCCCGGCTACGGCTTCCTGTCGGAGAACGCCGAGTTCGCGCAGGCCTGCACCGATGCCGGTCTGGTGTTCATCGGGCCGCCGCCTTCGGCCATCGCGGCCATGGGCAGCAAGTCGGCCGCCAAGACGCTGATGGCCCAGGCCGGCGTGCCGCTCGTGCCCGGCTACCACGGCGACAACAACGAGCCCGCCTTCCTCGCTGTCGAGGCCGAGCGCGTCGGCTACCCGGTGCTGATCAAGGCCAGCGCCGGCGGCGGCGGCCGCGGCATGCGCCGCGTCGACCGGCCCGAGGACTTCGTCGACGCGCTCGCCTCGTGCCGGCGCGAGGCCAAGGCCAGCTTCGGCGACGACCGCGTGCTCGTCGAGCGCTACGTGACGCGGCCGCGCCATATCGAGATCCAGGTCTTCGGTGACGCCCATGGCAACGTCATCCACCTCAACGAGCGCGACTGCTCGGTGCAGCGGCGTCACCAGAAGGTGCTCGAGGAGTCGCCGGCGCCCGGCATGAGCGAAGCGCGCCGCGCCGAGATGGGCGCCGCCGCGGTGGCCGCGGCCAAGGCCGTGGGCTACGTCGGCGCCGGCACGGTGGAGTTCGTCGCCGAGGAGCGCTACGACGGCGACATCCGCGCCTATTTCATGGAGATGAACACGCGGCTGCAGGTCGAGCATCCGGTGACGGAAGCCGTGACCGGGATCGATCTGGTCGAGTGGCAACTGCGCATCGCCGACGGCGAGCCCCTGCCGTTGGCGCAGCATGACGTGGCGCTGCGCGGCCACGCCATCGAGGCGCGCATCTGCGCCGAGAATCCCGACCACGGTTTCCTGCCTGCCACTGGGCGCCTCGCGGTGATGCGCTGGCCCGAGTACGTGGCGTTCCGGCGCCACCGCGACGACGCCTGGCTGCCGCGCGTGGACAGCGGCTTCGGCGAGGGCGACGCAGTGAGCCCGTATTACGACTCGATGATCGCCAAGCTCATCGTCTGGGGCGAGGACCGCGCGATGGCGCTGGCGCGGCTGGACGAGGCACTGCGCGACACGCACATCGTGGGCCCGCACAACAACGTGGCCTTCCTGCGCCGCGTGGTCAGGAGCCGCGCCTTCGCCACCGCCGACCTCGACACCGCGCTCATCGAGCGCGAGCGCGCGGCGCTGTTCGAGGCGCCGCCGCTGCCCGCCGAAGTGGTGGCCGCAGGCGTCGCGGCGCAACTGCTGGCCGAGGACAGGGCGCTGGAGGACGCCGATCCCTGGTCGCGGCGCGACGCCTGGCGCCTGTATGGCCAGGCGCAGCGTCGGCTCGATCTCGAATGCGGCGGCCAGCCGCTGGCCGCCGTGCTGACGCGTCGCCACGACGGCGCCGCCACGCTCGCCGTCGGTGCGCAGAGCTGGCCGTTCGGCGCGCTCGCGCGCGGCGGCGGCCGTCACGACGTGCAGCTCGGCGAGCACCGTCACGCGCTGGCCGTGTACCGCGACGGCGCGCGCTTTGCGCTGTTCGCCGACGAAGGCAGCGCGCTGGCGCTCGCGCTCGACCGTGTCGCCGATGCCGTGGAGCACGCCGCCGATGGCGGAGGACTGGCCGCGCCGATGCCGGGCAAGGTGGTCAGCTTCCTGGTCGCCGTCGGCGAGCGCGTGCAGCGCGGCCAGGCGCTGGCGGTGATCGAGGCGATGAAGATGGAGCACACGCTGCACGCGCCGCGCGACGGCGTCGTCGCGGAGTTCCTCTACGCTGCCGGTGATCAGGTGGCCGAAGGCGGCGAGCTGCTGCGGCTCGCGGACGCCGCCGCGGCCTGACCTCGTGAAGACCTGAATCGCGCCCGGCGGGCTGCGACGGCGCCGCCTCAGCGCCGCCAGCGCGCGAGTGCGTGCCAGGCGCGCGCGCGGCGCTGCAAGGGGCCGCTTGCCGCTGCGTCGTCAGGTGGCAGCGAGCTCGACTCCGGCTGCGACGGACGGGAGGTGTCGAACTGCGACGAAGCGATGCCGCTCGATGTAGGGCTGCCCCAGTCCGAAGCCGACGACGCCGGGCCCTCGGCAACGGCCTCGGCCGCGACCGACGCTTCGCGAAAACGCAGCGCCAGTTCCGCCAGTTCGTCGCCGCGGTGCGCGTCGCACACCAGCAGCACGTCGCGCCGATAGAGCGGGTCGCCCAGCATGCGCTGCAGGTCGATGCCGCGCCCGAGCCTGGCCTGCAGCAGGACATCGATGCGGTCGGCGATCCGAAGGCAGTGTCGCGAGTTCAAGCCGGTCTCCCGAGCCTGCAGTGTCGGCGATTGCCGGTGCCTGCGCCATCCGCAGGGGCACGTTCGGCGCGCCGCGCCGGCGGTGCTCAGCCGATGCGCTTGCTCATCCGCGCCAGCACGATCGTGCCCGTGTAGCGGATCAGTTCGTCGACCCGGTAGCCGCGGCGCTCGTAGAAGCCGACGTTGCCGGGCACCAGCGTGTTGGTCGTCAATTCGAAGCGTTGCACATCGGGGCGTGCCTGCTCGATCGCGCGCACCAGGGCGGCGCCGATGCCCCGGCCATGTCGGGCCGGCTCGACGCAGACGCCGCGCAGGGTGCAGATCGGCCCTTCGACGATGGCGCGAATGGCGCCGACGATGCGTCCGTCGTCGTCGGCCACCAGCGCCGTCTGGGTCCGGATGTGCCATTCGATGGCCGCCGCGGTCTCCGCGAGCGGCGGAATCTGCGCGTCGCCGCTGAGGCGGCCCTCTTCGGCAAACGCGCGCATCTGCAGCGCGTGCATGGCCGGCGCTTCGTCCGGGGTGGCCGGGCGAACGCTAGGGCTGGGGTCGATAGAAGTGCGCAATGGCCAGCACCCAGGACAGGACGAGTTCGGGAACGAGATAGCCGAGCCGAAGACACCGGCATCGAGCAGTCGAATTCTGCGGCCGGCCGTCCTGCCGCAGGCCGGCTCGGCCGAGGTGCAGGCCGGGCGGCACCTCGCTCGCCCGGCGATGGAGGAGCTACTGACCGGGAGCGCGATAGGCGGGCGACTTGCGCGTCGCCTGGTCCATCTCCTCCGGCGTCAGCAGCACCGTCGTCCGGCTCGTCGTGGCGCCGCTGGCCGCCAACGCCAAGGTGATGGCGGCAACGCTCGCGTGGTCGGGCATGTCGGCGAGCACGTAGGCATCGGTGTCGCCGAAAGCAAAGTAGAACGACTCGAGTCGCCCCCCGAGCGACTCCGCGGCCTTTTGTGCCGCAGCACGGCGCGCCGAACCGCCGTCCTTGATGAGTCCCTTGGCGCCCTCGGCGGTGTAGCAGACCTGCAGAAGATACTTTGCCATTTTCGTTTCCTCGTGGGATGGCCGCGCCTGGTTCGAATGGGCACCCGCCGGCGCGATGCAGGTGATCGTCAAATGGCTCGAGGGACGGGTCCTTTCCCCAAGATTGCAAACCGGGCGACACGCGGCGTGCGCTTCAGAGCGCCGCGTCGCAGCCGTTCCCCACAGGGCACGGCGGACCCGGCAGCGCCAGCCACATGTGCACCTTGGACCTGAACCCTCCCGGGGTCAGAACGGCCAGCGGCTCCACGCCGTAGGCCGTGAACCCGAGCGACTCGTACAGGGCGATCGCGGGCACGTTCCCTTCGGTCACCTCGAGCTGCACGGCGCGGATGTCGCCGCGGCTCGCGCAGGCCCCGATGGCCGCCTGCATCAGGGCGCGGGCCAGGCCCTTGCCTCGCGCCGATGCCAGGACATACATGCCGACGATCAACGCCTTGTGCCGGGTCTTCGGCTTGGCCGAGAACTCCAGCGCCACCGTCCCGACCAACCGATCGGCCTCGAAGCAGCCGAAGGCGACGGTCATCCCTTCGGGGTGGGCGATGCGCCTGACCCACCACTCGTCCGCCTCGAGTGCCCGTTCCTGCGCCGTGGACGTGAACGCATCGGCGGCGTGCTCGTAGGCGTGCAGCATGAGCGCCTTGTAGCGCGCAGCGTCCGCAACTGCCAGGACAACGACCGTCATGCTCGATGGCGCCAACGCTCGAGCCGGCGCGCCCCGTGGGGGCGGACATCCTGCTCGCGCCGCCGATGATGCGCGCCGGCGGCGGCGCACGCAAGGCGGCCGGTCCGCTCGATCGAGTGCCCGCAGCCGGACGTTGAAACCCAGGCTCACTCGAACCGCAGGGTCGGGACCTTCACCGCAACGCCCGCCCTTTGCAGACCGGTCACGCGCAGCGCAAAACCGCTTTCGAGCGCACGTTGGGGAATGGAGAATCTGAGCCTGAAGAATCTCATTTCGCCGGGCGGCAATTCGTACGGTTGGTGATGCGGCTCCAGCCGCTGCGAAAACACCGGCCGAGCGCCTCTCCCGAACGCGGTTGCCTGGTCGACTTCCGCGGGTGCGTAGATGCGCCCCGCCACCTGCAGAGCGACGAACGGAGACGAGAAGACCCAGTGTCCATGGTCCGGCTGCAACTGGATGCCGATGACGGGACGGTCGTCCTGGCCCGGGGGCAGGGTCAACAGACGGAACCGTGTGATCTGAACGGTGATGCCCTCACCGATCAGGATGTCGCAATCCGGCTCGGTCGGCACGCCCAGCCTGTGGATCCGGCAACCCTCCGATAGCTGCCAACCGGTGCCGCCCTCGATCTTCGGTATGACGGTTGGCGCTGCGTGGGCGGCGCCGACCCACGCGCAAGCAGCACCGAGCTGGAGCAAGGCGACGCAGATGGTGGCGAGGCGCGTTCTTGCCGACACGATCTTGGACTTGGCGCGCTTGGCCCGGAGCATGACGCATTGCCGCACGAAGGCATGTGGCCCGCAGGCGGTTGCCGTCATCGGGTCAGGCGGCGACGAGGCGACGTACTTGGCGCACGAACGGCAGAATAACCTGACCAGGCGCCGGTTTGCTGCGCCCGCAGCAAGACGGCCGGCGGCGCAGCGATCGGCCGCTGCGCGAAACACGGAGCGATGCGATGCACCGGTACCTGATTTCGTTCGACGATGGCTCGATGGACCACATTCCCGAGGACGACATGCCTGCGGTCGGGGAGGCTGCGCATGCC
>JAGWTJ010000012.1 GCA_028869005.1 Burkholderiales bacterium | reverse complement strand
CGACGACGCGCGCGTTGTTGCTCATGTTCTGCGCCTTGAACGGCGCCACGCGCAGGCCCTGGCGTGCCGCCCAGCGGCACAGCGCGGTGGCCAGCAGGCTCTTGCCGGCGCCGCTGCTGGCGCCCCAGACCATCAGCGCGGTCGTCACGGATCGAGCGCCAGCGCCACACGGGGCCGGCCGGCGACATCGTTGTCGACGCGGATCGCGCCGCCGAAGACCTGCACCAGCGCGGCCTGCACGGCACGGTCGGCTGGCGCGCCGTCGGCACGCAGCACGCCGCGCTCGAGCACCAGCAGCCGGTCGGCCCTCAGTGCGATCGGCAGGTCGTGCAGCACCGTGAGCACCGAGCGCGGCGCGGGACCGTCGCGCGACAGGCGGCGAAACAGCCGCGCCAGCGCCACCTGGTGCGGCGCGTCGAGGTGCGTGGTGGGCTCGTCCAGCAGCAACAGCGCGGCCTCGGTGGCGAGGACGCGGGCCAGCAGCACGCGCTGGCGCTCGCCGCCCGACAGCTCGTGCAGCCGGCGATGCTGCCAGGGACTGCACTCGGTGAGCGCCATCGCGCGCTCGACCGCGGCCGCATCGGCGGCGCTGGGCGTACCGAGCAGCCCCAAGCGCGCGATGCGCCCGAGCTCGACCGTCTCGCGCACGTTGAGCTCGCCCGTGACCTCGCCTTGCTGCGCCAGCCAAGCCAGGTGGCGCGCGCGTTCGGCCGCCGGCGCGGCCTGCAGATCGATCGCCGCCGCGGCGTGCCGATCGGGCGCACGGCCGTCTGCCGCCGGATGCAGGTGCACGCTGCCACCGGCGAGCGGCTGCAGTCCGGCGAGGGCGCGCAGCAGCGTCGACTTGCCGGCGCCGTTCGGCCCCACCAGCGCCGTCCAGCCGGCCCCGAGATCCAGATCGACCCCCTGCAGCACGTCGCGCCGCCCCAGGCGCACGCGCAGATCACGGGCGCACAGGGCCGGGCCGCGCGCGTCTGCCACCGCGCTCGGCGCCGTGCGCGGCGCTTCAGACACCCCGATGCGGTGCAGTGAACTCATGGCCCGCGCCGCCCGAGCAGCCAGACCAGATAGACGCCGCCGAGCACCGCCGTGACCACGCCGACGGGCAGTTCGGCGGGCGCCATGAGCGCGCGCGCGGCGACGTCGGCGGCCAGCAGCAGCGCCGCGCCCATGCCGGCGCTGGCCAGCACCAGCCAGGCGTGCGGTCCGGGCGCATGGCGGCGCACCAGATGCGGCGCCACCAAGCCGACGAAGGCCACGAGCCCGGCCTGCGAGACCGCCAGCGCCGTGCCCAGGCTCAGCACCAGCACCAGCACCAGGCGCACGCGCCCGAGTTCGAGGCCGAGGCTGGCCGCGCTGTCCTCGCCCAGCGTCAGCGCGTCGAGCGCGCGCGCGTAGTGCCGCACGAGCAGGAGCAGCAGCACGAGGCCGGCGCCCATCGCCGCGCACGCATCCCAGCCCAGAAAGCCGGTGCTGCCGAGCATGAACGCCTGCTTGCCGCGCAGCGAATCGGGCGACACGATGGTGACCAGATCGCTGACGGCACCGAGCAGCACGCCGACCACCACGCCGGCCAGCAGCAGCCGCAAGGTCTGCACCGCGCCGCGCGCCAGCACGAGCGTCAGCGCCACGCCGCCGATGGCACCGGCGAAAGCCGCCGCCACCAGCCCCACGCGCTCGATCCATTGCGCGGTGACCAGGCTGATCGCGGCGCCGCCGAGCGCGGCCGCCGCCAGCACCAGCACCACGCCGAGCCCGGCGCCGGCGGCGCTGCCGAGCAGGTAGGGGTCGGCCAGCGGGTTGCGGAACAGGCCCTGCGCAATCGCCCCGGCCAGCCCCAGCAGCGCGCCCACCAGCGCCGCGCCGAGCGTGCGCGGCGCGCGGATCTGGCCCAGCAGCAGCGCGGCGTCGCTGCGATGCAGATCGGCCCAGAAGACCTGCGGCGACAGGCCCGCCGCGCCGGTGGCCAGGCCGGCGACGACGCCGGCGACGACCGCCAGCGCGATGCACCAGGCGAGCCGCACGCGCAGCGAGCGCTCCGGCGTCGCCGCCGCCGTCACGGCCGTGCGCAGCGCCGACGACGTCATCGTGCGGCGGGCGCCGCCAGGCGTCCTAGGCAGTCGGCGAGCAGGACAGCGGCCTCGCCCAGGCGCGGGCCGGAGCGCACCAGCATGTCGTAGTCGTCCGAATCGAAGCCGCACAGCCGCCGCTCGCGCACCGCGGCCAGCGCGCCCCAGCCGGGCCGCTCGGCCAGCGTCGACATGTCGCGTCGCAAGCCGATGATGAGGTCGGGCCGCGCACGCACGACGAACTCCGGATTGAGCTTGGGGAAGGGTCCGAGCGCGGCCGGCACGATGTTGACGAGACCGAGCCGGGCCAGCGTCTGGCCGATGAACGAGCTCGTGCCGGCAGCATAAGGGCCGCCGCCGATCTCGAAGTACACGCTCTGGCCGCGCAGCGCGGGCGGCACGCGCGCGGCCGCCGCGTCGAGTTGGCGCTCGATGCCGGCCCACACCTGCTGGCCGCGCTCGGGCGTGCCGAGCAGCGCGGCGACGACGGCCAGCGTGCGCCGCACGTCGGCGTGCGTCTCGGATTTCAGGCGCACGACGGCAAAACCGAGCGCCTGCAGCCGGTCCATGGCGCGCGACGAGGTCGAGGCGAGGATCACGTCCGGCCGCAGTGCGGCGATGGCTTCGATCTGTGCATCGTCCAATCCGCCCAGGTGCGGTAGCTGTGCCACTGCGGCCGGCCAGTTCGAATAGCGGTCGACGCCGACCAGGCGCGCTCCCGCGCCGAGCACCCACACCGTCTCGGTCAGCGAAGGCAGCATGGTGACGATGCGCCGCGGCGGCGCGGTAAGGCGCAGCTCGACGCCGCGGTCGTCGCGTACCGCCACCGGCGCGGCGCGTGCCGTCGCCAGCCAGGCGCCGGCCAGCCACAGCGCGCCGAGCCACAGCGCGCCGAGCCAGAACCGTCGGCGCCGCAGGCCGCGACCGCAAGGCGCCGCACTCATCGCCTGGCCTTCATCGCGTGGACAGCCACGGTCACGGCATGGCCCAGCGCAGCGTCAACTGCGCGTTGCGACCGGCGGTGGCATAGGTCTGTGCGAGCTCGTAGCGCTTGTCGGCGAGGTTGTCGATGCGCGCGTCCAGCGTGAAGCCGTCGGCCAGCGCCTTGCTCGCGTACAGATTCACGAGGCCGTAGCCGCCCAGCGGCTGCGTGTTGGCGGCGTCGTCGTAGCGCTTGCCGGCGCCCTGCACTTCGGTGCCGATCGTCCAGCCGGCGACGGCGCCCTCGGCGCCGAACGTGAACAGCTCGCGAGCGCGGCGCGGCAGCAGCTTGCCGCTGGCGCGGTCGAACGGATCGTGGTGATCGTAGGAGCCCCTGAGCGTGACGCCGGCCAGCCGCGTGTGCGCGGCCAGCGTCGCGCCGTCGAGCCTGGCGCTGCCGACGTTGACGTAGCAGCCGTAGGCGTCGGCACAGGGCCCGGGCGCTCCGAAGCCGATCAGGTCGGCAACCCGGTTGCGCCAGACGTTCAGGCTGACTTCGCTGGCCGCGTCCGCCCAGCGCAGGCCGAGTTCGACGTTGCGGCCGCTCTCCGGCACCAGCGCGGCGTTGCCGTAGGAACTGAAGCGCTGGTACAGCGTCGGTGCGCGGAACGAAGTGGCCGCCGACGCGGTCAGGCGCCATTGCGGCATGAACGCCCAGCCCCAGGCCAGGCTGCCCGTGCTCTTGCCGCCGAACTCGCTGTCGCGATCGTGGCGCAGTTGCGCGCGCAGGCCGTGGTTGCCGAAGTCGGCACGCCAGCCCAGGCCGACGGCGTCCTGATGACGCTTGCCCTCGAGCAACGGCGTGTACGCGGTCGGCGGGTTGAGCAGCGCATCGGTCAGGCGCTCGAGCGTCACGCTCAGCCACTGCCCGGCGAGACGCTGCTCGTGCAGCAGCGTGACATTGTCGAGCGTGGTCTCGGTGCGGTAGTAGTCCGGCTCGGATTCGTAGGTGCTGCGCGTGCGGCCGAGCTGCAGCCGCGTCGTCGCGTCGCCGCTCCAGCGCGCCTGCCACGTCAGGCTGCCGCTGCGCAGGCCGTTCATGTTCTGTTCGTCCTGGTCGGGCATGAAGCCGTCGTAACCCGAGCGCAGGCGGCTGGCCAGCAGCGAAGCCTCGAGGCGCTGGTCGGGATCGATTTGCCAGCCCAGCCGCGCCGTCGCCGAGCTGCGCGTCCAGCCGTCCCGGTCCGGGTTGTGACCGACCGCGGCGGCCGTGCGCGAATCGAAACCCGTGCTGCGGCCGTGCGCGGCCGACAGCGCATAGTCCAGCGCACCGCTCGCCCCGCTCACGCCCGCCTGCCCGTGCACGGTGCCGTAGGAGCCGACGGTGAGCGCGGCGCTGGGCCGTGCCGCACCCTGCCCGCGTCGGGTGAACAACTGCACGACGCCGGCCACCGCATCCGAGCCGTAGATGGCGGCGGCCGGGCCGCGCAGCACCTCGATGCGATCGATCTGCTGCAGCGGGATCTGCTCCCACGCGGCGCCGCCGGTGGTCTGCGAGTCCACGCGCACGCCGTCGAGGTAGACCGCGGTGAAGCGCGATTCGGCGCCGCGGATGAAGACGCCGGTGGTCGCTGCGGGCCCGCCGCTGCGCGAAAACTCGACGCCGGGCAGGCGCGCCAGCAGGTCGGCCACGTCGGCGGCGCCGGCACGCTCGATGTCGTCGCGCGTCAGCACCGAGACGTCGGCCAGCACCGACGACAGCGGCTGCGGCAGGCGGTTGGCGGTGACGAAGATCGGGTCCGCTGCGGCGGGCGGCGCGCCCTGGGCCGTGGCCGCCGACGGTATGGCGATGGCGGCCACGGCGCAGACCGTGGCGAGGAGGCAGGATGGCGCGAACGCCGCGACGACGCGTACTGCGCGGTCGGATGACGAAGGATTCATGGTGTCGATGACGGGCAAGCCAAGCGCGCCTGTCCGCTTCCCCGCGGTCTGGCGCCTCACGACGCACCGCCGGGGGCGGCACGTCACCTCGTTGGCCGGTATACGGGCTGGCGCAAGACGATCCGTGACGCCTTCCCAGCCGGCATCGCCGCGGCGATGTCGACCAGTGGCCGTGTGTCACGGTCCGGCAAGCCGTTGAGGCTTGCCCTTGCGCTTACCGTTGCGGGGGCAGCTCAGGTTGGGCGCGCGCCTGCCAGGGCCGCCACCTTCCTGATTCCCGTTGAACTGTCTGGGCTGAACGCTTCGACGAGCACCAACGGTGCGCATCTTAGCGGGTCCACGCGCCGTGCCCCGCGGACTCGGCGCCGCGCAGCGCCGCCGCCGCGTGCACGGCAGCTCAGAACGACGAGCCCGGCTGCCTCAGGAACTCGATCTCCTCGGGCGTGCTGCGGCGCCCGAGCAGCGCGTTGCGGTGCGGATAGCGGCCGAAGCGCGCGATCACGGCCGCGTGCTTCGCGGCCCATTCGAGCGCACCGGCCAGCGCCGGCTGCTCGGCGGCGAGCGCGCCGAACAGGCGCAGCGACTCGGCCTGCGCTGCCGCGTCCTCGGCGTGTTCGAACGGCAGGTAGACGAACCAGCGCTGCAGTGCGCCGAGCCGACGCTCGGCGCCGCTGGCCACCAGGGCACGCGCTGCGGCCAGCGCCTGCGCGTCGCCGGCAAAGGCGCGCGCGCTGCCGCGAAAGAGGTTGCGCGTGAACTGGTCGAGCAGCACGATGCGCGCCAGCGCGCCGCGCGGCTCGGCGTCCCACGCGGTGAGCCCGCCGGCGAGGGCGCGGTCGACCTGCGCGCCGAAGCGCGCACGGATGCGCTCGTCGAACGCGGCATCCTTGCGGAACCATTCGTCGCGCGCGGCATCGGCCGCGCCGAACCAGAAATCGATGACCGCCTGTGCCGCGTCGTCCATCGCGCCAGTGTGCCCGGCCTGCGCGCGCGGCGCCATGCCGGTGCGCTGCACCGCGCCTCGATGCGCCTCAACGCGCGAGCAAGTCGCGCGTCTCGGGATGGCGGCGCATGTAGACCTCCACGTAGCTGCACAGCGGCCGCACCGCCAGGCCCTCGGCACGCGCCCAGTCGAGTGCGGCCTGCACCACGATGGCGGCGACGCCGCGCCCCTGCAAGCGCGCGGGCACCTCGGTGTGCGTGAAGAGCAGCGTGTCGCCTTCGCGCCGGTAGGCGCACAGGGCGAGCGCGCCGTCCACGTCGAGTTCGAAGCGCGCTGCGGCCACGTTGTGGCGCACGGCGTGCGCATCGGCACGCGTCATCGCCCGGCTCCTGCGCCCGGCGCGACCGCGGCCGCCGGCTGCACGCGGGCGCCATGCCAGCGCAGCAGCGCGCTGCGCAGCTTGTCCATGTCGATCGGCTTGGTCAGAAAGTCCGTCATGCCTGCGGCCAGCGCCGCCTCGCGCTCGGTGACCAGCGCCGCTGCCGTGAGCGCGACGATCGGACGATCGTAGCCCGCCGCGCGCAGCGCACGCGTCGCCTCGTGCCCGCTCATCACCGGCATCTGCACGTCCATCAGCACGAGATCGTGCGGCCTGCCGACGGCGGCCGCGCGCGCCACCGCCTCCTGCGCCGCCACGCCGTCGGCGGCCTGGTCGATCTCGATACCCCAACGCTCGAGCATCGCCACGGCAATCATCATGTTGACGGGGTTGTCCTCGACCAGCAGCACGCGCACGCCGACGAGCGTGTCGTCGCCGGCAGGCGGCGGCTCGGTCGGCGTCGCCGCCGCGCTCGACAACTGCACTTCGGCCCAGAACAGGCTGCCCTCGCCCTCGCGGCTGTCGACGCCGACCTCGCCGCCCATCATCGCGGCCAGCTCGCGGCAGATCGACAGTCCCAGGCCGCTGCCGCCGAAGCGGCGTGTCGTCGACTCGTCGGCCTGCGTGAACGGCTTGAACAGGCGTGCCAGCGTGTCGCCGCGAATGCCGGGGCCGCTGTCCTCGACCTCGATGCGCAGCGTCGCGGCGCCGCCCGGCCGCGTGGCGCGCAGCACGACGCCGCCGCGTTCGGTGAACTTGATGGCGTTGGACAGGTAGTTGCTCGCGATCTGGCGCACGCGCAGCGGGTCACCGACGGCCGCGCCGCGCACCTCGGGCGCGATCTCCAGGCGCAGCGCAAGGCCGCGCGCGGCGGCCTGCGGCGCCCAGGTCTGGCGCAGCGATTCGAACAGTTCGCCCAGGTCGAAGGTGGTGGTCTCGAGTTCGAGCTTGCCGGCCTCGATCTTGGACAGGTCGAGGATGTCGGAGATGATGCCCGCCAGCGACTGCGCGCTGTCGGCGATCTGCGCCAGGTAGCGCTCGCGCGTGCCGCCGTCCAGGCCCGGTTCGCGCGCCAATTGGGCCAGGCCGATCATGCCGTGCAGCGGCGTGCGCAGTTCGTGGCTGGTGTTGGCCAGGAAGGCGCTCTTGGCGCGGCTGGCGGCCTCGGCCTCGTCGCGCGCGCGCGCCAGCGCGACCTCGGCTGCGCGGCGCTCGGTGATGTCCTCGACGATCCACACGGTGCCGCCGTCGGCCGGGTGGGCGGGATCGATGGCGTGGGCGCGCACGCGCGCGAGGAACTCGTTGCCGTCGCGACGCGCCATCTGCGCCTCGAACTCGACGGCGTCGCCGCCCGCCAGCACCGCGGTGTAGAGGCTGCCGATGCGCGCGTACTCGTCCTCGTTGGACCACACCACGCGACCCGGCTGGCCGACCAGCGCCCCGGCGCCCCAGTCGAAGATGGACTCGAATTGCGGGTTGGCCAACACGAAGCGGCGATCGCGCGTGACCGCGATGCCGACCGAGGCGTTGTCGAGAATGGCCTCGCGCTCGAGCCGCCCGCGTTCGGCTTCGGTCACGTCGCGCGCGTTGATCACCATGTAGTCGCGCCGGTCCATCGCGAAACGCGCCGCCGAGACGATCAGCGCCACCTCGTGTCCGTCCTTGGCGCGAAAGCGCGTCGGCACCTCGCTCACCTGGCCGTGCTCGCGCATCTGAGCGAGGAAGCTGTCGTGCTCGCCGGCGTTGCCCCACAGGCCGAGATCGGTCGCCGTGCGCCCGACCGCTTCGGCGGCGGTCCAGCCGGTGACGCGCTCGAAGGCGTGGTTGACCATCGCGTAGCGGCCGCCGGTGAGGTCGGTGAGCGTGATCAGCTCGGGGCTGGTGGCCACCAGGTGCGACAGCAGCGCCTCGGAGCGCCGCACCATCTCCTCGGCCGCCAGACGCTCGGTGTCGTCGACGAAGATCGACAGCACCGCCGGACCGCCGTCGGCGTCGACGGTGACGCCGGTGCCGCGCACCGAGACGCGGCGCGCGCCGACGCGCAGCTTGAAGTCCGCCACCGGCAGCGCCGTCCCCGGCGGCTGTCCCAGCAACTGGTCGAGCCGGCGGCGCGCGCGTTCGCGCGAGTCGCCGCTCTCGAAGGCGGCGAAGATGTCGCTGGCCGCCAGCGACTCGAGCGTCTGGTGTCCGTACAGCTCGAGCGCCGCCGAATTGGCGTCGATGGCATGGCCGCCACGGTGCAGCACGAGCGGCGTCGGGATGCGGGCGAACAGCTCGCGATAGCGCGTCTCGGTGGCAGCCAGCGCGTCGCGCGCCGCGACCTCGGAGGTGACGTCGCGCGCCACACCCCAGTAGCCCGTGAACAGGCCCCGGTCATCGAAGCGCGGCTCCCCGCTCACCAGAAACACGCGCGGCTCGTCGGTCCGCCCCGACCAGCGCACGGTCACGTCGCGGAACGGCGCACGCGCGTCGAGGTCGGCGATCAGTGCGTCGAGCACGTCGTGCTCGCAGCCGAAGGCGGGCAGCTCCCAGGCCGGGCGCCCGAGGCCATCGTCCGCGGTGAGCGCGCGCAGCTCGCTATCGCGCGGCACGGCCGCCGTCAGGCCGTAATGGCGGTCGATCTCCCAATAGGCGTCCGCCGCCAGCGCGAGCAGGCTGCGAAAGCGCTGCTCGCGCTCGGTGGCGGAGTGCAGATAGCGGTCGAGAATGCGCGCCACCATGACGCCGCCGGCGAGCCCGGCGGCGAGCGCCACCAGTTGAACCGCCAAGGCGCGCGTCGCAACGAGCTGTGCGGCGCCGGAGCGCTCGGGCCACAGATGCACCAGCAGCAGCAGCGCCGCATCGAAGGCGGCCAGCAGGGCGCCGGCGCGCCAGCCGGCCACCGCGCACAGCAGGCACGCCAGCACGCCGTAGGTGGCCATGCCCGAGACGGGGGCGCCGCCGCCGAACACCAGCGCGCGGACAGCGATGAGCGCGCTGGCCAGCGCCACCAGCAGCACGAGCCCCGGCCGCAGCCAGCGCTCTGGCGCCACGCGCAGTGCCAGGCTGAGCGCCGCCAGCGCCAGCCACGTCGTGACACCGGACACGCCACTGCCGGCGCCGAGCGGCGACCACCAGCTCACCGCACCGGCCAGCGCACACAGCAGCGCGATCGCCACGAAGAACCAGCGCCGCACTTCGGCCGCGACCGCCGGTCGCATCGCCTCGGTGACCGACACCCGATTGCGGCCCGGCCAAGCGTCGGCCAGCGTCGCGCCGCTCATGCGGCCCCCTTGGCCCTGCGGGCCGTCCCCCCGAGGGGGAACGAGCGCCTTCGGAGCGGCCGTGCGCCGCTCATGCGGCCCCCTTGACCCTGCGGGCCGTCCCCCCGAGGGGGAACGAGCGCCTTCGGAGCGGCCGTGCGCCGCTCATTCCGGCAGCCGCGCCGCCTGCAGCAGCGCGCGCGTGGCCTCGGCCGCACGCCGCGCGGCTGCGGCGAAGTCGTCGCCGGCGCCGGCGTAGAGCACGGCGCGCGACGAGTTGACGATGATCGGCGCATCGGCCCGCCAGCCGGCACGCACCGTAGCCCCGGCATCGCCGCCCTGTGCGCCGACGCCGGGAATCAGCAGCGGCAGCGTCGGAGCCAGCTCGCGCACACGCGCCACTTCGCGTGGAAAGGTGGCGCCGACGACGAGGCCGAGCTCGGCTCCGCTGCGGCTCCACTCGCCTGCCGCCAGCCGCGCGATGCGCTCGTAGAGCAGCTCGCCGCCGGGCACGTCGCTGCTCGCCAGGCGTTGCGCCTGCAGCTCGCTGCCGCCGGCGTTCGATGTGCGGCACAGCAGGATCAGGCCCTTGCCCCGGTGGCGCATGTACGGCTCGAGCGAGTCGTAGCCCATGAACGGCGACAGCGTCACCGCATCGGCGCGGTAGCGCAGGAAGGCCTCGCGCGCGTACATCTCGGCCGTCGAGCCGATGTCGCCGCGCTTGGCATCGAGGATCACCGGCACCTCGGGTGCGACGCGGCGCATGTGCGCGACGAGCCGCTCGAGCTGCTCCTCCGCGCGGTGCGCCGCGAAGTACGCGATCTGCGGCTTGAAGGCGAGCACGAGGTCGTGCGTGGCGTCGACGATGGCAGCGCAGAAGTCGAAGATGCGCGCCGCATCGTCGCGCCAGCGCTCGGGAAAGCGCGCCGGTTCGGGGTCCAGCCCGACGCACAGCAGCGACTGCGCGCGCCGCTCGGCGCCGCGCAGCAGCGCGGCGAAGCTCGGGTGGCCTGCGCTGGACATCACACCCGCATCATGTGGTCACGGACTCTCGGGCCGGTCCGGCTCGGCCGGGCGGCCCGAACCCTCGCGCGCCGGCGGGCACTCGGCAGCGCGCGCCGCCAGCGCCGCCGCCATGCCGATGTAGCCGGCCGGCGTCAGCGCCTCGAGCCGGGCGCGCTCGGCCGCCGGTAGTTCGACCAGCGTGCCGACGAAGGCATGCAGGCTCTCGCGCGTGACGGCCTTGCCGCGCGTCAGCGCCTTGAGCCGCTCGTAGGGCTGCGCCAGCCGGTGCCTGCGCATGACGGTCTGCACCGCCTCGGCCAGCACTTCCCAGGCGCCGTCGAGGTCGGCGGCGAGCGCGGCATGGTCGACTTCGAGGCGGGCCATGCCGCGCGCCACGCTGTCGTGCGCGAGCAGCGTGTGGCCGAGCGCCACGCCCATGTTGCGCAGCACGGTGCTGTCGGTGAGATCGCGCTGCCAGCGGCTCAGCGGCAGCTTGGCCGAGAAATGCGCGAGCAGGGCGTTGGCGATGCCGTAGTTGCCCTCGGCATTCTCGAAGTCGATCGGGTTGACCTTGTGCGGCATCGTCGAGCTGCCGATCTCGCCGGCGCGCAGCTTCTGGCGGAAGTAGCCGAGCGAGACGTAGCCCCAGACGTCGCGGCACCAGTCGACGAGGATGGTGTTGGCACGCGCCAGCGCATCGAACAGCTCCGCCATCCCGTCGTGCGGTTCGATCTGGATGGTGAGCGGGTTGAAGACCAGGCCCAGGCGCTGCTCGACCACGCGGCGTGCGAAGCGCTCCCAGTCGAAGTCGGGCCAGGCGGCCAGATGGGCGTTGTAGTTGCCGACCGCGCCGTTCATCTTGGCGCGCAGCGGCGCGGCTGCGATGCGCTCACGCGCGAGTGCCAGCCGCGCGTGCACGTTGGCCGCCTCCTTGCCGAGCGTGGTCGGGCTCGCCGTCTGGCCGTGCGTGCGCGCGAGCATCGGCGTCGCGGCCTCGGCCTGCGCCAGCGCGGCCAGCGCGGCGAGCACCACATCGAGCGCCGGCAGCAGCACCTGGTCGCGCGCCGCGCCCAGCATCAGCGCGTGGCTGGTGTTGTTGATGTCCTCGCTGGTGCAGGCGAAGTGCACGAAGCCGGCGCTGCGCGCCAGTTCGGGATGCGGCTCGAAGCGGCCGGCGAGCCAGTATTCGACCGCCTTCACGTCGTGGTTGGTGGTGCGCTCGATGGCCTTGATGGCCTGCGCATCGGCCTCGGAAAAATCGTCGACCCACGAGCGCAGCAGCGCGCGCGACGCCCCGCTGAGCGGCGCGAACTCGGCGAACCCGGCATCCGACAACTCGACGAACCAGGCCAGCTCCACCTGCACGCGCCGACGCATCAGCCCGTACTCGGACAGCAGCGGCGCGAGCGCCGCCACGCGAGCGGCGTAGCGACCATCCAGCGGGGACAGCGCGGTGAGGGAGGAAAACGTCATGGCGGGCGGGGCCGCACGACCGGGCGTCGCTTCATCGAAGGCCGGTTTCGATTCTAGGGGGGCCCGTCCGCCACGATGCCAGACGGCAGACCGTTGTGCCAATGGCTGATAACCCGGCACGCGGCGCGGGCGCTGTCGCCCCGCCGCCGTGTTTACTGCTGCTGGCCGCCCGCGGCCTTGCCGGTCGGCGCGCTGCCCGGCGGCAGGCCCACCTTGGCGCCGACGCGGTCGACGCCGCGGTTGGCGGCCTTGACGCCACGCCCGACCGCGTGGTCGGCCTTGCGTGCGCCGCGCTTGACCGCCTTCTCCGTTTTCACGACCGCCTTGTCGACGCCGGTGGCGGCGGCCGAAGCCGCGCGTTCGACGCGCTGCACCGTCGAGCCGCCGGCAGCACTCGCACCGGCAGCCATGCAGGCTGACGACGCGCCGAACAACACGCTGGTCAACAGCAAGGCGCCGAGATGGCGAAAGTTCGTTGGCATGGCCCGTTTCCTCCGTCGAAGTGGGGCTGCATTGTCGCGTCGCGCGCAGCCTCCCCGAAACTGACCAGGACCGCCTCGGATGGTTCCTCGGCGTGCCGCGCCGCCCGTAACGGCTTGCGTCGCCACTCTGGCCTCTCGTAGGGGCGCTCAATAGTCCGACGCGTCGGCCGGTATCGGCCCGCCGCCCAGCACCGCCTCGATGTCGTCGAGCAGGCCGCTCGCTCCGATGCGAAAACGCTGCGGCGTGAGGGCGCCCGGCCCCAGCACTTCGGCGACCAGCGCGATGTAGAGCGCCGCGTCGGCCACCGTGCGCACGCCGCCGGCGGCCTTGAAGCCGGCGTGCGCGCGCGAGCGCGGGTCTTCGGCGACCACGTCGAGCAGCAGCCGCGCCGCCGCCGGCGTGGCGCCGACGCGGGTCTTGCCGGTGCTCGTCTTGAGGAAGTCGGCCCCCGCTTCGAGCGCCATGCGGCAGGCCCGGCGGATCGAGGCCGCGTCGCGCAGCACGCCGCTCTCGACGATGACCTTGAGCCGCTTGCCGTCGCAGGTGCGGCGCACCGCCGCCAGCAGCGCCGGCGCGGCGTCGAGATCGCGATAGGGCAGCACCACGTCGACCTCGTCGCCGCCGGCCGCGACGATCGCTTCGGTGTCGGCAACGGCGCGCGCCACGTCGGTACCGCCGTCGGGGAAGTTGGTCACCGCCGCCACGGCCACCGTGCGCGGCAGTCGCGCCCGCGCCAGCGCGACGAAGCGCGGCCACACGCAGACCGCGGCCACCGCAGCGCCGCGCCAGGCGGGACCGACGGCGCGCTCGCACAGCCGTTCGATGTCGGCGGCGCAGTCGCCGTCGTTCAGGCTCGTGAGGTCGAGACAGGCGAGCGCCGTGCGCGCCGCACCGGCCAGTGGATGTTCGAGCGGATGCATCGGAGCTCCTGCACCCCGCGCCGATCGCGTCGGGGCACGGGCGGCATCGTAGCCGCGCCGGCCGTGCTGCGCCGGTGCAGACGCCGCGCGGCCCCGCCGTCAGAAGCGCGACATGTAGTCGGCCAGTGCGTCGAGCTGTGCGTCGCTCATCGGCCTGATCACCTCCACCATGCGCGGGTTGGCGTTGCGTCGCACGCCGTCGCGGATCTCGATCATCTCGCGCAGCAGGTAACGGTAATGCTCGTGCGACACGCGCGGGTAGAAGAGGGCCTCGTCGCCCTCGCCCTGCGCGCCGTGACACAGCACGCAATCCTTCGCATAGGCGCGTGCGGCCGCATCGAGCCCCTGGCCGCCGCCGCGCCCGTTGTCCGCCGGCGACGGCAACTTCGACAGGTAGACCGCGACGTCGGCGATGTCCTGCGGGCTCAGCACGTGGCCGTCGGCGAAGTGTTCGTGAACCGCGCGCGCCGCGAATTGCTCCGTATCAAATGCGCGGACGGGGAAAACCCGCGGCTTGGCGTTCGAGGAGCACCGAGACAGCGCCGGCAGGGGTGTGTACAGGCGTACCGCAGTCAGCGCGCCCGGCAGTGCTGCTGCGGCCTCAGGCGGCCAGAGGCTCGCCGGCGCGCGCAGCGGCGCCGCTCACCGGCGCCGCATGCTGCTCGAAGACCTCTTGCGCCATCTCCAGGCAGCAGCCGCACGCCGTGCCGACGCGCAGATCGTCCTGCAGTGCTTCGAAGCTCGTGCACCCCGACTGCGCGCCGCAGGCGATGTCGCGGTCGCTGACGCGATGGCAAAGGCAGATGACCATGTCCGCAGTCTAATGCGAATTGTTCGCGTTTACAAGCACCCCGATCGAAGAGCCGGATTCGAGTCGGCCGCACAATGCGCCGCAGCCCGCGCCGCCGGCGCGGCGCGGCCGGCGCGGCGCGGCGGCTGCTCTCGATGTCGAGGAGAACAATCCCATGAAGGGCGACCCGAAGGTTCTCGCGTACCTCAACGCGCAGCTCAAGCTCGAGCTCACGGCGATCAACCAGTACTTCCTGCATTCGCGCATGCAGAAGAACTGGGGTTTCGCGCGCATGGCCAAGCACGAGCACGACGAGTCCATAGAGGAGATGAAGCACGCCGACGCGCTGATCGAGCGCGTGCTGCTGCTCGAGGGCCTACCCAACCTGCAGGACCTGGGCAAGCTGCTGATCGGCGAGAACGCGATCGAGACGCTGCACTGCGACCTCAAGCTCGAAGTCGCGTCGCAGAAGCACCTGAAGGAGGCGATCGCGCACTGCGAGAGCGTGCGCGACTACGTCAGCCGCGAACTGCTCGACGACATCCTCGAAGACACCGAGGAACACATCGACCACCTGGAGACGCAGATCGAACTCGTCGCCAAGGTCGGCGAGCAGAATTATCTGCAGTCGCAGATGGAGGGCGGCGCGAGCTGAAGCGGCGCGGTCGCCGCGCGCGGCGTCAGCGTGCGCTCGACAAGGCGCGCGCAGGTACGGCCGGCGACAGCGTGCGCGGCAACACGGCCGGCCGCGCCGGCGTGGTGGCGTTCGCGATGACGCCGCCGCCCAGGCAAAGCTCGCCGTCGTAAAGCACCGCACTCTGGCCCGGCGTGACCGCCCATTGCGGCGTCGCGAAAGTCAGCGCGAAGCCGGCCTCGTCAGGGGCCAGCGTGCACGCCGCATCGCTCTGCCGGTAGCGCGTCTTCGCGGTGTAGGCGCCGGCAGCAGGCGCGATGCCGGCGATCCAGCTCGTGTCCCGGGCCTCGAGCGCGCTGGCCAGCAACCACGGATGGTCGTGTCCCTGCACGACGTGCAGCGTGTTGTGCACGAGATCCTTGTGCGCGACGAACCACGGTGCATGCACACCCCCGCCCTCGCGCACGCCGCCGATGCCCAGGCCCTGGCGCTGGCCGACGGTGTAGAAGGCGAGCCCCGCATGGCGCCCGACCTCGCGCCCGCGCTCGTCGACGATCGGCCCCGGCGCGCGCTCGAGGTAGCGCCCGAGGAACTCTCTGAAAGGCCGCTCGCCGATGAAGCAGATGCCGGTGGAGTCCTTCTTCGCGGCGTTGGGCAGGCCGATCTCGCGCGCCAGGCGGCGCACCTCGGGCTTGGTGAGCTCGCCCACCGGAAACAGCGTGCGCGCGAGTTGCATCTGTGTCAGGCGGTGCAGGAAGTAGCTCTGGTCCTTGGCCGCATCGACGCCGCGCAGCAGTTCGAAGCGGCGCGCGCCGCCTACCGCGTCGCTCGCCGCGCCGGCTTCGCGCACGCGCGCGTAATGGCCGGTGGCGATCTTGCCGGCGCCCAGACGCAGCGCGTGGTCGAGAAAGGCCTTGAACTTGATCTCGGCGTTGCACAGAACGTCCGGGTTGGGCGTGCGGCCGGCGCCGTATTCGCGCAGGAACTCGGCGAACACGCGGTCCTTGTACTCGGCAGCGAAGTTGACGTGCTCGAGCTCGATGCCGATCACGTCGGCCACCGCCGCGGCATCGACGAAGTCGGCGTTGGACGCGCAGTACGCGCCGTCGTCGTCGTCGTCCCAGTTCTTCATGAAGATGCCGACGACCTCGTGGCCTTGCTGCACCAGCAGCCAGGCGGCGACCGCGGAATCCACCCCGCCGCTCAGGCCGACGACGACACGTTCGCGCATGCCTCGATTATCCGGGGCCGCCGCCATCGCCGCCCGAGGCTCCCCGCCGTGCGCACGTCAGCAGGTCAGCAGGTGCGGCCGGCGCCGCACGACCTCGCGCGCCCGGCTGAGCGCGTACTGGATGGCATCGGACGGCGAGGGCCAGCGATAGCCGCAGGCCAGGCTGTCGTCGCGCCAGGCCTCGCGCTGGCACTGCGCGGCCGACGCGCCGTCGAGCACACGATGGACGACGACGGCAGCAAGCCAGCCGTCACCGCGCGCCGACTCGACGGCGCCGACGAAGATGCGGTAGTCGCCTTCCCGGCATTCCTCGAACTGCACGGTGTGGTCTCCTGCGATCGGCTTGCGATCGCCGCATGATCGACCCCTGTCGGTGTGAACCGCCACCCTCCGCGGAGGGAGAACCCTCCTCTGGGTGAAGCACGCGCTGCGCCGCGCGCACTTACGATCGGTCACCATAGGCCCGGCCGTTCGGGCAAAAGCGATGCTGCGATGAGTGCCACGCCCCCGCCCCGTTCCCCGATGGCCCCGCTGCCGGCCTACCTGCGCCAGCCCGCGATCGCCGGTGACACCCTGGTGTTCGTCGCCGACGACGACCTGTGGCGCGTCGACGCTGCAGGCGGCACCGCGTCGCGTCTCACGACGGGCCTGTCGGAGCCGGCCACCCCCTGCCTGAACCCGGACGGCCGCTGGCTGGCCTTCGCCGGACGCGACGAGCAGCACACCGAGGTGTGGCTGATGAGCGCCGCGGGCGGGCCCGCGCGGCGGCTCACCTGGCTCGGCTCCGAGCTCGCCGTGCGCGGCTTCACGCCCGAGGGACGCATCCTCTTTTGCTGCAATCACGGCCAGCCCTTCTTCCGCCACTGGCACGCCTGGAGCGTGGACGTGCAGGGCGGCGCCCCCGAGCGACTGCCCATCGGCGCCGTCGATCACCTGGCGTTCGGCCCGCAGACGGCGCAGGGGCGCGCGCTGCTCATCGGTCGCAACACCGGCGACCCGGCGCGCTGGAAGCGCTACCGCGGCGGCCGCACCGGATCGCTGTGGATCGACGCCGCGGGCGAAGGGCGCTTTCGCCGCCTGACCGAGCTCGCCGGCAACCTGAGCTCGCCGATGTGGATCGGCGAGCGGCTGTGGTTCCTGGGCGATGGCGACGGCGTGGGCAACCTCCATTCGTGCCGTCCCGACGGCAGCGGTCTGCGCCAGCACACCTTCCATCGTGACTTCTACGCGCGTCATGCCAGCAGCGACGGGCGGCGCATCGTCTACCAGCAGGCCGGCGCGCTGTGGCTGCTCGATCCGGCGCGCGACGCCGACGGCCCGCGCCGCCTCGACATCACGGTGCCCAGCGCACGCACGCAGGCGGCACGTCACTTCGTCGAGACGGCCGAGCAGCTGCAAGGCGCGAACTTGCATCCGCAGGGCCACAGCGTGGTCGCCGAGGTGCGCGGCCAGACGTTCACGATGGCGCTGTGGGAAGGCGCCGTGCGTCACCTCGGCCAGCCCGGCGCGCGCCAGCGCCTGGCGCGATGGCTCGCCGACGGCACCAGCCTGGTCGCGGTGAGCGACGCCTCGGGTGAGGAGCAACTCGTGCTGCTCGCCGGTCCGCCCGCCGAGGCCGCCCTCGGCAGCGGGTCCTGGGACATCGGCCGCGCGCACGCGCTCGTGCCGGCGCCGAGCGGGCGCCGCGTGGCCATCGCCAACCATCGCAACGAACTGCTCGTCGCCGACCTCGACGCCGGGACGCTCACGCGCGCCGACGCCAGCGAGTACGGCCGCATCGAGGATCCGGTCTGGTCGCCGTGCGGCGGCTGGCTCGCCTACACCAAGGCCACCAGCACCCGCCACACCGCCATCGCGCTGCACGAATGCGCGGCCGCACGCACGGTGCTGGCGACGACGCCCGAGTTCCGCGACTACGCACCGGCGTTCGATCCCGCCGGACGCTACCTGTACTTCCTGTCGCTGCGCACCTTCGACCCGGTCTACGACAGCGTGCAGTTCGAGCTGAGCTTTCCGCGTGCCGGCAGGCCCTACCTGATCGCGCTGCAGGCCGCAGGCCGCGCGCCGTTCGAGCCCGAGCCGCGCGGCCTGGCGCCGACCAAGGACGGCAGCGGCGCGCCGGCCGCGGCGACGCCGCCACCGCCCATCGAACCCGAAGGCCTCGCGCGACGCGTGGCGGCATTTCCCGTGGCCGAAGGCCGCTTCGGGCAGATCGCCGGCGTCGCCGACGCCAAGGTCGTGTGGACGCAGTTGCCGGTGCAGTCGGCTCATGGCCGCGGCGGCCACAAGGACGGCGCGGCGCGGCTCGAGCGCTTCGACTTCGCCAGCGGCGAGGTCGTCACGCTGGTGGCTGCCTGCGACGGCTTCGTCGCCGCCGCCGACGGCCACACGCTGCTGCTGCGCCACGGCAGCACGTTGCGCGCCGTCGACGCCGGTGGCAAGCCCGACGAAGGCAAGCCCGACGCGACGCCGTCGCGCAAGAGCGGCGTCGTCGATCTGGCCCGCATCCGCGTCGCGGTCGAGCCGCCGCGCGAGTGGGCGCAGATGCTGCGCGAGGTGTGGCGGCTGCAGCGCGACCAGTTCTGGGTCGAGGACATGTCGGGCGTCGACTGGCACGCCGTCTATAGTCGCTACGAACCGCTGCTGGCGCAGGTGGCCACGCGCGGCGAACTCTCGGACCTGATCTGGGAGCTGCAGGGCGAACTCGGCACCTCGCACGCCTACGAGATGGGAGGCGACCACCGCAAGCCGCCGGCGGTGGCCCTGGGCCGCCTCGCCGCCGAACTGCGGCCGGCCGCCGACGCCGACGGCTGCTTCGCGGGCTGGGAGATCGTGCGCACCGTGCAGGGCGACGCCTGGGACGCCGAGGCCGATTCGCCGCTCAACGCCATCGGCGTCGCGGCGCGCGCCGGCGAGTGCATCGTCGCCGTCGACGGCCAGCCGACGACAGTCGACGAGCCGCCGGCGGCGCTGCTCGTCGCCCAGGCCGGCGCCAAGGTCGCGCTGACGCTGGCCAGCGCCGACGGCACGAGCCGGCGCGAGGTCACCGTCAGGCTGCTGACCGACGAGACGCCGGCGCGCTACCGCGAATGGGTCGAGCGCAACCGCGCGCAGGTGCATGCGGCCAGCGGCGGTCGCGTCGGCTACCTGCACCTGCCCGACATGATGGGCGCGGGCTTCGCCGAGTTCCACCGCTACTTCGGCACCGAATGCGACCGCGACGCGCTCGTCGTCGATCTGCGCTTCAACCGCGGCGGCCATGTCTCGCAACTGCTGCTCGAGAAGGTGGCACGAAAGCGCATCGCATGGAACCGCACGCGCTGGGGCCGGCCGACGCCGTATCCCGACGAAGCGCCGGCCGGGCCCGTCGTCGCGCTCACCAACGAGCATGCCGGCTCCGACGGCGACATCTTCAGCCACGGCTTCAAGCTGATGGGCGTCGGCAAGCTCGTCGGCCAGCGCACCTGGGGCGGCGTGATCGGCATCTGGCCGCGACACAAGCTCGTCGACGGCACCGAGACCACGCAGCCCGAGTACTCGTTCTGGTTCAGGGACGTCGGCTGGGGCGTCGAGAACCACGGCACCGAGCCGCAGATCGAGGTCGACAACCTGCCCGAGGACGATGCCTACAACGCGCCCGAGCGCGACCGTCAGCTCGCGCGCGCCGTGGCCGAGGCGCTGGCTGCGATCCAGACCCAAGGCGTGGCGCGGCCGGTGTTCGGGCCGCCGCCGCGGCTCGGGCCGCGGACGCCGGACTGAGCGCGGCGGCGCCGTCGCAGTGGCCGTTGCCCGCCGCTACAGGCTGCGCGCGCTAGTCCGCGCGAGGTAGAACCACTCGTGCCCGGGCAGCGCGCCATGGTCCGGGAACACGATGTAGCCGGCCGCCGGCGCGCGCAGCTCGGTGCCGTCGGCGCGCCGCGCGATCAGATCGCCTTCGGCCAGCGCGTCGAAGCTGGTCCAGCTCCTGACGAAGCGGTCGCCCTCGGCGTGGCGGTCGATCACCTGCGCCAGCGTCAGGCACTCGTTCGGTCCCACGGGCGGCGCGAGCGGCAGCTCGGCGATGCCCAGCAGCGCCAGCGTCTGCCGGATCGCGTGCCGCGCCACCTCGGGCGCAGCGGCGTCCTCGTGCTGGCCGCATTCGAGCGTCAGCGCGTAGCCGCCGACCGAGCGCATGTACTCGGTGGTGCCGACGCCGTAAGCCGGATCCTCGTGCAGCGCGCCGGGCGTGAGGGCGCGCTCGCGCCGCCGCGCCACGCCCTCGGCGTAGACGCCGAGCCAGCCGTCGACGACGCGCGCCACGCCCAGATGCGCGGCCAGCCGCGCCTCGGCACGCTCGTGCGCGAACGGCTCGAGCGCGCCGGCGTTGTCCTGCGGCCCGCGCAGCACGAAGGGCTGGCCCGGGCTGCGAAAGCTGTGCAGGTCGAGCAGCACGTCGTGCTCGGCCAGCAGCGGGCACAGCACATTGGCGATGCGATCCTCGTACTCCTGCGGCTGCGCCGTCGGCAGCAAGCGCCGGTTCAGATTGCGCTCGCCGCTGCGCTGCCCCTTCGCATAGGCCAGCGGGTTGGCAATCGGCACGAAGGTCACGGCACCGCGCACGATGTCGACCGCGCCGGAGTCGATCTCGGCGAGCACGCGCTCGATGCCGCGCGTGCCGGCGACCTCGTTGCCGTGCACGGCGCCGGTGACGATGAGCCGCGGCCCGGGCTCGAGCGCGCTGTAGCGGCGGCTGCGCAGACAGTTCGTCGACGGCGCCGCCGTCACGCCGCTTCCCCGCACAGCATCGAGCAGGCGCGCGCATAGCGCTCGTGCACGCCGAGGATCACGTCGTCGGGCAGATCGAGCGCGGCCTGCGCGGCGCCGCCGGCGACGCCGATGCGGTCGAGCCAGTCGCGCAGCGGCTGCTTGTCGAGCGCGACGATGCGGCCGGCGCGCAGTTCGTCGGCCAGCCACAGTCGCGACGAATCGGGCGTCAGCACCTCGTCCATCAGCGTCAGGCGGCCGGCCGCATCGAGGCCGAACTCGAACTTGGTGTCGGCGACGACGATGCCGCGCGTGGCGGCGACGTCGCGCGCAGCCTCGTACAGGCGGATCGCCGTGGCGCGCAACTCGGCGGCGCGCGCCGCACCGATCAGCGCTTCGAGCTGCGCGAACGTGATGTTCTCGTCGTGGTCGCCCACCGCCGCCTTGGTGGCGGGCGTGAAGATCGGCGCGGCCAGCGGCGTGGTCGGCGTGAGCCCCGCCGGCAGCGCGATGCCGCACACCGTGCCGCGCTGCGTGTACTCCTTCCAGCCCGAGCCGGCGACGTAGCCGCGCACCACCGCCTCGCAGGGCAGCGGCTCGAGGCGGCGCACCAGCATCGAGCGGCCCTCGACCTCGGCGCGCTCGCCCGATGCCACCACGCTCTCGGGCGCTTCGCCGGTGAGATGGTTGGGTGCGATCGCGGCGAGCCTGTCGAACCAGAACAGCGCCATCTGCGTGAGCAGCCGACCCTTGCCCGGCACCGGCGCCTTCATCACCACGTCGAAGGCCGACAGGCGGTCGCTCGCCACCATCAGCATGCGGTCACTGCCGACGGCGTACAGGTCGCGCACCTTGCCGCGCGCGATGAGCGGCAGCGAGGCGAGGTGGGTGCTCTGCACCGCGGGGCCGAGGGCGAGCAGGGCGGCGGAAGGCATGCTTTGTTACCGAAAGGCGCGCGCGGCGCGACGGCCGGGATTGTCGCGCGCCGCACGCCCGACGGCGGCCTCAGGCGTCGGCAGGCTGCGCCTGCTTCACGAGCGGCGCGCGCGCGAACTGCGCCATCAGCTCGGCTTGCCGCCGGCGCGCCGCCTCGGCGTTGCGCAGCCGCACGGGGCCGTAGCCGCGGATGCGGTCGGGCAGCGCGGCGAGGTCGACGGCCAGGCCGAGGTTGTCGGCGCGCAGCGCAGCCAGCAGCGTCGGCACCATCGCCTCGTACTCGTCGCGCAGCTCGCGATCGAGCCGGCGTTCGGCGCCGTGGCGGAAGGGGTCGAGCGGCGTGCCGCGCAGCCCCTTCAGACGCGCCAGCGCGCGCATCGCGACCAGCATCCACGGCCCGTAGGCGCGCTTGCGCGGCTCGCCGGTGACCGGGTCGATCGGCGCCAGGATCGGAATGGCCAGATGCACGTGCACGCGCTGCTCGCCTTCGAAGCCGTCGGCTAGCGCGGCGGCGAAATCGGGGTGGCTGAACAGTCGCGCCACCTCGTACTCGTCCTTGGGCGAGAGCAGCTTGAACCAGC
Source organism: Burkholderiales bacterium (assembly GCA_028869005.1). Classification (GTDB taxonomy): domain Bacteria; phylum Pseudomonadota; class Gammaproteobacteria; order Burkholderiales; family Burkholderiaceae_C; genus Rubrivivax. Next base: position 7,561 of record JAGWTJ010000012.1, on the reverse strand, counting down.
CGCGCGCCACCGCGTCGGCCAGCCGCGTGCTGCCGGGAGCGACGCGCTGTTCGGCGGCCTGCACGCGCGCCACGAGCTCGGCGTAGCGAGCGGCCAGCCGCTCGTCCTGGTACTCGACGAGGAAGGCGCGCCGGCGCTCGATCGTCTCGTCCAGGTTGCGCGACATGCGCCGCGACTCGCTGGTCCGCTCGCGGCCTTGCGCGGCGCGCTCGACGGCCTCGGGGTCGGCGGCCCAGCGCCGCCCCCACTCGAAGGCGAGCAGGTTGTCGGCCGCGGCGACGCCGTTGAGCTCGATGGCGCGCGCCAGCGCCTCGCGCGTGAGCGGCACCAAGCCGCGCTGCCAGGCCACGCCGAGCAGGAACAGGTTGGCGGCGATCGGCTGCCCGAGCAGGCGCGCCGCCAGCCGCGTGGCGTCGACCATCTCGACCGCGTCGGCGCTCGCTTTCACCGCGGCCACGGCCGGCGCCAGCGGCAGCGCATGGTCGGGGTGGCGCACCACGTCGCCGGTGATCGCGGCGCCGCCCTCCAGCAGCACGCGGGTGCTGCGCCTGACCTTGGACAGCGCGTCCGGGCCGGCCGCCACCAGCGCATCGCAGCCGAGCATCAGGTCGGCGGCGCCCGGCGCCAGGCGCGGCGCGTCGAGCCTGTCCTGCGTCGCGGCGATGCGCAGGTGCGAGAGCACCGAGCCGCCTTTTTGCGCCAGGCCCGTCACGTCGAGCACGGTGACGCCGCGCCCGTCCAGGTGCGCGGCCATGCCGAGCAGCGCGCCGATGGTGACGACGCCGGTGCCGCCGATGCCCGCGACGAGCAGGTTGAACGGCGCGCCCCGAGCATCCAGTGCGGGCAGGACCGGCTCGGGCGGCACGGGCAGGCCGGCGTCGGCCAGCGCGAGCGCCGCCTTCTTCCTCGGCGCGCCGCCCTCGACCGTGACGAGGCTGGGGCACAGGCCCGCCAGGCAGGCCTCGTCGACGTTGCAGCTCGCCTGGTCGATCATGTATTTGCGGCCGTACTCGGTCTCGACCTGCACCACCGACAGGCAGTTGGACTTGACGCTGCAGTCGCCGCAGCCCTCGCACACCATCTCGTTGATGAAGACATGGCGCTTAGGCGCAGGCGCCTTGCCGCGCTTCCTGCGCCGGCGCAGCTCGGTGGCGCAGACCTGGTCGAAGACGAGCACGGTGACGCCGGCGATCTCGCGCAACTCGCGCTGCACCGCGTCGATGTCCTCGCGCGGCCGCCGCTCGACGCCCGGCGCAAGGCCCTCGTAGGCATTGCCCGCGTCGGCCAGCAGCACGATCCTGGCAACGCCTTCGGCTTCGAGCTGACGGGTGATGCGCGGCACGGTGAGCGGCCCGTCGACCGGCTGCCCGCCGGTCATCGCCACCGCATCGTTGTAGAGCAGCTTGTAGGTGATATTGACGCCGGCGGCGATGGCCGCGCGGATGGCAAGCAGCCCCGAGTGGTAGTAGGTGCCGTCGCCCATGTTGGCGAACACATGCTGCACGCCGGCATGCGCGGCCATGCCGAGCCAGGTGGCGCCCTCGCCGCCCATCTGGCAGATGGTGAGCGTGCTGCGCTCCATCCAGGTCGCCATCAGGTGACAGCCGACGCCGCCGAGCGCACTCGAGCCTTCGGGCACGCGCGTCGAGCGGCTGTGCGGGCAGCCCGAGCAGAACCAGGGCATGCGCGTCAGCGCGCCCGGCGGCTGGCGCGCCTGCGCGTCGAGGAAGGCCAAGTGGCTCGCGATCGCTTCGCTCGTATGAAAGCGCGCCAGGCGCGAGGCGATGGCGCGCGCCGCCAGCGCCGGCGTCAGCTCGCCGGTGGGCGGCAGCAGCCACTGGTGCGGCGGCGCCGGCCACTCGCCGCTTTCGTCGAACTTGCCGACCACGCGTGGGCGCACGTCGTCGCGCCACTGGTACAGCATCTCCTTGAGCTGGTACTCGATGATCTGGCGCTTTTCCTCGACGACCAGGATCTCCTCCAGCCCCTGGGCGAAATGGCGCACGCCGTCGGCCTCGAGCGGCCAGACCATGCCGACCTTGAACAGGCGCAGCCCGATGTCGGCCGCGACGCGCTCGTCGATGCCCAGCGCGTGCAGCGCCTGGCGCACGTCGAGCCAGGCCTTGCCGCAGGCGATGATTCCCAGACGCGGCCGCGGCGAGTCCCACACCAGGCGGTTGAGCCCGTTGGCGCGCGCATAGGCCACCGCGGCGTAGACCTTGAACTCGGCCATGCGCCGCTCCTGCGCGAGCTGCGGGTCGGGCCAGCGGATGTGCACGCCGCCGGGCGGCAGCTTGAAGTCCTCGGGCAGGCGGATCTGCACGCGCGCCGGGTCGACCTCGACCGTGGCCGAGCTCTCGACGATGTCGGCCGTGGTCTTCATCGCCACCCAGCAGCCGCTGTAGCGCGACATCGCCCAGCCGTGCAGCCCCAGGTCGAGGCACTCCTGCAGGTCGGCCGGCGCCAGCACCGGAATGCCGCAGGCGGCGAAGCTGTGCTCGCTCTGGTGCGCCACCGCCGACGAGCGCGCCGAGTGGTCGTCACCGGCCACCAGCAGCACGCCGCCATGCTCGGACGTGCCGGCATAGTTGGCATGCTTGAAGACATCGGCGCAGCGGTCGACGCCCGGCCCTTTGGCGTACCAGAGCGCGAAGATGCCGTCGCGCCGGGCGCCGGGCAGCAGGTGCAGCTGCTGCGTGCCCCACACGGCGGTGGCGCCGAGCTCCTCGTTGACGGCAGGCAGGAACTCGACGCCGTGGGCGGCGAGGTGCGAGCGCGCGTCGTGCAGCGCGAAGTCCAGGCCGCCCAGCGGCGAGCCGCGGTAGCCGGTGACGTAGCCGGCCGTCTTCAGCCCGCCGGCATGGTCGCGCGCAGCCTGCAGCATCGGCAGTCGCGCCAGCGCCTGCACGCCGGTCACGAACACGCGGCCGCGTTCGAGGCGGTACTTGTCGTCGAGCGTGACGGGCGCGATGCTCACTGGACGGTCCTTTGCATGGCGTTCCCGGGACGAGCGAGCACGCCGGCCCGGCGCGCTCGATGCACCAAGCGTCGCGCGGCGCTCTAGTTCTTCACGAGCACGAACTTGCCGTCGCGCACCGTCATCAGAACCTGCCCGCTGCTGTCGAAGCCCGAGTGGTCCTGCGCCGTCATCGTGATCACGCCCTGCGAGGCGACCAGGCCGTGCGTGGCCTCGATCGCGTCGCGCAGAGCGGCGCGGAACTCGGGCGTCCCGGGCTTGCCCTTCTTCGCCGCCTCCGGCACGCCGCGCGCGAGCAGCATGCCCGCGTCGTAGACGCCGGCGGCGAAGATCGGCGGCTGCGCGCCGTACTGCTTCTCGTAGCCGCCGACGAACTCGGCGGCGACCTTCTTGACGGGTGCCGTGTCGGGAATCTCGCTCAGCACGAGCAGCATCGGACCGACGATCAGCGACCCCTCCACCTTCTTGCCGCCGATCTGCGCGAAGGCGCCCGACGCCGAGCCGTGCGTGTGGTAGATCGCGCCCTTATAGCCGGCGTCGACGAGCTGCGCGTTGGGCAGCGCCGCGCCCGCGGCGACGCCGGCGATCAGCACCGCCTCGGGCTTGGCGGCGACGAGCTTGAGCACCTGGCCGGTGACGCTGGTGTCGGTGCGCGCGTAGCGCTCGTTGGCGACGATGGCGATGCCGGCCTTCTGCGCCAGCGGCGCGAAGGTCTTGTACCAGTTCTCGCCGTACGGATCGTTGTAGCCGATGAAGCCGACGGTCTTGACGCCGCGCTTGGTCATCGCCGCGATCAGCGCGTCGGCGATGACCTCGTCGTTGGGGTGCGTCTTGAACACCCAGCGCTTCTTGTCGTCCATCGGCAGCACCACCGCCGAGGTGCCCACCGGCGCCAGCATCGGCGTCTTCGCTTCGGCCATGAACTGCAGCACGCCCATTGCGTTGGGCGAGCCGCTGGGGCCGATCAGCGCGTCGATCTTGTCTTCCGACAGCAGCTTCTTGACGAGCTGCACACTTTGCGTCGGGTCGCTGGCGTCGTCGTAGACGAGGTACTCGACCGTGAGATCGCCGATCTTCCTGGGCAGCAGCGCGACCTCGTTCTTCTGCGGAATGCCGACGAAGGCGGTGGTGCCGGTGGCCGACGTGACGACGCCGATCTTCACCTGCGCGAAGGCGGTGGCGGCGACGAGCGACGTGGCGAGCGACGCCACCAGCGGGAGGGCCCGCGCGAACAGGATCTCGAGCTTCATCTGTGTGTCTCCTTCTATCTGGACTCAGGGGTCGGTGAACGTGATCGTGGAAGGCGGGGTGGGATCGATGGTCCGGGGTCTGCGCGAGCGCGGGGCGAACCCGCTTCGCTGCGGGGCTTCGCGCGGTCCTAGCCGGTGCGGCCGAAATCGGGCTTGCGGCCCTCGCGGTTGGCCGCAATGCCCTCGCGTGCCGCGGCGGTGCAGGCGCTCGCGCCGAACGCGAGATAGCCGACTTCGAGTGCGGCGGCGAGCGTCGGCGCGGCGGCGGCGGCGCGCACCGCGCCCTCCAGGATCGCCAGCACCTCGCGGCTGAGCGGCTGGCCGCTGGCCGACACCGGCTCGGCGGCGGCCAGCGGCGGCGGCGCCACCGGCGCCGAGGCGATGTGACCAGTGCGGCCAGTGCCCCCGGCCAGGGCATGCACGCGCGCCACCGCGCGCTGCGCGAGCTGGCCGATGTCGTCGGCCAGCTCGTCGACGATGCCCAGCTCGTGCGCGCGCGCCGCGCCCAGGCGTTCGGCGCGTCGCAGCATGCCGTCGAAGGCCCCGGCCGCCTGCGGCCAGCGCCGGTACGGCACCACCATCGCGCCGATGCCGGGCACGATGCCGAGCGTGATCTCGGGCAACTGCAGGAAGGCGCTGCGATGCGCGACGATGCCGTGGCAGCGCATCGCCAGCTCGAGCCCGCCGCCGAGCGCCATGCCGTTGAGCGCGGCCACCACCGGCTTGCTCATCGCGTCCAGGTGCACGAGCAGCCGCGAGCAGTCGCGCGCGTACTGCGCCGAGGCCGCGGCGTCGCCCAGCATCGACGGGAAGCGTCCGATGTCGGCACCGGCGCAGAAGGCGCGCGCGCCGTAGCCGGTGATGACGAAGCCGCGCACCGCGGCGTCGTTCTCGAAGCGCCGGATGACGGCGAGCACCTCGTCGGTGAGCTCGTCGTGCAGCGCGTTGAGCGCCTCGGGCCGGCGCAGCGTGATGACCTTGACGCCGTCGAGGTCGTCGACCAGCACGTGGCGCAGGTGGTCCTGATAGGCGGCGAGCGGCCGCTGCGGCGTCGGCATGCCGGGCCGCTCTACGGCGAAGCGCTCGGCGACGCGCCGGGTCTCGCTCTCGCCCAGTTCGCGCATCAGCTCGAGCGGCCCGCGCTTGAAGCCGAGCGCGAGCCGGCAGCCCAGGTCGAGGTCGGCCGGCTGGCCGATGGCGCGGTCGAGGATGTCGAACGACTGCGAGAACAGCACGCCCAGCATGCGCTCGCGCACGGCGGCGTCGGTCGCGGCGGCCACCTCGACGCGCTTGCCCGGCGCCACGGTGAGCCACTGCCCGACCGAGCGGAAGATGGGCGCCGGCGTGTAGTGCGCGCCCTCCTCCTCGGCCTGCAAGGTGTTGGTCTCGGTGATGATGGGGTTGCCGTGCGCCATGTCGAGCACGAAGAACGGCCCGGCGTGCACGTAGGCGCCGACGGCGCTGTCGATCTCGGCGGCCGTCGCGCGGTCGAGCAGCAGCGCGGCATCGTTGCACCAGTTGTCGAAAACGCGGTCGAGCATGAAGCACACCGCGTCGGACGTGACCAGCGGCACCTTGCCGGTCATCGCGAACACCCAGCGCAGCCAGGCCAGCACGTCGCGCTGGCAGCGCTCCCAGTCGATGACCTCGACCACCGGGTTGCGCCAGGCCGGCGCGAAGAAGTGCGTGACGGTGGCGCGCCCGGGATGCAACATCCCCGAGAAGATGCGCGCGGCCGGCAGCGAACTCGTGTTCGACGTGACCAGGCACTGCGCCGAGACGATGCCCTCGACCTGGGCGAAGATGCGCCGCTTCAAGGCCAGGTTCTCGGTCGCGGCCTCGATCACCCAGTCGCAGTCGGCGAGCGCCGCGTAGTCCTGCGTGGCGACGATGGCCGAGGTCACGGACAGCGCCTGCGATTCGCTCATCTTGCCGCGTGCCACCGCCTTGGCGGCGTAGTCGCGGCAGCGCACGAGCGCCTTGTCGAGCGCCGGCTGCGCGATGTCGACCAGCGTGAGACGCAGGCCGGGCAGCGCGCTCGCCAAGTAGTAGCCGATGTCGGGGCCGATGGTGCCGGCGCCGATGATGGCGACGTGCCGGGGCAGGGCGCGCGCCGGCGTGTGAAGCAGCGGGTTGTGCGTGAACGGGTGCATGGGGCAAGGGCGGTGGCTGTCGGGTGCGCGGGGTACGTCGGCGGCGTGCGGCGGCTGGGCAGCGTGCGGCAGGTCTAGCGCGCGGCCTGCGCCGCATCGAAAACCACGCCGCTCGCGCTCAGGCGTTCGATCTCCGCGCTGCCGAGGCCGATCTCGCGCAGCAGCGCTTGCGTGTGCTCGCCGTAGTGCGGCGGGAAGTGCAGCTCGCGCGCCAGGCCCGGCAGGTCGACGGCCGCCGGCGGCATGCGCACCTCCTTGCCGTCGGGCAGGTGCGTGCGCGTCAGGCGGCCGGCGATGGCCGGCAGGGCACGCACGGCCGGGATGTCGTTGATGGCGGTGTGCGGAATCGTCGCGCTGCGCAGGTCGTCGGCGATCGCCGCGGTGGCCGCGCGGCGCGTCACCGCCGCCATGTCGCGGTGGATCGCCTCGCGCTCCCGGTGGCGGCCTTCGTTGGTCACGCGCGTCGCGCTGGCGACGCCGGCAAAGCGCGTCGTCTCGGTCAGGCGCTTCCACTGCACGTCGGAGCCGATCGCCAGGTAGATGAAGCCGTCGGCGGTCGGGTAGACGTTGGTCGGGACGAACTTGCGGTGCTCGTTGCCGCAGCGCGTGATCTCGCTCGGCTGGCAGTCGAAGTCGAGCAGCGGCAGCGTGGTGATGAGCCAGGACGCCGCCGCCTGCAGCATCGAGACGTCGATGCGCCGGCCGCGGCCGGTCTCGGCGCGATCGAGCAGCGCCAGCATGACGTTGGCGTAGACCTCGTCGCCGGCCTTCAGGTCGACCACCGGCACGCCGGTCAGCGTGGGCGGCCCGTCGGCGGGGCCGGTGAGCTCCATGTAGCCGGCCATCGCCTGCAGCACCGGGTCGTAGCCCGGCGCGTCCGGGTACTCGGGGCCCATGGCCGAGATGCCGGCCCAGACGAGCCCGGGGCGCGCCGCGCTCAAGGTCTCGTAGTCGATGCCGAGCTGGCTGTAGCGCCGCGGCAGCGTGTTGCAGCAGAACACGTCGACGTCGAGCGCGACCAGCAGGCGGCGCAGCAGCGCCTGCCCGTCGGCGTGCTTGAGGTCGAGCGCGATCGCCTCCTTGCCGACGTTGGGCGCCACGAAGTAGCTGCGGCGATCATCATCGGCCACCCGGCTGCCGATGTAGCGATTCGGATCCCCGGGCAATCCTTGCTTGTCGCC
>JAGWTJ010000192.1 GCA_028869005.1 Burkholderiales bacterium | reverse complement strand
GGCGCGCCAGCAGCGCGGCGCCGGCGCCCATCGCCACGCCTGCGGCGGCGGCGATGCCGATGACCTTGCCGGTGCGCGCGGTGGCCGTCGGCAGCGGCCGGTACAGGCCGCCGCGGTCCCAGAAGCGCGGCTCCGAGCAGCCGATGCAGCCGTGTCCCGACTGCACCGGGAACGACACGCCGCCGTTCCACTTGAGCGAGGCGCAGGCGTTGTAGGTCACCGGTCCCTTGCAGCCCAGCTCGTACAGGCACCAGCCTTCGCGTGCGCCTTCGTCGTCGAAGCTCCTGGCGAACATGCCGCGCTCGTAGAACGGCCTCCGGTAGCAGCGGTCGTGGATGGTCTCGCCGAAGAAGGCGCGCGGCCGGCCGAGCGCGTCGAGATCGGGCAGCTTGCCGAAGGCGAGGATGTGCGCCAGCGTGCCGGCCATCGCCTGCGGCATCGGCGGGCAGCCCGAGATGTTGATGAGCGGCTTGCCGGCCACCAGTTGCGAGATCGCCACCGCGCCGGTCGGGTTGGGGTCGGCCCCGGGCAGCCCGCCGAAGGCCGCGCAGGTGCCCACCGCCACCACGGCCGCCGCCTGCGCGACGGTCTCCTGGAGGATCGCCAGGTTGGTCTGGCCGGCGATGGTCGAGTACACGCCGCCATCGGCCGCCGGCACCGAGCCGTCGACGACGACGATGTAGCGGCCGGCGTTGTCGCGCATCGACTGCCGGCGCGCTGCCTCGGCGGCCTCGCCCGAGGCCGCCTGCAGCGTGTGGTGGTAGTCGAGCGAGATGAAGTCGAAGATCAGCTCCTCGAGGCTCGGGCTGAACGATCGCGTCAGCGACTCGGTGCAGCCGGTGCATTCCTGGAACGACAGCCAGATGACCGCCTGGCGCCGCGCCTTGGCCAGGCCTTCGGCCATCGCCGGCGCCACCCCGGGCGGCAGTGCCATCAGCGAGGTGACGAAGCTCGCGTACTTGAGGAAGGCTCGGCGCGAGACGCCGCGCTCGTGCAGCACGTCCGCGAGCACTTTGGCTTGGGTCACGGGCTTTCTCCGGGTGGGGCGGCGAGCTCGCCGGCGAGCCGGCGCGCCGATGCGGCGATGTCCTCGGGATGGGCGAGCAGCAGTTCGGGCACCCGCGCGACGATGATCTGCTCGAGCATCGCGCTGCCGTCGGCGTCGAGGTGGCGCGCCCACCAGACGCCCGCGTACGCGGTTTCCTCGATGTGCGTCGCTCCGGCGACGTCGAGGCTTGCCTCGACCTCGCCGCGGCCGAGCCGGCTGCGCAGCGCCGAGCGTGCCGCTTGGTCGATGGGCAGGCTGCGCAGGTCGATCACTTCGGAGCGCGACGAATCGGCCGCCAGCGCCTCGAGCCGGCGCGAGACCTCGTGCAGCAGCGGCGCCGCGAGGGCCTGATCCTGGCTCGGCCGGCTCGACGGGTTCGGTGCGTCCATCTGGTCCATCTGGCCAGGCGCGCCCATCTCTCTCAGCGCGTCCATCGTGCGAGCAACTCGTCGACGGCGTCGCACAGACGCGGAATCGCCGCGGCCACGGCCGGGCTGGGTTCGAGCCCGAGTGCGGTGCTCTGCGGCTGCACGGCGACGAGGGCGCGCCGTGCGGGCAAGCGTCCGCCGAGCGCGGCCGCAGCCACCAGGTCGGCCAGCGCCAGCTCGTGTGCGCTGCGCTTGGTGCCGCCGAGCTGGCGATCCATCGCGTCGCCTTCGAACACGCGCACCGTGCCCGGCTCGGCGCCGAACAGCGCGGCATCCACCGCGATCAGGACAGCGGCGTCCTCGATCTGCGGCAACAGCGCCAAGCCGATCGTGCCGCCATCGCTCAGCCGCGCAGCCGGGCGGCCGCTGCGCGCCAGCGCGTCGACCACCAGCGGGCCGGCCGCATCGTCGCCGAGCAAGCGATTGCCCAGTCCGAGCACCAGCACGTCTGCGCTTGCGCAATCCCCGAACATGCGGAGCCGACTCCGATCAAAGCGTGGCGCGATCATGGTGGCGTGTCCGGCCGCCGCAGTTGACGGGCGTCAATGGCGGAGAGCCTGCCCGATCCATCATGACCGCCGGGCCGCGGACGCGGCACCTGAGGGAGAGCATTACCGTGTGCCTGGCCGTTCCGATGCAGGTGCTGGCGAGCGACGGCCTGACTGCGCGCTGCGCAGCGAAGGGCGTCGAGCGCGATGTCAGCCTGTTCCTCCTGATGGACGAGGAGCTGCAGCCCGGCGACATGGTGATGGTCCATCTCGGCCACGCCATCGAGAAGATCAGCGCCGAGCGCGCGCGCAGCGTCTGGGCTCTGTACGATGAGATGCTGGCCGCGGCCGATGCGCTTGGCGATGCGGCGCGCGGCGCTTGAGCGGGCCACGCTCCAGGCGCTGATCGCAGCCGCGCCGCGCGCGGCATCACGTCGCGGCGTTCAGCGGACGCGGCGGTGCACGGCGTTCATCGCGCTCGCCGATGCACGGCCAGGTGACGCGGCGTCCAGGCGTGCGCACGGCGGTGCACGAAATGGTCGCGCGCCACGTGGTAGCTGGGGTCGAAGCCGTAGAAGTTGCGCTGCATGCGCTGCAGTTCGTCGGCGCGGTACGCGGCCAGTGGCCGCGCGGCTTCGTCGCTGTCGCGCGTGCGGGCCTTGGCGGCGACGCGCTCGGCCCAGCCGTCGTGCGCGGCGAGCGCTGCGGCCCGCACGCGAGCGGCGCTGTCGAAGGCGCCGGCGTCGCGCGCCAGGCAGGCGTCGACGAGGCCCAGCGTCTCGGCCTCGCGCACGCCCAGCGGCAGCCGGCCCTGAGTGATGCGCTGCGCGCGCTCGGCGCCCACGCGCCGCGGCAGCACGTAGGTCCAGTACTCGCTGCCGTAGAGGTTGCCCATGTTCTTGTAGTGCGGGTTGAGGATCACCGCCTCGTGCGCCCACACCTCGTCGGCGGCCATGGCCAGGAAGGCACCGCCGGCGCCGGCGTCGCCTTGCAGCGCACTCACGGTCAGGCGGTCGGTCATCGCCAGCAGCTCCAGCACGACGTCGTCGATGGCCTCGATGTTGCGCCAGGACTCGTCGGCGGCGCTGCCGCCGCGCGCCTGCGCCGCCTCGATGGCGTGCAGGTGGATGCCGTGGCAGAAGTGATCCTCGCCGCCGGCCAGCACCAGCACGCGCGTCGGACGTGTGTGCGCATGGCGCAGCGCTTGCAGCAGGCGGGCGCACTGCGCGCTGTCCATCGCGCCGTTGTGGAAGTCGAAGCGCAGCCAGCCGACGCGGCCTTCGTCGAACTCCGCGTAATGCAGTTCGTCCCAGTCCGCCGCGTCGGCGCGGTCCAGTGGCACCGGCAGCTCGGGCAGTGGCTGCGCGAGTTCGGCGAAGACCTCGGTGACGGGGCGCTTGATGGGCGCCTGCATGTCGGCGCTCCGTTCCGGCCGCGCATGGCCGAGCCACACGCCGCCGTCGGCAGTGCGGCGCAGCAGCGCCGGACCTCGGCGCGCCACGAAGCTGCCGGCGCTGCCCGCCAGCGCACGCGGCAGTGCCAGGCGGGCATCGTGCGCGTCGAACCAGCGACAGCGCAGCGTGTCGTCTGGCAGCCCGGGTGAGCCGTCGGCGGCGCGCACGGCGCGCAGCACCTCGGCGGTGGTGGCGCGCGTCCAGTCGATGCGGCGCTCGTCGCGCGTCAGCGCGGGCCAGGCGCGGCCGCGCTGCATCGCCGCCGGCACGGCGTCGGCGGGCGGCGCGTTCATGCCGGGCTCGAAGCGCGCGAGCGCCTGCCGCACCGCGGCCAGCGCGGCGTCGCAGACCTCGCGCCGGTACAGACTGCTCTTGGTGGCCGCGCGCATCGCCAGCGGCACGCTGGCCCAGACCGGACCGGCATCGAGCTCGGCCACCGCCTGCAGCACGGTCACCCCCCAGTCGGTCTCGCCGCGCAGGATGGCGCGGTCCAGCGCCGCCGGTCCGCGGTCGCCCGCGACGCCCGGGTGCACGACCCAGCACATGCGCCGGCTCCACACCGACTCGGGAATGCGGCGCTTGAGGAAGGGGGCGATCAGCAGCTCGGGATCGAACAGCGCCACCGCCTCCTCGGTCACCGCATCGGCGATGTCCAGCTCCACCGCGACCTCGTGGCCGCTGGCGCGCAGCTCGACGAACAGGCGCTGCGCGAGCCGGTTGAACGCGTGCGTGAGCAGCAGGATGCGCAAGGAGCTCAGCAGATGCGCGGCAGCGGCTCGCCGCTCAGCCAGTCGACCACGCGCCGGCCGCCCAGGCGCGTGCTCATCTGCACGAAGCGCAGCGGATCGTCGGTGACTTCGCCGATGCGCGCCGCCTCGCGCCCCTGCGGGTGCGCGCGCATGGCCGCCAGCAGCCGCTCGGCGCATTCGGGCGCGCAGATGGCCGCCAGCTTGCCTTCGTTGGCGATGTAAAGCGGATCGAGTCCGAGCAGCTCGCAGGCGCCCTGCACCTCGGCGCGCACGGGGATCGCAGCTTCCTGCAGCAGCATGCCCACGCGCGACTGCCGCGCGATTTCGTTGAGCGTCGTCGCGAGGCCGCCGCGCGTGGGGTCGCGCAGGGCACGCAGGCCCGGTGCACCGGGGCCGAGCGCCTCGAGCATCGCCGCCACCAGTCCGTGCAGCGCGGCGGTGTCGCTCTCGATGCGCGTTTCGAACTCGAGCGATTCGCGCTGCGACAGCACGGCCACGCCGTGGTCGCCGACCGGGCCCGACAGCAGCACGACGTCGCCCGGCCGCGCGTAGGCGCCGCTCAAGTGGATGCGCTCGTCCACGAAACCCACGCCGGTGGTGGCGATGAACAGGCCGTCGCCCTTGCCCTTCTCGACCACCTTGGTGTCGCCGGTGACGACCGGCACGCCCGCCTCGCGTGCCGCCGCCGCCATCGAGGCGACGATGGCGCGCAGCTCGGCCAGCGGCAGGCCTTCTTCGAGCACGAAGCTGGCCGCCAGGTACAGCGGCATGGCGCCGTTCACGGCCACGTCGTTGATCGTGCCGTGCACCGCCAGGCAGCCGATGTCGCCGCCGGGAAACACGAGCGGCGAGATCACGTGCGCGTCGGTAGCCATCACCAGCCGCGTGGCCGGCGGCGGCGCGGGCAGCCGGGCGCCGTCGTTGCCCTGGCGCAGGAACTCGTTGTCGAGCTCGCGCACGAACAGCTCCTCGATCAGCTGCGCGCTGGCGCGCCCGCCGGCACCGTGGTTCATGTCGATGCGGCCGTGCCGCAGGTCGAGCGGGCGGATGTAGTCGGGCTTGTTGGCCATGCGCGTCACGCCGCGGCGGCGTCCCGGTAGCGGCCGTACTGGTAGTGCGCCGCGCAGGCGCCTTCGGAGGAGACCATGCACGAGCCCATCGGGCTTTCGGGCGTGCACACGGTGCCGAAGAGCTTGCAGTCGACGGGGCGCCTGACGCCGCGCAGGATGGCGCCGCATTCGCATTGCCGGTGGTCGGCCACCGGCGTGTAGCGCAGTTCGAAGCGGCGCTCGGCGTCGAAGGCCGCATAGGCCGGGCGGATCTTCAGCGCGCTGTACGGCACCTCGCCCAGGCCGCGCCACTCGAAGCTCGAGCGCAGCTCGAACACGTCGCCGACGATGCGCTGCGCCGCCAGGTTGCCCTCGCGCGTGACGGCGCGGCTGAACTCGTTCTCGACCTCGTGGCGGCCTTCGTTGACCTGGCGCACCAGCATCGCGACGGCCTGCATCACGTCCAGCGGCTCGAAGCCGGCGATCACCACCGGCTTGGCGTATTCCTCGGCGAAGTGCTCGTAGGGTTGCGAGCCGATCACCACGCTCACGTGCGCCGGCCCGATGAAGCCGTCGATCGGTACCGTGCCGTACTGCCGCACCTCGGGGCTTTGCAGGATGTGCGTGATGGCGCTGGGCGTGAGCACGTGGCACGACAGCACGCTGAAGTTGGCCAGCCCCTCGGCCGCGGCCTGCCGGATGGCGAGTGCCGTGGGCGGCGTCGTGGTCTCGAAGCCGATGGCGAAGAACACCACCTCGCGGCCGGGGTTCTCGCGCGCCGCCTTCAGCGCGTCGGCTGCCGAGTAGACCATGCGGATGTCGGCGCCCAGCGCCTTGGCCTTGATCATCGACAGCGCGCCGTGCGAGGAGCCGGCGGCAGGCGACGCTGGCACGCGCATCGTGTCGCCGTAGGTGCAGACGATGGCGCGCTGCTGCAGCGCCAGGCCGATCGCCTGGTCGATGCGGCCGATGGGCAGCACGCACACCGGGCAGCCGGGTCCGTGGATCATGCGCAGCGCCGGCGGCAGCAGCTCGGCGATGCCGTAGCGCGAGATGGCGTGCGTGTGCCCGCCGCAGAACTCCATGAAGTGATAGCGCCGAGCGGGCTGCACCTCGCGCGCGATGCGCGCCGCGATCCTGGCGGCCAGCGCGCCGTCGCGGAACTCGTCGACGTACTTCATGCGCTGCCGCCCGCGGCCGGCGACGCGGCTTCGAGTTCGGCGAACAGCGCCAGCGTGCGCGCCGCCTCTTCGGCGTCGACGACGCCGATCGCGTGACCGACGTGGACGATGACGTAGTCGCCCGGCACGGCCTCGGGCACGAGCGCGACCGAGATTTCCTTGCGCACGCCGCCGAGGTCGACGAGCGCAAGCTCGCCGGGGCGCAATTCGACCACGCGCGAGGGCAGGGCCAGGCACATGGGATCAGCTCTGCGCGAGGGCGGCGACGCCGCTGTCCGCGCCGACATCGGACCGGCCACGCTCGAGCGCGTGCGCAGCCACCCAGGCCTGGCCGAGTGCCAGGCCCGCGTCGCCGCAGCCGAGCGAGCGCGGCAGAAGGGCCTGCAGGCCGCGCTCGCGCAGCAGCGCAGGCACGCGTTCGGCGAGCAGGCGGTTGAAGAAGCAGCCGCCCGCGAGCACCACCTGCGCG
>JAGWTJ010000191.1 GCA_028869005.1 Burkholderiales bacterium | reverse complement strand
GGCGGCCACGCGCGGCGCGCGCGGCCCGGCCATCGGCGGCGCCGTGCATGCGGCGCGGGTCGCGGCGGTGGAGGCTGCACTGGCGGCGGGCGGCTGAGCGCCGACGGCGTCACAACCGGTGCGTGCGGTCGCCCTCGGCGAAGCCGATCCAGTCCTCGCCCGCCGGCAGAGCGAGGCCGCGCGCCAGGCCGAGCACCTTGAACAACTCGCCCATCTCGTGCTCGTTGACCAGCTTGCCCGCGGCGGCCAGGGTGTGCGCGTCGGCGCCTTCGAGCAGCGAGACGAAACCGCAATTGAGCAGGAAGCGCGCTTGCGAGGTGTAGCCGACGACGTCGAGCCCGGCGTCCTGCGCCGCCAGCGCGACGGCGCTGAAGTTCACGTGCGCGGTGATGTCCTTGTCGCCGACGTCGGCCAGCGCATCGGTGTCGGCGCGGTGCGCGCGGTGGCACATCAGCGTGCCCATGTGGCGCTGCGGCAGGTAGTACTCGGCCTCGGGGAAACCGTAGTCCACGAAGAACGCCGCACCGCGCACGAGGCGTGCGGCCAGCGAGCGCACGAAGGCCTCGGACTGCGGGTGGATCTCGGTGACGGTTCCGGCGACGTAGGGCGCGGCTAGCGGCGGCCTGAGCGGCGTCGCGCGATCGGCCCAGGCGAAGGCGCTCGACTCGACCGACGCTTCGTCGCGCGCCCTGCCGGCGGCTCGCGGGCGCGCCTCGTCACGCACCGTGCCGGGCAGCGCGCCGCGCCCCACGCGAACCACGCCGCGCTCGGCCCAGCGCGCGCCGTCGAAGGCCAGCAGCGTCACCGGCATCGCGTCGAGCACTTCGTTGCCGAGCACCACGCCCTCGATGCGCTCGGGCCAGGCGTCGAGCCAGCGCACGAGCGCGCCGAACGGCGCCAGACGCCGCTGCTGGCGCGCGCGCAGCGTGCCCGACAGGTCGACGATCGAGTAGCGCGCGACGCGCTCGCCGAGCGCACCCAGGAGTTGCTCGGCCAGTGCGCCGCTGCCGGCGCCGAACTCGAAGATCTCGGCGCTGCCGCGCCCGACCGCGCCGTCGACCGCGCCAAGCAGATCGAAGACCTGCGCCACCTGCCGCGCCAGCGCGCGGCCGAACAGCGGCGACAGCTCGGGCGCGGTGACGAAGTCGCTGCCGTCCTCGGCGCGGGTGCCGAAGATCGGTGCGCCGCGCGCGTAGTAGCCCAGGCCCGGCTCGTACAGCGCGATCGCCATGAAACGCTCGAACGGCAGCCAGCCGCCGGCGGCATCGATGGCCTCGCCCAGGCGCTCGCGCAGGCGCGCCGATAAACTTCCAGACCCGGCCTGCAGCTCCGCATCGCTCACGCAGCGGATCGTAGCAAGCCGGCTCGCCAGCCTCGTCCGCATCGCAACACCACACCGCAGAACCCCGTGCCGCACACCTCCCGCGTCGACACTGCCGCGCCGGTGGCCCTCGTCACCGGCGCCGCGCAGCGCATCGGACGCGCCATCGCGCTCGAGCTCGCGGCGCAGGGCTGGCGCGTGGCGGTGCACTACCGCCATTCGGCAGCGCGCGCCGAGGAGACGGTCGTCGCGGTGCGCGCCGCCGGCGGCACGGCCGAGGCCTTCGCCGCCGACCTGGCCGACGAGGCAGCCTGCGAGGCGCTGGTGCCGGCCGTCGTGCGGCGCTGTGGTCGTATCGACGCGGTGGTGAACAACGCCTCGCTGTTCGAGGCCGACGACGTCGCCGGCTTCGGCACCGCGTCGATGGAGCGCCATTGGCGCGCCAACACCGCTGCGCCGGTGCTGCTGGCGCGCGCGCTGCATCGCGCCGGCGGCCAGGTGGTCGTCAACCTGCTCGACCAGAAGCTGTGGAACCCGAACCCCGACAACTTCTCGTACACGCTGTCCAAGGCCGCGCTCGAGGCGGCGACGACGATGCTCGCGCTGGCGCTCGCGCCGCAGGTGCGCGTGTGCGCCGTCGCGCCCGGCATCACGCTGCTCTCGGGCGACATGAGCGGGCCCGAGTTCGACGCCGCGCACCGGCTGACGCCGCTGGGCCGCGGCTCGACGCCCGAGGACATCGCGCGCGGCGTGCGCTTCCTGCTCGAGTCGCCGGCCATCACCGGAACGACGCTGCTCGTCGACGGCGGCCAGCACCTGGCCGCGCAGCGGCGCGACGTGATGCACCTGGTGCGCGCGCGGGGTACGGCATGAGGACGACGCGGCGCAAGCCGGCGCATCCGGCGCGCGCCGGGTGCAGGCAACAGCGGCGCGCTGGGTGCAGGCCACAGCCATGAGCCTGCCCGCCCTGGCCGACACGCGCCTGGCCGACTGCCGGCGCCTGTTCCTGCGCGGCCACGAAGTCATGGTCGACATCGGCGTGCACGAGTTCGAGAAGCACGGCGCGCAGCGCGTGCTGATCGACGTCGACCTGTACGTACCGCTGGCCGCGTCGACCCCGCGCGGCGACCGCCTCGACGAAGTCGTCGACTACGACTTCGTGCGCCACGTCATCGCGGCGCGCATCGCCGAGGGCCGCATCGCGCTGCAGGAGACGCTGGCCGACGACCTGCTGGCGCGCCTGCTCGCGCATCCGCGGGTGCGCGCCGCGCGCGTCGCCACCGCCAAGCCCGACGTCTACCCCGACAGCGATGCCGTCGGCGTCGAGGTCTTCCGCATCAAGGAGCAAGCATGAATGCGCCGGCCGACGCCGCCAAGGTGCGCAAGGCGGCCTTCGAGGCCAACAAGCTCGCCAAGCGGCTGCACCGCGAGGTCGGCCGCGCCATCGCCGACTACGCCATGATCGAGGCCGGCGACAAGGTCATGGTGTGCCTGTCGGGCGGCAAGGACAGCTACGCGCTGCTCGACATCCTGCTCGCGCTGCGCGCGCGCGCGCCGGTGGCCTTCGACCTGGTCGCCGTCAACCTCGACCAGAAGCAGCCGGGCTTTCCGGCGCATGTGCTGCCCGAGTACCTGGCCGGCCGCGGCGTGCCCTTCCACATCGAGAACCAGGACACCTATGCCATCGTCAAGCGCCTGGTGCCCGAGGGCCAGACGATGTGCAGCCTGTGCTCGCGCCTGCGCCGCGGCATCCTGTACCGCGTGGCGAGCGAACTCGGCGCCACCAAGATCGCGCTCGGCCACCACCGCGACGACATCCTCGTCACGCTGCTGATGAACATGTTCTTCGGCGGGCGCCTGAAGGGCATGCCGCCCAAGCTCGTCAGCGACGACGGCAAACACGTCGTCATCCGCCCGCTGGCCTACGTCGCCGAGACCGACCTCGAACGCTGGGCGACGGTACGCGCCTACCCGATCATCCCGTGCACGCTGTGCGGCAGCCAGGACAACCTGCAGCGCGCCCAGATCAAGGCCATGCTGCGCGACTGGGAGCGCCAGTACCCGGGCCGCAGCGACAACATGCTGCGCGCGATGGGGCATGTGACGCGCTCGCACCTGCTCGACCGGAACCTGTACCCGTTCGCCACGCTCCAAGCTTCCGGCGTGGCCGATCCGGCGGGCGACAAGGCGTTCGACGACGACCCCGACGACGACTGCGGCCGCCCGAAACCCGCCGTCGTCACCCTGCACCGGGAGTAGAGCGATGAACCGACGTTTTCTGGGCTTGGCTGCGGCTGCGGCTGCACTGCTGCTCGCCGGCTGCGCGGCGATGAACACCGTGACGAGCGAGGTCGTGAGCTACGGCGACTGGCCGGCCGGTCGTGCGCCGGGCAGCTACGTCTTCGAGCGCCTGCCCTCGCAGCAGGCGCGCCCCGAGCGCCAGGCGCAACTCGAAGCGGCGGCTGCGAAGGCGCTCGCAGCGGCCGGCTTCAAGCCGGCGGCCAGCCCCGCGCAGGCCGACGTCATCGTGCAGATCGGCGCGCGCATCACGCGCACCGAGATCGCACCCTGGGACGACCCGCTGTGGTGGCGCTGGGGCGCGGGTTACTGGCGCTCGCCGGCCTGGCGCCCGCTCCGCTCGCCCTACTACGGTCCGTACTGGTCGCTGCGCGCCGACTGGAGCACGCGCTACGAGCGCAGCGTCGCAATCCTCTTGCGCGAGCGCGCCGGCGGCACCCCGGTCTACGAAGCGCATGCGCAGAACGACAGCGCGACGATGGGCAACGACGCCACGCTGACGGCGATGTTCATGGCGGCGATGAAAGACTTCCCGGCCCCGAGCGGCCAGGGGCCGCGCTCGGTGAGCGTGGCCTTGGAGTAGCGTGTCCCACCGTTCGCCCTGAGCCTGTCGAAGGGCCTGCGTTTCGCGACCGGGGCTTCGACAGGCTCAGCCCGAACGGGCGGGTGTCAGCGTGTTGTTGGCGCTGGGGCCGATCAGCGCGCGCAGATCGTCCTCCCAGCCCTTCAACTTCCCGCGCGCGACCTGGCGCTGCGCGGGCGTCATCAGGTTGTGCATCGTCGCCGCGAGCGCACAGTTGTCCTGTGCCAACTTGTCCTGGTAGGCGCGGTAGTCGCTGCGCGGCGAGCGCAGGCTGCGCTCGACCAGCACGCGCGCCGCCGCCTGGGCCTGCCCCACGTCGCCGCTGCTGGCGGCCGCGCCGAGCGTGCGCAGCATGTCGGCGACGCGGCGCTCGCGTTCGGCGAGCCAGCGGTCGGCGTCGAACGGCGAGGCGGCGAGCTCCTTGGCCAAGCGCGCGCGCTGCGTCTCGTCGAGGCGGCCGTACAAATTCTCGAAGCGTTCGAGCGCGCGCTTGAACGAACGTTGCCGGCGCTCGGCGCGGTCGGCCTGTGCGAACTCGCGCTCGAGCTCGGCGCCGTCCTTCGCCAGCTTGGCCTGCAAGTGGCGCAGTTGCTCGGGCGTGAGCGTCACGATCAGCGCCGCCGCCGCCGGCAGCGCCTGCTCGACGGCGGCGTCCAGGCGCCGCTCGGCCTCGGCGCGCCAGGCGCACATGCCATGCGTCGTGATCGGCTCGGTGACGTCGCGCTGGGCGCGTGCGAGCAGCGCCGCGTACTGCGGCAACTCGACGCGCCGGTGCCAGTCGAACCAGCGGTCGAGCGCGTCGCGCAGGCGCGGCGCCTGCTCGCCGTTCAAGTCGAGGTAGCCGTCGATCCACCAGTACGCCAGCGTCGGGCCTTGGGCATAGGTCACGCGCAACACACTGGCGCAGCCCGACAGCAGCAGCACCACCGCCAGGGCGACGCCGATAATCGCGCGCATTCCGAACCGAAGACCCCGAAGCATGAATTCGCCGCTTTCGATCGTGATCATGGCCGCCGGACGTGGCACGCGGATGAAATCCGAGCGCCCGAAGGTGCTGCACCCGCTCGCCGGCCGCAGCCTGCTCGACCATGTGCGCAACGCCGTCGCGCCGCTGGCCGCCGACAGAGTGTTGGTCATCGTCGGCCACAAGGCCGAACGGGTCGAAGCCAGCGTCGAGGATAGCGGCGCGCGCTGCATCGTGCAGGCGCCGCAACTCGGCACCGGTCACGCGGTGCAGCAGGCGGTGCCGCAACTGCCCGACGCCGGCACGACGCTGATCTTGAACGGCGACGTGCCGCTGATCGCCACCGACACCGCGCGCGCGCTCGTCGACGCCTGCGGCGGCCGGGCCCTGGCATTGCTCACGGTGCTGCTCGACGACCCGACGGGCTACGGCCGCGTCGTGCGAGGCGGAGATTCAGGCGATGCGGTCAAGGCGATCGTCGAGCACAAGGACGCGACCGAAGCCCAGCGCGCGATCCGCGAGGGTTACACCGGCATGATGGCCGCGCCGACCGCGTGGTTGAAGCGCGCGGTGATGGCGATCGACAACCGCAACGCGCAGCAGGAGTACTACCTGACCGACCTCGTCGCGATGGCGGTGCGCGATGGCGTGCCGGTGGTCGCCACGCAGGCGCACGACGAGACCGAGGTGCTGGGCGTGAATTCGCCGATGGAGCTGGCCCGGCTCGAGCGCCGCTTCCAGCGCCGCGAAGCCGAGCGGCTGATGCAAGCCGGCGTGCGCCTGGCCGACCCCGACCGCCTCGACGTGCGCGGCACACTCGACTGCGGCGCCGACGTGTCGATCGATGTCGGCTGCGTGTTCGAGGGCCGGGTCACGCTCGGCGACGGCGTCACGATCGGTGCGCATTGCGTGATCCGCAACGCGAAGATCGAGGCCGGCGCGGTGATCCAGCCCTTCACGCTGATGGACGAGGCCGTGATCGGCCCGGGCGCGATCGTCGGCCCCTTCTCGCGCCTGCGCCCGGGCGCTGTGCTCGGCGCCGACGTGCACATCGGCAACTTCGTCGAGGTCAAGAACAGCACGCTGGGCAAGGGCGCCAAGGCCAACCACCTGGCCTACCTCGGCGACGCGACGGTCGGCGAGCGCGTCAACTACGGCGCCGGCAGCATCACCGCCAACTACGACGGCGCGAACAAGCACCGCACGACGATCGGCAACGATGTGCACATCGGCAGCAACAGCGTGCTCGTCGCACCGGTCGCGATCGGCGACGGCGCCACCGTCGGCGGCGGCTCGACCATCGCCCAGGACGTGCCCGCCGGCAAGCTCGCGGTGACGCGTGCCAAGCAGGTGGTGGTCGAAGGGTGGACGCGGCCGAAGAAGAAGGCGAAGTAGCTTCGCGGCCCCAGGCGGAACAACGGTCATCGCGCGAGGACCCATGCGAACGAACTATGTTCTCGTCGATCTGGAAAACGTGCAGCCCGATTCGCTCGACGCATTGGCCCAGGATCACTTCAAGATCCTTCTGTTCGTGGGCGCCAACCAGACGAAGTTGCCCTTTGACCTCGTGGCCTCGATGCAGCGGCTCGGGCCACACGCCGAGTACATCAAGATCTCGGGCAATGGGTCGAACGCGCTCGACTTTCACATTGCCTACACCGTCGGCAGAATCGCCGCAGCGGAGCCCACCGCGTACTTTCACGTCGTCTCGAAGGACACGGGGTTCGACCCTCTGATC
>JAGWTJ010000190.1 GCA_028869005.1 Burkholderiales bacterium | reverse complement strand
GTCGCATGCAACTGGCGGCGCGCGCGCATGTAGCGCACGCGCACCGTGCTCTCCGGCAGGTCGAGCACTGCACCGATTTCGGCCATCGACATGCCTTCGACGGCGCGCAGCATGAAGATGGTGCGCAGGGCCGGCGGCAGCCCGTCGATGCCGCTTTCGATCAGCCGCCGGACTTCGGCGCGCCAAGTCAGCTCGTCGGGGTGGTTCGTCTCCGGCAATGCGGCGAGCGCGTCGCCGACCGGCTTGTCGTCGGCATCGGGTGGCGCGAGCGGCACCGGCTCGAGATGGGCGTCGCGCGTGCGGTTGCGCCGCAGGTGCATGAGGGCCTCGTTGACGGCGATGCGCGTCAGCCAGGTCGCCGGCTGCGCATCGGCGCGAAATTCCTTCAGGTGGCAATAGGCCTTCCACCATGCCTCCTGGACGGCGTCCTCGGCCTCGCTGTCGTCGCGCAGGATGCTGCGCACGGCGCGATAGAGCTGTCGGTTGTGCCGGCGCATCAGCGTGTCGAAGGCGCTGCGGTCGCCGGCATTCACGCACTCGATCAACGCGAGGTCGTCCGGCTCGGCCAACTCCTGAACAGTTTCCACGATGAGCCTCCTCGGGTCGCGGTCGTCGGCATGCCGATCGATCGGGGACGCCGGGACAAATGCGTGGCCACGTGGGTCGCGCTGGTCGCGCGATGCAGTGGATTCGGTGCGCGCCGCGGGGCCGCCTCCCGCTCGATACAACCCCGAGTGCTCAGTCTAGCTCGCCGCGGCAAGACCCGTTCCTCGTGCGGGTTGCTCGGCCGCTGCATGGCGCCACCGGATCGTGAGGGCGGCGCGCGCCGCGTGCGGCATCCCCGGCCTCGGCGCGTGCCTTCGCGCCGCGTCGCGGCGCAGGCCGGCGTCGCTGCTCGCAGACAAGGCGGTGAAAACGGGTGCGACTTCGGCTGTCGGGCGGCCTGGCCAGGTCGTCGAACGCGGCCACGCAGCCGATAATCGCGACCATGAGAGCCAAGCCCCATCAGCTGTGCCTGCTTGCCGCGATCGCCGCGGCGGCCCTCGCGCCTGCGGCGTGCCAGGCGCGGTCGGCGCCGCCGACGCCCCTGCCGGCCTCCGCGACCATGAAGGCGCCCGGCGCCGACCGTCCGGGCGAGGGCGCGCCCGCCGCCGATGCGCTGGCGAGCGACTTGCGCTTCGGCGTGCGTTCGCCGCGCGTGCGCGAGTTGCAGGTGCGACTGCGCCTGGCCAAGTATCTGGCCGTCTACGACGTCGACGACCGCTTCGGCATGCTCACCCGCGAAGCCGTGCTCAAGCTGCAGCGCGAGGGCGGCCTGCGCGTCACCGGCGTCGTCGATCAGGCCACCTGGGACGCGCTGCGCGCGCGCTCGCGCCGGCCGACCGAGGCCGAGCTGGGCAACGTCGACGTCGGCGACTGGTTCGTCGGCCATGCGCAGCCCGGCTACACGATGGAACTGCAGCACCGGCTGCGGCAGATCGACCTGTACCAGGGGGCGGTGAACGGCCGCTTCGACGCGGCCACGCGCGGCGCCGTCGAGTCCTGGCGCAAGCGCGTCGGCCTGCCGGCCAGCGAGGTGATGGACGAGCGCACCTGGGCGCAGCTCATCACTCGCACGCGCAACCCGCGCTATGCCGAGCTGTTCGAAGCGCCGCCGGCGAGCACGCTGACGCAGGAGCTCGACCCGCGTTGCGCCCGGGGCAAGGTGGTGTGCATCTCCAAGCAGCAGCGCAAGATGTCCTATGTCGTCGACGGCAAGGTGCAGTTCACGCGCGAGGCACGATTCGCGCGGCCCGGCTGGGAAAGCCCCGAGGGCGAGTTCCGCATCTGGTTCATGAACGCCGACACGGTGTCGAAGATCTTCGGCGAGCGCACGCCGATGCCCTACGCCATCTTCTACCAGGGCAACGTCGCCATCCACTACTCGCAGGACTTCGCCGACAAGGGCTACGACAGCGGCTCGCACGGCTGCAGCCAGCTGCGCGACTACCAGGTCGCCAAGTGGCTGTACGAGCAGGTGAAGGTCGGCGACCGCGTCGTCGTCTACTGATCCGCGCCGGCTGCGCGTGCGGCGCGTGCGGCGGCGCGACGCCGCCGGCCGCGCATCGATCAGCCCGGCGCACGCTTGAGGCGAAGGTGCGCGACGAGTCCGCCGTCGGGTGCGTTGGCCAGCTCCAGGCTGCCGCCCATGCGGTGCATCGCCTTGTCGACGATCGCCAGGCCCAGCCCCGCGCCGGTGGCGGCGGTGCGCGCCGCATCGCCGCGAAAGAACGGTGTCGTGAGCTGCGCCAGCTTGTCCGGCGCCACGCCGGGGCCGTTGTCGCGCACGCTGACGATGGCCCAGGGACCGGTCTTCACGCTCGTCACCGTGACCTCGGCGACGCCGGTGTACGTGCCGCGCCCGTAGCGGCGCGCGTTCTCGAACAGGTTGAGGAAGACGCGGCCGAGTTCGGTCTCGTCGGCCAGCACCTGCACGTCGGGCGTGACGCGCGAGTGGATGCGGATCTGCATCGGGTCGCGAAAGCGCGCGGCCTCGCGCTCGACCAGCGCGGCAACCTCGACCGCACGCAGCTGCGTCTCGCCGGGGCGTGCATAGTCCATGAACTTGTCGATGATGCCGTCGAGCTGGTCGATGTCGCTGGCCATGTTGCGCCGCGCCTCCTCCTCGCCGACGCTCATCTCGGTCTCCAGGCGCAGCCGCGCCAGCGGCGTGCGCAGGTCGTGGCTGATGCCGGCCAGCATCACGGCACGGTCCTCCTCCACGCGCGCCAGCTCGCGCGCCATGCGGTTGAAGCCGCGGTTGACTTCGCGAATCTCGCTGGTGAGCGTGTTCTCGTCGAGGCGCGAGTCGAGGTCGCCCTCGCGCACTCGGCTGGCCGCGAACGACAGCTGCTTGAGCGGGCGGTTGATGAGGCCGGCGATGGCGATCGAGCCCACCAGCGTGGCCAGCAGCGCGATGCCGACCCACACGAACCAGGTGGCCTGCGACAGCTCGGCGTCGTTGGCCGACACCGACTGCATCCAGTAGCGGTCGCGGTCGATCGAGAAGCCGACCCACAGGCCGGGCTGCGCATTGACGCTGCTGGCGACGATGGCGTCGGCGCCGAGCGTCGCGCGCAGCTGCTCGGCCACGCGGCGCGTGAAGCGGTCGACCTCGTAGGGCTCCCAGCGGTCGCCGGGCTCGCGCGGCAGGATGCGCACCGGCGAGCCGGCGGCCAGGCTTTTGACGAGCGCCACGCGATTCACGGCGTCGGCCTGCATGAGCGAGCCGCGCGACAGGTTGACGAGCGCCGCCGTCTGCCGCGCCTCCTGCACCGCGCGCGGCTCGAGCTCGAGCGCGCGCAGCGTCTGCACCCACGCGAAGACGCCGCCCGCCAGCAGCAGGGCGAGCAGGCCGAAGGTGCGCCAGAAGAGGTTCAGATCGATCCGGGAACCGGGTGGCAGGGACGGCGCAGTGGCCGCTCAGTTCGTGCCGTCGGGCACGAACACATAGCCCACGCCCCACACGGTCTGGATGTAGCGCGGCTGCGCCGGATCGGGTTCGATCATCTTGCGCAGACGCGAGATCTGCACGTCCAGGCTGCGGTCGAAGGGCTCGAACTCGCGGCCGCGCGCCAGTTGCGCGAGCTTGTCGCGCGACAGCGGCTGGCGCGGGTGACGCACCAGCGCCTTGAGCATCGAGAACTCCCCGGTGGTGAGCGCCATCTGCTCGCCGTCCTTGGCCAGGCGCCTGAGCGACAGGTCGAACTCGAAGGGCCCGAAGGTCACGACCTGCGGCTCCTTGCTCGGCGCGCCCGGCGCCTCGGGGCTGGGGCGGCGGCGCAGCACGGCGTGGATGCGTGCCAGCAGCTCGCGCGGATTGAAGGGCTTGGGCAGGTAGTCGTCGGCGCCGACCTCGAGGCCGACGATGCGGTCCACGTCCTCGACCTTGGCCGTGAGCATGATGATCGGCGTGGCGTCGTTGGCCGCGCGCAGCCGCCGGCAGATCGACAGGCCGTCCTCGCCGGGCAGCATCAGGTCGAGCACGATCAGGTCGACCGTCTCGCGCGTCAGCACGCGGTTCAGCGCCTTGGCATCCTCGGCCAGCAGCACGTCGAAGCCCTCCTGTGCCAGATAGCGGCGCAGCAGGTCGCGGATGCGTGCATCGTCGTCGACGACGACGATGCGGTCGGGGCGGTGGCTCGCGGCTTGACTCATCGGGCGCTCCGAATTTGTAACAGCGGCATATTACGGCCCGGATTCCGGGGCGAACCGGCGCCATCGGTCATCTGTTACAAGTCTTTCGCCGCCCGCGCAAGCGGCCGGTCAACGCGTGACCTCGATCACGCGCTCTTGCAGCGGAGGTCGCTGCAGCGATTGTCGCCACCCGCTGAAACAGAGCCCCAGCAAAGGAAACCCATGACCCGCTTCTCGCAATGGCCGCCGCAATGGCCGCGCCGCGCGCTGGCGCGCAGCGTCGCTGCCGCCATGCTGGCCGCCATCACGCTGCCGGCCGCCGCACAGATGCTGCCGCCGCCGCACAACGTCGTCTCCTTGTCGGCGACAGCGACGACCGAACTCACGATGGACTGGCTGACGCTGACCCTGGGCACCACGCGCGACGGCCTGGACGCCGCTGCCGTGCAGTCGCAGTTGCGCCAGGCACTGGACAGCGCGCTGGCCGAGGCGCGCAAGGCGGCCAGGCCGGGCGAGGTCAACGTGCGCACCGGCGCCTTTTCGCTGTTCCCACGCTACGCACCCAAGGGCGGGGGCATCAACGGCTGGCAGGGCTCGGCGGAACTGGTGGTGGAAGGGCGTGACAGCGCCGCCATCGCGCAGCTCGCCGGTCGCGTGCAGGGCCTGACCGTCTCGCGCGTCGGCTGGTCGCTGTCGCGCGAAGCGCGCGACAAGGTGCAGGGCGAGATCACGGCACAGGCGATCGCCCAGTTCCGCTCGCGCGCCGACGCCGTGGCGCGCGAGTTCGGTGCTTCCGGCTGGACGCTGCGCGAGGTGAACGTAAGCGGCGGCGAAGCGGGCGAGCCGCTGCCGATGCGTCGCGCCGTCGCGATGGCGGCACAGGCGGCGCCCGCCGAGCCGCTGCCGGTGGAGGCCGGCCGGGCCACCGTGTCGGCGACCGTCAGTGGCAGCGTGCAGTTGAAGTGAGGGTGACGCCTACTGCGCCGTCCATCCGCCGTCGACGTTCCAAGCCACGCCGAGCACGTTGTCGGCGGCGGGCGAGCACAGGAACACGGCGAGTTCGGCGATCTGCTCGGGCGTCGTGAAACGCAGCGACGGCTGCTTCTCGGCCAGCAGCCGGCGCTTGGCCTCGTCGTTGTCGACGCCGTCCTTGGCGGCGCGCGCGTCGACCTGCTTCTGCACCAGCGGCGTCAGCACCCAGCCCGGGCAGATGGCGTTGACGGTGACGCCGCCGATGGCGTTCTCGAGCGCCGCCGCCTTGGTCAGGCCGACGATGCCGTGCTTGGCTGCCACGTAGGCACTCTTGCCGGCCGATGCCACCAGGCCGTGCGTCGACGCGATGTTGACGACACGGCCCCAGCCGCGGCGCTTCATGCCCGGCAGCGCGAGCCGCATGCCGTGGAAGGCAGCGCTCAGGTTGATGGCGATGATCGCGTCCCAGCGCTCGGCCGGAAAGTCCTCGACATTGGCGACAAACTGGATGCCGGCATTGTTGACGAGCACGTCGAGCGCGCCGAACTCGCGCTCGCAGCTGCGCATCATGTCCTCGATCTCGGCCGGCTTGCTCATGTCGGCGCCGTGGTGGCGCACCGCGCCGCCGTATGCACGCACCTGCGCCAGAGCGCCCTCGACGTCGCCGAAGCCGTTGAGCATGACGTTGGCGCCGTTGCGCGCGAGCGCCGAGGCGACGCCCAGGCCGATGCCGCTGGTGGAGCCGGTGACGAGTGCGGTCTTGCCTTTCAGCATGGGGTCACTCCTGGTCGCGTGGACGGATTGCTAGGATCGCGTGATTATCGAACCCGCGAGCAAGCCACCATGACGCGCGCTGCCATCGAACCCCGCCTCGCCGCCGTGCAATGCCTCGACGCGCGCGGTCTGCATCGCATGGCGTACTGGGAATGGGGCGCTGCCGACAACCCGCAGGTCGTGGTTTGCGTGCACGGCCTGACGCGGCAGGGGCGCGACTTCGACGCGCTGGCGCGCGATCTGGCCGCCGACTGTCGCGTCGTCTGCCCCGACGTGGTCGGGCGCGGCCGCAGCGATCGCCTGGCCGACCCGACGGGTTACATCGTGCCGGGCTACGTCGCCGACCTGGTGACGCTGGTGGCGCGACTCGACGTCGAGCGGCTCGACTTCGTCGGCACCTCGATGGGCGGGCTGATCGGCCTCGGCCTGGCGAGCCTCGCGGGCTCGCCGGTGCGCAGGCTGGTGCTCAACGACGTCGGCCCGGCGATCGAGCCGGCGGCGCTCACGCGCATCGGCGCCTACCTCGGCCAGCCGGTGCAATGGCCGACGGTCGAAGCAGCGGCCGATGCGCTGTGGTCGATCTCGCAGAGCTTCGGCCCGCACACGCGCGAGGAGTGGCTCGAAATGACGCGGCCGCAACTGGTGCCGGGGCCGCAAGGCGGCTATGTGCCGCACTACGACCCGGCGATCGCGGTGCCGTTTCGTGCCGTCACGCCGGAGCTGGCGCGCGCCGGCGAAGCCTTGCTGTGGCAAAGCTACGACCGCGTGCGCGCGCCCACGCTGCTGCTGCGCGGCGCCGAGTCCGACCTGCTCGCACGTGCCACCGCGCAGGAGATGACGAGCCGCGGCCCGCAGGCGCGACTCGTCGAGTTCGCCGGCGTCGGCCACGCGCCGACACTCGTGCACGCCGACCAGCGCGCGGTCGTGCGCGAGTTCCTGCTCGCGCCGTGATGCCGCCGTGATGTCGCCATGAAGACCGCCGCCGAAGCCGATCGCGAGATGGCTGGCGAGGCGGC
>JAGWTJ010000189.1 GCA_028869005.1 Burkholderiales bacterium | reverse complement strand
GCGGCGGCCATCTGCGCCAGCTTGCCGCCGAGGCTGCGTCCGCCCTCGGGTCGCGCCAGACCGGCGTCGAGCAGCGCGGCCAGTTGCATCGTCAACGTCGACGCGCCGCGCGTGCGTGTGTTCCACGCCGCCGCCCAGGCGCCGGCGGCGAGCGCGCGCCAGTCGACGCCGCCATGCTCCCAGAAGCGCCGGTCTTCGGACAGCAGCAGCGCCTCGCGCAGCGCCGGCGACACGTCGGCCAGCGCCAGCCACGGGCCGCGGCGCCGCGTGGCGTCGACGCGCAGCGTCTGCAGCGGCGTGCCGTGGCGGTCGAGCAGCGCGACATCGCTCGCGCGGTGCGCCGCGCGCACCGCGTCGAACGACGGCACGGCCGAATCCGACGCCGGCTGCGCGAGCGCCGGCTGCACGAGTGCCAGCAGCATGAACGCGCGCAGCGCGAACGTCGGCAGCACGGAAGCGCGCCGCGCGCCGGCACTCATGGCCGCACCTCGAGCGGCGCCAGCGGCAACTCGCCGAAGCTGTCGGGCGCGTACAGCGCCTCGACGCGCGTCGGCGGCAGGCCGAAGCGGCCGCTGCTGTTCAGGCGCAGCGCGTATTCGACGACGTGCCGGCCGCGTGGCAGCCACGCGTAGTAGCCGCGCCAGGCGTCGGCGGCGCGCTCGACGTAAGCGGGCCAGGCCCGGCCATCGTCGCCCTCGCCGCGCACGGCGATGGCCGAGTCGCGCCCGAGGCCGCTGCCGAGCAGCGTCGCGCCGGCCGGCACCGGATCGGCGACGACGACCCAGTTGAAGTCGGCCGCGGCGTCGATCTCGAGACGCACCCGCATCACGTCGCCGCGGCTCCAGGCCTCGGGCGTCTTGCGCTCGACCGCGCTGACGCTGCGCGTGATGCGGTAACCTGCGCTGAACGGCGCGCGCAGCGGCACCGCGGCCAGCGTCTGCAGCGTGAGCCAGGGCCGGCCGCTGCCTTCCTGGCGTGCCTCGACCGTGCCGCCGGCGGCCGGCAGCGGCAGCGCAAAGGTGGCGCCCTGCGGTTGCGCCGACCAGTCGACGCTGCGCACGGTGCCGCCGGGCGCCTGCAGCACGCTGCGGCCGCTGACCGGATCGCGCTCGAAGCGCGCCGCGAACTTCTCGAGCGCCAGCGCGCCCCACAGGTTCGCCGTCGTCGTGCTCCAGGCACCGCGCCGCTGACGCGCGAGCGTGCCGTTGACGAGCCGCGGCACGTCGGCCTGCCACGCCGGCGACGCCGTGGCCGCGAGCACGAGCCGCGCCGCGTTGCCGTCGCCGCTGTCCATCAGCCACCACGGCGCGAAGTCGTCCGCGGCGCCGAGCGAGAGCGCGCTGCCGCCTTCGACCAGCCGGCTGCGCAGCAGCTGCTGGATCTGCACCAGGCGCGCCGCGCGCTCCGGCGCGGCCGGCAGCCGCTCGTACACGCTCCACGCGTCGAGCAGCGCCGAAGTCGGCCAGGCCGCGGGCGCGAAGGCGATCGAACCCAGCATGCGCGGCTCGGCGCGGCCGTAGCGGGCGAGGGCATCGAGCGCGGCCAGCTTGCGCCAGTCGAGGTCGGGCCGCGGCGCGGGAAAGCGCCGCACCAGCCGGCCTTCGACGAAGGCGGCCAGGCCCTGCAGCATCGCCTCGCGCGGCGCGTCGGGCCAGCTCCAGCCGGCCTCCTGCGCCGCGCTCAGCAGATAGGCGGTGAGGCGGTCGCTGCCTGCGCTCGCAGCGTCGGCTGCGGGCGGGAAGTAGCCGGCCAGGCCGTCGCGGTCCAGGTAGCCGGCGAGCTCGTCGCCGAGCGCGGCCCAGGCACCTTTGTCGCGCAGGCCGATCGCCTTGGAGACCTTCTGCTCGAGACAGGCATACGGGTAGGTCTCGAAGTAGCGACGTACGCCCGGCAGCGCAGCGGCCAGACTCGGCTGCAGCGTCGCGCGCAGCTCGCTGCGGCCGGGCAGGGCGCCGGCCGGCTCGGCCACCGCGATGCGCACGCTGCCGGCGAGCGGCTCGAGCGTGGCCTGCCACACGCGCAGCGGCACGGGGCTTTGCACGGCCTGCGCGATCCTGATGCGATCGCGTGCCGGATCGGCGGCGGCGGTGCCGGCGCCACCCACCGCGGTCTCCTCGGCGCTGGCATCCCAGTCGATGCGCGTGGCGCCGATCGGCACGTCGACGCTCCAGCGCAGATCGTGCGCCGCGCCCGCGGCCAGCGTGACGCGCTGCGGCGCGAAGGCCAGCGCCTCGAGGCCATCGTGGGTCTGTGCCTGCCCGGCGAGCGTCGCCGTCACTGCCATCGTGCGCGTCGTCGTGTTGCGCAGCGTGAAGCCGGCGTCGATGCGGTCGCCTTCGCGCACCAGCGGCGCGAGTCCGGCGAGCAGTTGCAGGTCCTGCGACACGCGCACGCTCGTGCTGCCGCTGCCGAAGTGGTCGGCCCCGGCGTCGGCGATCGCCACCAGACGGAAACTGGTGAGCGAGTCGTTGAGCGGCACCTCGATGCGCGCCTCGCCGCGGGCGTCGAGCGCGACCGTGCCGCGCCACAGCAGCAGCGTGTCGAACAGCTCACGCGTCGGATTGCGCCCGCCGCCGCCGCCCGGCGGCAGCGCCTTACGCCCGTAGTGCCGGCGGCCGACGATGTCGCCGGCGACGGTGGCGGTCTCCACGCCCCAGGGGCGTTGGCGCAGCATGGCGTGCAGCAGATCCCATGAGTCGTTGGCGGACAGCGCAAGCAGTCCTTCGTCGACGGCGGCGAAGGCGATCTCGGCGCCGGCCGCGGGAGCGCCGCCCTGCGTCACGCGCACCGTCGCCTGCACTTTCTCGCGCACCCGGTACTGCGTGCGGTCGGTCGTGACCGTGACGTCCAGGTGCTGCTCGGCCAGCCCGATGCGCAGCGCCGCCACGCCGTATTTGAAGCCCGGCTTGGCCAGGTCGACCGTCGCTGTCGGCGCGCGCCACTCGGCGTCCTCGTGGCGAAAGGCCTGCCACCAGTCGAGCGGGTCGCGCCAGCCCCAGGTGAAGATCGACCACCAGGGCGCCTCGCGCAGCCGGCCGCGCAGCACCAGCACGCCGACGTAGACGTTGGGGGCCCACGAGCGGCCGGCCTCGGCCGCGTTCGATGACGAGCGGCCGGAGGCGGCCGCCTTCGGAATCGGCAGCTCGATCACCGGCCGCCGGCCATCGAGCGTCAGCACGCGCGCGTCGATCACGCCTTCGCGCTCGACGGTGACCAGCGCCGTCGCCTGCGCGTAGGGCATGCGCACCTGCAGCCGCGCGGTCTGGCCGGGTTCGAGCTCGCGCTGCTCGGGCAGCACGTCGATGCGGTCGTCGTTGTCCTGTGCGAACCACCAGCGCTCGCCGCGGCTCACCCAGACCGTGGCCGCTGCTTGCGAGACGCGGCCGGCGTCGTCCCGGGCGCTGGCCACCACCTCGACCTCGCCGCTGGCGTCGATCTTGGCGTCGCAGGCGATGCGCCCCTGGGCGTCGCTGCGGCCGCTGCACAGCACTCCGAGCGCGCGGCTTTCGTCGCGGTTGTCGTAGGCATAGAAGCCGCCGACGATGCGCTTGCGCGTGGTCAGCGTGCGGTGCAGCGTGGCGCTCACCTGCACCTCGCGGCCGGCCAGCGGACGGCCGTCGGTGTCGAGCACGACGGCGGTGAGATGCGCGTCGCCGCTGCTCGCCGTCCAGCCCGGCAGGCGCACTCCGACGACGACGGCGCTCGGCCACAGCCTGACGCGCTGCGTGACGGTCTGCTTCTCGCCGTTCGGGTCGTCGAACGCGAGTTCGGCGGCCAGCTCGCTCGGCCCGGCGAGCGGCGGCAGACCCGGCACGACGATGCGCGCCGCGCCCTGCGCATCGGTGCGTGCGGGCAATCGCCTGGCGACGATGCGCGCGCCGTCGGCTTCGGCATCGGGGTCGTCGTTCGCGCCGCGCCGATCGGCGAGCGGCGGTGCGAACGTGAAGTCCTCGTAGCCGGCGAACTGGGGCAGCGCGCCGCGCAGCAGCGCCGACAGCTCGAGCGGCCGCGCCGGCATCGGCCCACCGGCCAGCGCGACGAGCTGCGCATCGAGCGCGAGCTCGCGCGGCGCGATCAGCACGCCGCGCGGCGCCGCCAGGCGCCCGTCGACCAGCGGCACGCGGAACGCCTCGACGCGGAACTGCCCGCTCGCGGTCGTGTGTTCGCCGCGCCGCAGCGCCACCGTGTACAGGCCGAGCGGCGCCGTCTTCGGCACGCTCCAGCGGCTTTCGCCAGAGCGCGCACCGCGCGGCCAGGCCAGCGGCAGCCGGGTCTCGAAATGGCCGCCGACATGCGAGATCACGACCTCGTCGGGCAGCGTGTCCGCCGCCGGCAGCGCGAGGCCACGGCCGGCGGCGTCGCGCACGAAGTGCTTCATCGACAGCGTGTCGCCCACGCGCAGCAGCGTGCGGTCGAATACCGTGTGTGCCAGGCGGTCGGGCAGCGGCGCGTCGGCCAGCGGCAGGTCGAAGCGCCAGGGCTCGATGCCGCGCGTCGAGCGGCTGAAGACGAAGGCCAGATCGTCGCCCTGGGCGTCGGCCTTGCGCGCGCTGACGAACAGGCCCTCGTCGCTCGTGCAATGCTCCTTCGGCCCGACGCCGGTCTCGTCGAAGCCGCGTTCGATGCGCGCAATGCCGTCGGCGCCGGTGCGGCCGCTCCACAGCAGCTTGCCATTGCAGTCGGCGACGGCGACGCGTGCGTCGGCCACCGGGCGCGCACGGTCGAGCGTGGTCACCCACACCAGACTGGCCGCGCGTCCGCGTTTGAAGTGCACGCCGAGGTTGGTGACGAGCGCGCCGGTGCGCACGAACATCGGCGCGGCGCTGCCGAGCAGTGCCGCGCCGAGCAGGCGCGACTCGACCTCGACCACGTGGTAGCCGCGAGTCGCGAGCGGGATGCCGATCACCTCGGTGGCGGCATCCGGCACGGCACCCGGCGCGGCGCCTGACGCAGCACTCGTCGCAGGCAGCTCGACGCGGTGCGCCTGGCCGTCGCCGCCGAGCAGCGCCAGCTCGCGCGTGGCCACGACGCGTTCGTTGCGGCGCTCACGCCGGCGGCCGTGCGCATCGGTCTCGATCTCGACCGTGGTCCACTGCGACGGCGGCAGCCCGGCGTCGCGCGCGCTCACCTGCGCGTCCTGCCAGCGCCGCACGCGCGCCAGCCAGGCGACGAGCGTGGCGTCGTCGGTGGCGGCGTCGAAGCGCCGCACGGCGACCCGGCCGCCGGTGCTGGCGCCGGCGAGGTCGGCCTGCACGCGGCGTACGGTGAGCGGCAGCAGCGCCGGCTCGCGCGCGCTGCCGGCCTCGATCACGCCGAACGCGGCACCGCCCGGGAACTTGGCCAGCGGCGGCAGCGCACCGGTGGCGACCGTGAGCGGAAAGTTGCCGGCGTTGGCGAGCGCGCGGCCGTTGTCATCGACCAGCCCCGCCGGCAGCACCAGCCGAAAGCGCGCGTTCTCGGGCAGCGGCGCGGCAAAGCGCAGCTCGGTGAGCAGTGGCGCGCCGTCGTCGTCGGCGCGCGGTTCGATCGGCTGGCCGCCGGCCTGCGGCGCCGACGGCGCAAGCGGCGTCAGCGGCTCCAGCCGCGCGGCCAGCGCCTGCGCGCGCGGCACCGGCGCATTGAAGCGCAGCCGCAGCGGGCGCAGCGGCAGGCAAGAGGCCGTGGCGTTCTCGCGCTCGCAGGAGAACTCGGCGAGAAAGCGCGGCCGCACCTGCCATTGCCAGCGACGCACAACGCGCGACACGAGCGGCGGCGCGCCGGCCGCGGCGGCGCCCGCGGCGCCCACGCCGGTGACGCCCGCGCCCCACACCAGCCGCACGCGCGCCTCGGGCGGGAACGGCCGCTCGCAGGCGAGCAGCAGCGCGCGCTTGGGATCCAGGTCGCGACGGTGCTGCTGCGCGAGCAGTTGCGCCCGCGCCGCGCCGTCGACGACGCGCACGGCGATGCGCTCGCCGACACCCTCGACCTCGCACCACACCGAGCGCTCGACGCTCGCCGTGTCGACCTCGCCGTTGAGGCGCAGCAGGAAGTTCTGGTCTTCCTCGATGCGCGCGCCGGGAAACGGCTGCAGCGACAGCACGGTGGGCGCGCCGGTGCTGAACGCGAATTCGGTGGTGCCCTCGATCACGCCGCCGTCCAGGGGCCTGAACGCGGGGTCGATGCGCAGCGTGCAGCGCTGGCCGGCGGCGAGCGGCGCGGCCAGGTCGAAGGCCCACCGGCGCTCGTCGAGCCAACGCGCCTGCCCGGCGGGCGCGCGGCCGTTGCAGCTCAGCGTGGCGGGAGGCGCTGCGCGCGGATCGCCGAGCGTGACGGCCACGGCGTCGAAGCGCAGCAGCACCTGGCGCACTTCGGCCACTTCGCCGCTCGGCGTGACCGCCGCCACGCGCATCGCCTGCGCGCCGGCGCAGGCGAGCAGCCAGGCCGCGACGACGGCGGCGATGCGCCCGCCGCGAACTGCAGCCCGCGCTGCTGTCCGCCGCACCGCGTCGATGACCGCCATGTTCCCTCTCCCCGCTCACGCCATGTCGGCGCATTCTGCGCGGGCGCGCGGCATGCGGCCATCGGTTGTTGCGCGAGGCTGCGGGTCAGTGGGGCCGGTGCGGCGCGAACTCGTGTCCGCTGTCGCTGTCGCCCTCGCCGCCGCGCTTGCCGCCGCGCATCTCGAGCGCGAGCTGGCGGCGTTCGCGCTCGATCTGGCGCAAGCGCGCGTCGATGACCGAGACCTCGATGAACTCCTGCCCGACGGCGCCGCGGCTGCTCGCCTGCGCGGCGCGCAGCCGGTCGATGGCGCCTTGCAGGTCGCCGAGCGCGGCGCGTGCCTCGGCCGACGCGCGCATCGAGCGCAGCCGCTGGCCGAGCGCGGCCGAGGTGTCGGCGAGCGCCTGCCACGCCGATGCGTCCTGCGGGTGATCGGCGACCCAGGTCTGCAGCGCCTCGGTGCTGCGGCGCACCTCGACCGCTGCCGCGGCCGCGTCGCGCCGATTCCAGTCGGTTGCGATGCGCGCGCGCTGCAGCAGCACCGCGCGGTCGGCG
>JAGWTJ010000188.1 GCA_028869005.1 Burkholderiales bacterium | reverse complement strand
ACTGGCGCGGCGCCGCGCCACCTCGGCCAGGAAGTCGACGAAGCCGGCGGCGAGCGGCACGCCGGCCGCCTCGAGCGTCCACTTCAGCACCGAGAGATAGGCGTCGAGCCGGCGCGACGCGAGCAGCGTGCCGCGCGCCGGACAGGCCACGCGCACCACGCGCTCGACGCGGATGCCCTTGGCGGCAACGGCCGCAGCCAGCGCCTGCAGATCCTGCCGATGTGACGCGTAGGCCGGCGTCGGGAAGAAGTCGAGATCGCCAGAGCCGATCGCCTTCTGGTGCGCGACGCGCGCCAGCACCTCGGCCACCAGACCACCGCGCGAATGCGTCACCAGATGCAGCCGCGCACCGGCCGGCAGCGCCGCCACCAGCGTCAGCGCGTTGGCGATCGGGCTCTTGCCGAGCGTCTCGTGATCGAGTGCGTAGACGCGGCCTTCGTAGCACTTGAACAGATCGCGCACCCGATCCGGATGCAGCGCCCACAGCTTGCCGAAGGTGCTCACGGTCTCGACGAAGGTGCCGTGGATCAGCACCAGCAGCGCTCCGTCGGCGCTCGCCAGCGGATGTTCGGGCGTGATCTTGCCGGGTTGCCCCTTCAGCGGCTCGAGCGCCTCGGGCACGAGCGCGTACAAGCCGGCGTCGACTTGCGCGTCGACGTGCTGCACGACCTGGCTGGCGGCGAAGTCGGCCGCCTTGTCCTCGAGCAGGCCGGTGAGCACCTCGACCGCGGACAGTACGATATCGCCGAGCAGGCCGCGCGTCGTGCTGCCCGCCTCCTGGCCGCGCCAGCGCAGCGACGCGGCGACCTGCACTTCGTCGGGCGGCGGCTGGTCGGTGTTCGGCGCTGGCGCGGCGCCGGCCGCGTCGGCGGCGCCACGGGGCATACCGGCCGCGCCAGCGGCAGTCTGTGCGAGCAGCAGGTCGCGCGCGTTCTCCGGATGCAGGTAGAGCACCGGCCCGCCGGCGATGTGCAGCGCGACGATGTCCTCGCCGGGCACCGCTGCCAGGCGCTGTGCATCGCCGGCGCCGCGCAGCGTCGCCACGCGCACCGCCGACTTGACCTGCGCCGTGAAACCGGCGCTCGGCGCGCCGCCTGCGCCGCGCGTGGTCGCCGCGCCGCTCACCCCGCCCGGCAGCGCCTCGCCCGGCACGACGAAGACGATGGGGCGCGGCGCGTTGTCGGCGCCGGCGCTGCCGGCGGGGTCGGGGTCGGGCATGCCTGTTGTCTCCTCGCGCTGCGCGCGCCATCGGCAGCGAGTGTGCGCCGATCGCGCTGCGGCGCGGGGAGCGAGCTAGGGATGGCGGCGTGCGCGCTACGCGCTGCCGCGCTGCAGCGCGCCGTCAGCGCCGTCAGCGCCGTTAGCGCCGTTAGCCCCGTTAGCGCCGCTCGACGAGCAGCGGCTCGGCGCCGAGCCGCTCGCGCAGCCGCTCGGCGACGGCCTGCGCTTCGGCGCGCGTCGCCCAGGGTCCGGCCTGCACGCGAAAGAGGCTGTCCTCCTCGCGCACGGCCACCAGTGGCACGATGCCGTCGGCGTCGCGCAGCGCGCGCTGCTGCAGCGCCGCGGCGCCGTCGCGTGCACGGAAGGCACCGAGCTGCAGCCAGAAGCCGGCGCCGGGCGCAGCGTCGTTGGGCGCCGGATCGTCGATCACCGGCGCCGCGATCGGCACCGGCGCCGGCGGCTGCAGGCCGGCGCGGATCTCGGACAGCGTGATGCGCCGCACCTCCACCGGCGCGACGCCGCCGAGCACCCCGAGCTTGAGCGCCGCGGTGTAGCTGAGGTCGATGACCCGGCCGTCGGCGAACGGCCCGCGATCGTTGACGCGCACCACGACCTCACGCCCATTGGCCGGATTGCGCACGCGCGCGTAACTGGGCAACGGCATCGTCGGATGTGCCGCCGTCATCGCGTACATGTCGTACGTTTCGCCGCTCGCTGTCGAACGGCCGTGGTACTTGCGCCCGTACCACGACGCGAGGCCGCTCTCGGTCATCGGCAGATCGGCCAGCACCGGCACGTACCAGCGGCCCAACGCCTCGTAGGGCTTGTTGGCGCCGCCGGCGCGGATCGGCTCGATGCGCGGCGTGGCATCGGGCGTGAGCTCGAGATTGGCCGGCACGCTGGCCTGGGCGCCATCGCGCTCGGCGCGCGGCAGCGGACGTGTCGCGCAGCCGGCCAGCATGAGTGCCCAGCTGGCGACGAGGATGGCAGCGATCCGTGCCGGTCGTCGCGACTTCTCTTGCGCGCCGGGCGTACCGGCGTGCAACTGATCGGCGGAAGCTGAGTCGTCGACCTCGGTCATGCGCGGCAGGGTCGCCCACCGTCGATTGCCGCCGTGCTGCCGGCTTCCTGCGGAGCTGGCGCGACCGGCAAGAATCGAACTTGCGACGCGGCCTTCGGAGGGCCGCATGATATCCACTTCACCACGGTCGCCGTGCGCGGCGCGGCATTCTATCGCCGCAGCCGGTCGGCGCCGCTGCGCGGCCGCCCGCGCCCCGGGCGCGCGAGGTGCGCTGCCTATAATCCGCCCGCGCCGGCGGCCGTGCCCGCGACGCACGCGCAAGACCACGCCGAGGAGCCCATGAGCGAAGCCCATCCCCCTGCCGGCGCGCCGGCTGAAGCGTCCAACGAAGGCTTCATCCGCACGCCCGGGCAACTCGTCGCCACGGTCATCGCCGCCTTCGTGGTGCCGATCGTCGTCATCGTCCTGCTCACCCAGTACATCACGTCGGGCACGCGCACCGGCGCCGGCAGCGACGGCATGAGCGAAGAGGCCGTCGCGCAGCGCCTGCAACGCGTGGGCTCGATCGAACTGCGCGACGCCTCCAGCCCGGCTACGCAGCGCACCGGCGAGCAGGTCTACACCGCCGTCTGCTCGGCCTGTCACGGCAGCGGCGCCGCCGGTTCGCCCAAATTCGGCGACGAGGCGGCCTGGGCGCCACGCGTCAAGACCGGCTACGACGCGCTGCTGCACTCGGCGCTCAACGGCAAGGGCGCCATGCCCAAGCAGAGCGGCGGCGACTTCAGCGACTACGAGATCGCGCGCGCCGTGGTCTACATGGCCGACAAGGGCGGCGCCAAGTTCGAAGAGCCCAAGCCGCCGGCCGACGCGGCCAGCGCGCCCCAGTGACCGCGCGAGGTCGGACCGGCACCGCGCGCGCCTAGCCGCTCGGCACCGCGCCGCCGGCGTCGGCTGGCGTCGGCTGCGGCCGCAGTTGGTAGCGAAAACGCTCCGGCATCTGCGCCCAGGGCATGGGCTGCGGCTGCCACAGGCCCTGCTCGACGGCATCGGCCGCCGCCAGCATGTCGAGCGTGTGCACGATGCCGTAGCCCACGTCGGTGTCGAGGAAGAGGCGTCCGGCCTCGTCCAGCCAGGCGCTGCGCGGCGTGGCGGGAACGCCGGTGTGCGCCTGCACGCGCCAGGGTTCGGCCTGGATGCGCCAGACGAACGGCGCCGCTTCCAGTTCGACGTACACGCGCTGCGGCCCGTTCTGGAAGTACCACGCGCCGTGCGCGTCGGCGCCGTAGTTGCGATGAATGAAGTCGAGCAACCGCTCGTGCGCGATGCGGCTGCCCTTGACGCGCGGGAACGGTCCCGCGGCTTGCACGCGCGCGTCGCGCATGTACCAGTCGCCACGCGCATCCAGCGCCAGCCAGCCGTGGCAATGCGGAACATTGGGCCACTTCTTCAGCGCCGCTTCGACGATCGCGTCCACGGGCCAGAACTTACCGCAATCGCGACCGGGGCGCGCACGGGCTCCGCCAGCACTTCAGCATGGCGCAGCCAGCCAGTCGCACACCGCGTCGGGCATGGCCAGCACGGAGCCGGGAAAGCGCCCCTGCGCGAAGCCAACGTGGCCGCCCGCGGCCGGCTGCCACAGCGTCACCCGGTCGCTCACGTCGGCCGGCGACGGCAGCGAGCGCGCCGGCACGAACGGATCGTTGCGCGCATTGGCCAGCAGCGCCGGAATGCGGATGCGCCGCAGGTGCGGTTTGGCGGAGGCCCGGCGCCAGTAGTCGGCGGCGTCGCGAAAGCCGTGCAGCGGTGCGGTGAAGGCATCGTCGAACTCGGCCAGCGTGTGCGCCGCGAGCAGCCGTTCACGATCGAACAGCCCCGGATACTGCTGCAGCTTGATCAGCGCCTTGGGCTTCATCGTCGCCAGGAACATGTGCGCGTAGACGATGCGGTTCAGGCCGTGATCGATGGCCAGGCCGCTGGCCGTGAGGTCGACCGGCGCACACACCGCGGCCAGCGCGCGCACGACCGGCGCGGCCGCCTCGCCTGTCTCCTCGGCCCAGCGCAGCAGCACGTTGCCGCCGAGCGAGACGCCGGCCGCAACCAGCGGCGCCACGTGCTGCGCCCGCAGCTTGCCGAGGATCCAGTCGACTTCGGGCCAGTCGCCGGAGTGGTAGGCGCGCGGCGCCAGATTGGGCTGGCCCGAGCAGCCGCGGAAGTTGGGCAGCGAACAGGCCCAGCCGCGTGCGCGCGCCGCCGATGCGAAAGCCAGCGCATAGGCGCTGGCACTGCTGCCTTCGAGGCCGTGGAAGAGCACCAGATGCTGGCGCGGCGGCGGCGCACCCGCCTCGCGCACCAGATGGTCGACGTCGATGAAGTCGCCATCCGGCGCCGTCAGGCGCTCGCGCCACAGGCGCGGCGGCGCTCCGATGTAGCGTCTCGCGAGCTTGGCGCTCCAGATCGTCTGCAGATGTCCGCCCGGCAGCCAGCCGGGGGCGCGGTAGCGCTCCAGATTCTGCGGGTCAGTGCAAGGTGGAGGGCGCGTCGAGCGCACCGGGTGGCTCCTGCGGCGAACCGGGGGTGGCATGGTGCGCTGCGAGGCGCCAGCCAAGCGGTGTCCTGACGTAAACGTTGCTGACAATCACCCACGCCTCCCGCAGCCCGCCGCCCTCGGCCGGCACGGCCAGCCGTTCGACCAGGTGGTGCAGTGCGCCGCCCGACCAGGCCAGGCGCCGCACTTGGTCGGGAACGATCGCCAGGCCGCCGCGCGCGAGCAGTGCCTCGAAGCTGGCCCGGATGGCCGCCGCGCCGACGACGCGCAGCCCGCCGGGATGCACGCAGACGATCTCGTCGTCGTCGGCCCAGACCGACATCAGCCGTTCGAGGTCGGCGCGCTGCAGCGCTTCGTAGAAGCGCGCCTCGACCTCGTCCGGGCTTTCGTTGGCAGGCGGGGGTGGCGGGCGGCGGGCCATCGTGTGCAGAGCGTCGCTGAAGAGCCGAACCGCGCGCGATGCATGTCCGCGCCGGTTCAGGGCTGGCAGAACTGCGTCAGCAGCTGCAGCGCGGCCTGGCTGGCCTGCGCACGCATCAGGTCGCCGATGGTGGCGCCGACGTCACCGCCGGCGTACGACTCGTCGCGCAGCAGGCTGCTGGCAATCTGGGCACCGCCGTTGGAGTCGAGCGCGACACTCGAGTTCACCACGACCTCGTTGACGCGCAGCAGCCGGTGCGGCCGCGCCTGCACACCAACGGTGCCCCTCACGAGATAGTCGCCGGCGGCGCCGACACGCAGGCCGGCCTGACGCAGCCGTTGCGCGAGGCTGGCGGCGAAGGCACCGCCGCGCGGTTCGTCGAGCGCGATGCGCACGCGCGCATTGCGCTTGGCGGGGGCGCAGGCGAGCGCGGCCACGGCCTGCTGGAATTCGCGCTCGCGTCCTTCGGGTGTGGCCTGGTCCATCTTCGCTTCCTCGGCGGAGAAGCTGAAGCCGCCGCCCGAGGGGGCGCCGGTGCGCGCCACGCCGGCGTCGGCCACCGCGGTGCGGCTCGCGTCGGCGTCGGAGCGCGCGACCGGCGCGCGCGCGTCGCGCGAAGCCAGCGAGCGCGCGTCACTCGCGTGCTTGCCCTCGGGAAAGCGCTCGAGATAGGCGCGGTAGGCCGACGGCTGGCCGGTGCTCGCCACCAGCCCCCACAGTTCGTCGTCGAGGTCGGCACTGCGCGCAGCGGCCGTCGTGGCGGCGCCGGGCTCGAAGTAGAAGTCACCCTCGAGCGACGTGCTCTCCCAGGGAATCTGCCGGCCGCCGGAGGCCTGCTTGACGGCGACGCGGGTGCGCTTGAAGACGTCCTCGACCTTGAGCCCGGGCGTCGCCATGAAGCGCAGTAGCTGGCTCGTGTAAAGGCCGTTGCCCGAGGCGCCATCGGCGGCCTCGGCACCGGGCGCCGTGGCAAAGGCGACGATCGAGCCCACCGGCGCGTCCATCTGCGCCAGACCGCCGCCGGCGCCGCGCGAGGCGCGCACGAACGGGTTGTTGCGGCAGGCGTCGAGGATGACGATGTTCAGCGGATTGCGTGCCGCCTCCATCTTGGCCAGCACCTGGCTTACGTCGAACGCCTTGTACGGCACCTCGTCCTCGCGCTGAATGTCGGCGTCGACGGGCACGAGGAAGTTGCGCCCCTTGACCTGCACGCCGTGGCCGGCGTAGTAGAACAGGCCCACGCCGCCTTGCAGCGCGTCGCCGAACTGGCGCACCGCGTCGTTCATCTGCCTGAGCGACGCGTTCTCCAGGCTGACCACCTGGAAGCCCATGCGGCGCAGCGCGTCGCCCACGGCACGCGCGTCGTTGGTCGGATTGGCCAGCGGCGCGTTGCGATAGCCGCCGTTGCCGATCACCAGGGCCACGCGCGCTTTGGCGGGAACCGCGGGCGCCCCGGCGGCCAAGGCGTTGCCGAGCGCCACGGCGCACAGCGCCAGCCACACGAGCAGCCAGCGCCGCATGTCCCGGTTCCGGCGATGCGTCATGCGCTACTTCATGTGCTACTTGTAGCGCGCGTCGATTTCGACCACGCTCTTTTGCACCAGGCGCTGAACCATGGTGTCCAGCCCGAGCTGGCCGGTGGCGCGCTGGCTGACGCCGAGCACCGAGGTCGACGTAGCGCCGGCCTCCATCTTGTCCTCGAAGTAGCCGTTGGCCACCTGCTCGGCGGTGTTGGCGTCGAGGATCTTGTAGCGCATGCCGACGTTCCAGACCTTGGCCTCCTCGTTGGTCTGCACCGAGCCGACCACCGTCGAGCCGGCGGCGGCGGCCTTGCC
>JAGWTJ010000187.1 GCA_028869005.1 Burkholderiales bacterium | reverse complement strand
CGGCGGCGCCTGGCTGCGGCGCCTGCTCGGATGGTGGCGCAGACGGCACCGGGGTTGCCGTTGATGCCTCGTCGACTCGGTTCGGCGCCAGCACGACCTGCAGGTCGGGCGCCTCGCCACGTCGTTCGGTCCACGGCAACGCCAGGCCCGGCAGCCCCAGCGCCTCGTCACCGAAGGTCAGACTCAGAACGAGCGCATGGATCAGCAGCGAGACAAGGAGCGCGATGGCCAGTCGCCATCGTTCGGCGTTCATGCGCGGACGGCAACGCCGCGAACCGCTCGCACCCCATGATCGTCACCGACGCGACGCGCATGACCGCATGGAGTGGCGATGAGAGCGCCCCCAGCCCGACGGCAACCGTCGTCCGCCCCCCGAGAGGGCGTCTCGACAAGTTTTGGCATGGGTTGCTGGCAGGCCGGATGGAGTTGGCGGATTATCGCGGCGCCGGTTGCACGCCCGGCTACGTCGCTGACGCGGCGTGCCGCCGCGCCGCGGCTCACGCTCCTAGTGGCCCCCCGCGTCCAGACGCAGGATCATGTTGAAGCCGGTGATGCCATAGCCGAGCGAGCGGTACAGCGCCTGCGCGGTCGTGTTGACCGCGAACGCATGCAGCGAGATCGACTCGGCACCGAGATCCGCCGCCCGGCGCCGCAGCAGCTCCATGGCGGCGGTGGCGTGGCCTCGCCCCCGGTGGTCCGGCAGGACTCTGATGCTGTACAGGTACACCGAGGGCGGACCCACCTGTTCGTGCAGCGCGTACCACAGGCCACCGACGGTCTGTGCGGACGACTCGTCGTGCATCTCGCACAGCGTGTGGCCGGGTGTGGCAAGCCCGCAGGGGAGCAGAGACTCGAATGCCGATCGCGCGCGTTGGAGCGCGAAGTCCTCGCTCCAGCGCAGGGCGCGCACGTTGTCGCGCGCGAAGGTATCGAGCGCGTCCTGCCTGAACTGCTCGAACTGCGCGGCACGCATCGGCACGAGGGTGATCATGGGGCAGGGCAGTGAGACATCCTGAGCCAGCCTCGGGCTGCTGAAGCGGTCGGCGTGGCTGCCGAGCGTATCGCGCTGCACCGGGGCCGGGCAGCGGACTTGCCCCGACGCTAAGGAGCTCTGGCGCTACCGGCGCCATCGCGCCAGCGTTGCCCGCAGCACGTCGCTCAGCAGTTCCGGCCAGGTCCATTCACGCGGGTGTCTGAACTGGCGGCCGGGACGCTCGCGGGCGCCGCTGCGCGGCAGCGCATTGGCGAGTGCATCGAATTGCGACGGAAAGGTCGCGATCCAGGATTCTTGGCGATTCTTTTCCACCAAAAGATTGTGGAAACGGCGGGCACACGCCGCAACCCCTGATCGCGGGTCGGGCGGCCCACGGAGCAGGCGGCTGCCGCGGCCGCCGTCGCGTCGAGCGCTCGCGGCGACGAAGCCGATCGCGCGTGATGAACCGACTGAAGAACCGACAATCGCGGGCCCGCTCTTGCCGCCACCGTGCCGACACCGTGCCGCCCAACGCCAAGCGTCAACTGCTCAGCGTCGCGCGTGCCGTCCTCAGTCACGACGCGCTGAACGGGGCGTCGGTGGCGCTCGGCCTGCTCGTGGTCAGCGCGGCGGTGCACCTCGTCGCAGGCGCTTTCGCCGCTGCGGTGGCCGGCGTCGGCGTCATCGTCTGCATCATGCCCGACCGGGCGGCGCCACGACGCGGCAAGCTGCTGCAACTGCTGCCGGCCGCGCTGTTCGGGCTGCCGGCGTTCACGCTGGTGCACGCGGTTCGGGGCGATCCGATCGTGCTCGGCGCCGTGCTCGTCGCCGGCAGCTTCGTCGCCTTCCTCGCCGGCGCCTGGGGCCGGCTGGGCCGGCCGCTGACGGCGTCGCTGGCCTTCGCTATGGTGTTCGCACTGGCCGTGCAGGCGCCCGGCTTCGGGACAGCGCAGGCCGCCGCCGCATTCGCTTCGGGCGCTGCGCTCTACGTCGTCTGGGCGGTGCTTGCCAACGCCGTGCTCAACGCCCGCTACCGCACGCAGGTGCTTGCCGAAACCGTGCTCGCGCTCTCGGCGCTGATGCGTACGCAGGCCGGCCGCTACGTCCCGGGCGCCGGCAGCGCTGCGGGCAAGGT
This sequence comes from Burkholderiales bacterium, assembly GCA_028869005.1. Classification (GTDB taxonomy): domain Bacteria; phylum Pseudomonadota; class Gammaproteobacteria; order Burkholderiales; family Burkholderiaceae_C; genus Rubrivivax. The sequence goes on along the minus strand of JAGWTJ010000187.1, from coordinate 4,957 downwards.
GGAACTGGTCAGGGGCGCGCTGCGCCGGCAGTCGGCGCTGTCGGAACTCATGCAGCTCGCGCGCGACCTGCTGCTCGAGGCGCCGCGCACGCCGCGCCGCGTGCAGCGCGCAGCGATGCTGATGCAGATCCTCGAGATGCGCGACCGGCTGATCGCCTGCGGGCTCGACGCCGACGACGCGCAGCGCGAGGCGGCGAACGCGCCGTGGCTCGATCTGCTGCACGTCCGGTTGCAGGCGGTGGCCGATGAACTCGACGCGCTGGCCGACGCGCTGCTGCTGGCACGTCGCGCACCGGCAAGGACGGCGGTCCGCTCGCCGCTGTCGGAGTGGACACCGGAGCCGGGCATGCCGGCGGCGGTGCTGATGCGCAGCGTCGTGCGCCGCGTCGGCCAACTCGACGACGACGCGCGGCAGCTCACCGCCCTGGCCCGTGGCGATGCCGCGCCCGACCTGGCCGCCGTGCAGAGCGCGTGGCGGCTGTTCGTCAGTCCGATCGCGTGGTCGTGGCGGCCGCTGGTCGCGGCGCTGCGGCCGGACGCGCCGGTGCTGCGTCACGCGCTGCGCGCCGCGCTCGCCTTCGGCTGCGCGTACACGCTGACCCTGCTGCTGCCCTGGGGCGGCCACGGCTACTGGGTTCTGCTGACGATCGTCGTCGTGCTGCGCGGCAGCCTGGCGCAGACCATCGAGCGGCGCAACAGCCGGGTCGGCGGCACGCTGCTCGGCTGTGTGGGGGTCGCCGCGCTGCTCTGGACGCAGCCGCCGCATGCGTTGCTGCTGCTGACCGTGACGCTGGCACAGGCCGTCGCGCACGCCTTCGTGATGCGCCGCTACTTCGTGACGGCGGTCGCCGCGACCGTGCTCGGCCTGGTGCAGGCGCATCTGCTGGCGGGCGGTGCGGACCCGGTGTTCGATGTCGTCGAGCGCCTCGTCGACACGCTGCTCGGTGCGGCCATCGCGTGGCTGTTCAGCTACGTGCTGCCGTCGTGGGAGCGCGACCAGTTGCCCAAGCTGGTCGCGCTCGCGCTGCGCGCACAGGCCAGGCACGCCCGGTTGGCGCTGGCGCTCGACGAACAAGGCACGTCCGAGATCGAGTGGCGGTTGGCACGCCGCGAGGTGCACGACAGTCTGGCCGCGCTGGTGCAGTCGGTGCAGCGCTCGCTCGTCGAACCGCGCGCCGTGCGCCCGCCGCTGCGCGCGCTGGGCAGGCTGCTCGCTCGCGACGAGCGCCTGCTGGTTCAGCTCACCGCGGTCAAGTCGATGCTGCTGCGCGGCGGCGACCGGCTCGACGCGGCATCGCTGCGCGCGCCGCTGGCGCGCGGCGCGCAGGCGATCGAGACCAGCCTGCTCGCGCCGCGCGAACCCGCGACGCAGCCGCTGCCGGCAGCGCAGGCCGCCGAGCTGCCGATCGATCCGGCCGGCGTCGATCTCGGCCCCTGGGTGCTGCGACGCATCGACCTGGCGCAACAGATCGCGCTGCGCTTGCGCGACGACGCCGAAGAGGTACGCAGGAGCCTGGCCGCCACGGACTGACATCGCGCTGCGCGCGTCTCGGGCAAGGGCTCGGGCGAGGGCTGCGAGGCCAGGCCAGGCGCCGCCGGGCTGCGACCGTGGCTCGATCCCGCCGCGCAGGGGCGGCGTCACAGCGCTGCATGCGGCGCCTGCAGGCGAATCTGCTCTTCGAGGAAGCGGTACACGCGTTCGTCGTCGGTGAACGCGACGTTGAAGCGCAGCCAGCCGGTCGGCCGCGGCTCGACCAGGAACAGGTGGCCGGGCCCGAGCATCATGCCGGCGGCGACCGCCGGCTGCAGCAGCTCGGCGCTGTCGGTCAGGTCGGGGTGGCGCGCCCACAGGTACATGCCGGCCTTCGGTTCGTTGAACAGCTCGAAACCCGCCTCGGTGAGCCGCCGCGCCACTCGTTCGTGAGCCTGCGCCAGGCGCTCACGCAGCGACTTCAGGTGCTTGCGCCAGCGTCCTTCGGACAAGGCGCCGAATGCCACGCGCTCGGTCAGGTCGGACGAGGTCAGGCCCGACAGCATCTTCAGCTGCGCCAGGTCGTCGAGCAGATCCGGCCGGGCGACGAGATAGCCGACGCGGATCTGCGGCGAGATGGTCTTCGAGTAGCTGCCGATGTAGATCACGCGCTGCAACTGGTCGAGGCTGGCGAGCGAGGGCCGGTGCTCGGTGTCGAGGTCGACGTAGAGGTCGTTCTCGACCAGCGTGAGGTCGTGCTGCCCGGCCAGCTGCAGCACGCGAAACAGCTGCGCCACCGGCGTGACCGAGTTGGTCGGACTCTGCAGGCGCGGCTGCGTGAAGAACACCTTCGGCCGGTGCTCGAGCAGCAGCGCCTCGAGCGCCGCCAGGTCATAGCCGCCCGGCGTGCGCGGCACGCCGATGACGCGCGCGCCGAGGAAGCGCAGCATGAACATCAGATTCGGATAACCCGGATCGTCGACGAGCACCGCGTCGCCGGCCTTCAGCAACTGGCGCGCCACCAGGTCGAGCGCCTGGCTCGAGCCCTGCGCCAGCAGCACCTGTTCGGCGCCGGCGGCGATCTGCTGCTCGGCGAGCGCTTCGGCGATCAACACGCGCAAGGCCATGTGGCCGTGCGGCAGTCCGTAGCCGCCGAGTTCGGCGCCGTCGCTGGCCAGATGACGCAGGCTGCGGCGCACGCCGTCCTCGAACAGCCAGTCGCCGGGCAGCCAGCCGCAGCCGGGCTTCAGCGCGAGATGGCGGGTCTCGAAGATGTGCTGCAGGTACCAGCGCGTGTCGAAGCGCGGGTCGGCGCGCGGCGCAGCGCCGGCCGACGCCGGCTCGTCGGCGCGGCGCTTGACGAAGAAGCCCGCGTTCGCGCGCGACACCAGCCAGCCCTGCGCGACGAGCCGGTCGTAGGCTTCGACGACCGTGAACACGCTGACCGCATGGGCGGCGGCGAACGCGCGGATCGACGGCAGCTTCGTGCCCGGTCGCAGGGTCTGCTCGGCGATCAGCCGGCGCAGCCCGTCGACGATCTGGCTCACCAGCGGTACGGGCGCATCGGGTTGCAGGGTCAGCATGCCGGGCTACGTCGCAAGATCGGTGCTTCCTATCGGTGCTTGCATGTACCGGGGTCGCAACCGATACAGTACATCGGCGGCCACGACCCGGTGTACATGGCGCCGTGGCGCGCGCCTGCCTACATTCTCGCGATGCCGACCAGCGAGGTCCGACCATGCAACGCGATTCGCACCTGAGCAACGCCGCCCTGTTCGCCCGCCGCCATGCCGCGGTGGCGCGCGGTGTCGGCCAGAGCCACCAGATTTTCGTCTCCCGCGCCCTCAACGCCGAGGTCTGGGATGTCGAAGGACTCCGCTACATCGACTTCGCCGGCGGCATCGCGGTGCTCAACACCGGGCACACCCGGCCCGAGATTGTCGCGGCGATCAAGGAGCAGCTCGACCGCTTCAGCCACACCTGCTTCCAGGTGCTCGCCTACGAAGGCTACGTCGAGCTGGCCGAACGCCTGAATGCGCTCGCGCCGGGCGCGTTCGCCAAGAAATCGCTGTTCCTCAGCACCGGCGCCGAGGCCATCGAGAACGCGGTCAAGATCGCGCGTGCCGCCACCGGCCGCAGCGGCATCGTCGCGTTCGGCGGCGGCTACCACGGGCGCACGCTGATGACGCTGGCGCTGACCGGCAAGGTCGCACCCTACAAGACCGGCTTCGGCCCGTTCCCCGGCGAGGTGTTCCACGCCGCCTATCCGAATGCGCTGCACGGCGTGGGCGTCGCGGACGCGCTGCGTTCGGTCGAGCAGATTTTCAAGAACGACATCGAGGCCAGCCGTGTTGCCGCGTTCCTGATCGAGCCGGTGCAGGGCGAGGGCGGTTTCTACGTCGCGCCGCCCGAGTTCATCGCCGGCCTGAAGGCGATCGCCGATCGCCACGGCATTCTGCTGATCGCCGACGAGGTGCAGACCGGCGCCGGCCGCACCGGCACCTGGTTCGCGTGCGAGCAGTGGCCGGTTGCGCCGGACCTGATCGCGACCGCCAAGTCGATGGCCGGCGGCTTTCCGATCTCCGGCGTGGTCGGACGCGCCGAAGTGATGGACGCACCGGCGCCCGGCGGCCTCGGCGGCACCTACGCCGGTAGCCCGCTCGGCTGCGCCGCGGCGCTGGCCGTGCTGCGTGTCTTCGAAAGCGACCGCCTGCTCGACCGCGCCAAGGCGGTCGGCGCGCGCCTGACCAACGGGCTGCGTCAACTGGCCCGCTCGACGCCTGCGATCTGCGACGTGCGCGGGCTCGGCGCGATGGTCGCGATCGAACTGTGCCGGGACGGCGACGTGACCCGGCCGGACGCCGAGTTGACGCAGCGCATCGTCGCCGAGGCGGCGCGGCGCGGCCTGATCCTGCTGTCGTGCGGCACGTCGGCCAACGTCATCCGCATCCTGGTGCCGCTGACCGCGGCCGATGCGTTGCTCGACGAAGGCATGGCGATCCTTGCCGAGAGCCTCGCGGCCTGCACCGCAGCCGCGGCCTGAGCGCGAGCCGAACGCGGCCACTCGACGCCAATCAACGCCGGCGATCCGCATCTGCCTGCGCCCACGCGAACCGCACGGCCGCCCGGAGCTCCGAACGCGATGCCGACCACGGACCTGGCCCGACCCGACGCCGCGCGCGGCGCGCACGTGCGCCGCGCCGCCGACAGCGCCGAGCCGATGGTGCGCTTCGTCGGCGTGCAGAAGACCTACGACGGCATCCAGCTCGTCGTGCGCCAGCTCGACCTCGACATCCGCCGTGGCGAGTTCCTGACCTTGCTCGGGCCGTCGGGCTCGGGCAAGACGACGACCTTGATGATGCTCGCCGGATTCGAGTCGCCGACCGCCGGCGAGATCGTGCTCGACGGCAAGCCGATCACGCGCACGCCGCCGCACAAGCGCAACTTCGGCATGGTGTTCCAGAACTACGCGCTGTTCCCGCACCT
>JAGWTJ010000186.1 GCA_028869005.1 Burkholderiales bacterium | reverse complement strand
GTCGGAAATGAGCAGCGTGACGACGCGCGCCGGATGGCAGGCCGCCGCCAGCCGCCCGCCCTTGATCGCCGACAGATGCCGGCGCACGGTGTTCATCTCGCCGATGGTCGCACCGCTGGCCAGCAGCGCGCGGTTGACGGCCTGCTTGTCGGCCAGCGTGAGGCCGGCCGCGGGCAGCGGCAGCAGCGCCGAGCCGCCGCCGGAAATCAGGCACAGCACGAGGTCGTCGGCGCTGAGGCCCTTGACGATTTCGAGCATGCGCCGCGCCGCCGCCTCGCCGGCGGCATCGGGCACCGGATGCGCCGCTTCGACGATCTCGATGTGCCGGCAAGGCGCGCCGTAGCCGTAGCGCGTGACGACGAGGCCGCTCACGCGCTCGATGCCGCGCCCTTGCCAGTGCTGCTCGACGGCCTCGGCCATCGCCGCCGACGCCTTGCCGGCGCCGATCACGATGACGCGGCCGCGCACCGCCGACAGATCCGGCAAGAAGCGCGGCACGCACAACGCCGGCTGCGACGACGCGACGGCCGCATCGAACATGCGTCGCAGCAGCGCGCGCGCGGTGGCGTCCTCGTTCATCGCAGCACCTCGAAATCGCGAGTCGGGACGTGGAACTCAAGCGGCCTTCTGGCCGATCTCGAAGTTCGACAGCTTCTCGAGCGCGCGCACCAGGCCCGAGTGGTCCCAGGCGGCACCGCCGTGCGCGACGCAGGCGCTGAAGAGCTGCTGCGCGTTGGACGTGGCCGGCAGCGCCAGGCCGAGCTGCTTGGCCGCGCCGAGCGCGAGGTTGAGGTCCTTCTGGTGCAGCGCGATGCGAAAGCCCGGATCGAAGCTGCGCTTGATCATGCGTTCGCCGAGGATCTCGAGGATGCGCGAGGTGGCGAGGCCGCCCAGCAGCGCCTGCCGCACCTTGGCCGCGTCGGCGCCGGCGCGCGACGCGAACAGCAGCCCTTCGGCGACGGCGTTGATGGTGAGCGCGACGACGATCTGGTTGGCCACCTTGCAGGTCTGGCCGTCGCCGCTGCCGCCGACCAGCGTGATGTTCTTGCCCATCAGTTCGAGCACCGGCTTGACGCGCTCGAACACCTCGGGCTTGCCGCCGCACATGATGGACAGCGTCGCGTTCTTGGCGCCCACGTCGCCGCCGGAGACCGGCGCGTCGAGGTAGTCGCAGCCCAGCGCTTCGATCTTCCTGGCGAATTCCTTGGTCTCCACCGGCGAGATCGACGACATGTCGATCACGGTCTTGCCGGGCTTCAGACCCTCGGCGATGCCGTCCTTGCCGAACAGTGCCGCAGCGACGTCGGGCGTGTCGGGCACCATCGTGATGACGAGGTCGGCGCGCTCGGCGACGGCGCGCGCGCTCGTGCATTGGGTGGCGCGGCTCTCGGCGATCTCGGCCGGCACCTTGCCGAGCGTGTAGACGTACAGCTCGTGGCCGGCGCGCATCAGGTGGCCGGCCATCGGCGTGCCCATGATGCCCAGGCCGATGAAGCCGATCTTGAGGGGGTTCGCGGTCATGTTCGTGTCCTTTCGAGGTGCGGGAGGTCGGGCGGCGGGGCGTTGCGGCGGTGGGGCGCTCAGACGCCCATGCGCCGGCGCCAGCCGAGGCCGGCCTCGGTGGTGGTGGCGGGCTTGTATTCGCAGCCGATCCAGCCGGCGTAGCCGATGCGATCGAGCCACGCGAACAGGAACGGGTAGTTGATCTCGCCGCTGCCCGGTTCGTTGCGGCCGGGGTTGTCGGCGAGCTGGATGTGGGCGATGCGCGCCAGGTGCTTTTGCATCGTCGCGGCCAGTTCGCCCTCGGTGCGCTGCATGTGGTAGATGTCGTACTGCAGATAGGCGTTGGCGGCGCCGACCTCGTCGAGGATGTCGAGCGTCTGCGCGCTGCGGTTCAGGTAGAAGCCGGGGATGTCGTAGGTGTTGATCGGCTCGACCAGCAGCTTCAGGCCCGCCTTGCCGAGCTCGCCGGCGGCGAACTTCAGGTTCTCGACCAGCGTGGCGCGCAGCAGCTTGTCGTCGACGCCCTGCGGCGCCTTGCCGACGAGGCAGTTGAGCTGCGGCACGCCGAGCGAGCGCGCGTACTCGATGGCCTGGCGCACGCCCGAGCGGAATTCGTCCTTGCGATCGGGCAGGCAGGCGATGCCGCGCTCGCCGGCGTCCCAGTTGCCGGCGGGCAGGTTGTGCAGCACCAGCGCGAGGCGCTGCTCGTCGAGCCGCTTGCGGATCTCGCCCGCCGGGAAGGCGTAGGGGAAGAGGAACTCCACCGCGTCGAAGCCGGCCTTGCGCGCCAGCGCGAAACGCTCGAGGAACGGCACCTCGTTGAAGAGCATGGTCAGGTTGGCCGCGAACTTGGGCATGTCGTGTACTCCTCGGTCCAGTGGTCGGTGTCGCTTTAGTCGAGCATCGCCGCGGCGATCGAGCTCGGCACGTCGCCCTTGCCGGCGGCCATCTCCTCGAACTCGACGACGTTGTCGATCTCGGTGCCCATCGAGATGTTGGTGACGCGCTCGAGCACCATCTCGATCACCACCGGCACCTGGTGTTCGGCCATCCAGGCCTCGGCCTGCTTGATGGCGGGCGCGATCTCCTCCTGCCGGTGCACGCGGATCGCCTTGCAGCCCAGGCCTTCGGTGACCTTGACGATGTCGATGCCGTAGCCCTGCACCTCGGGCGAGTTGATGTTGTCGAACGACAGCTGCACGCAGTAGTCCATCGAGAAGCCGCGCTGGCTCTGGCGGATGAGGCCGAGGTAGCTGTTGTTGACGACGATGTGGATGTAGGGCAGCTTGAACTGCGCGCCGACCGCCAGCTCCTCGACCAGGAACTGGAAGTCGTAGTCGCCCGACAGCGCCACGATCTTGCGCTGCGGATCGGCGACGCGCACGCCCAGAGCGGCAGGCAGCGTCCAGCCCAGCGGGCCGGCCTGACCGGCGTTGATCCAGTGGCGCGGCTTGTAGACGTGCAGGAACTGGCCGCCGGCGATCTGCGACAGGCCGATCACCGAGACGTAGCACACGTCCTTGCCGAAGGCGTTGTTCATGCACTGGTAGACGCGCTGCGGCTTCATCGGCACGTTGTCGTAGTTCGTCTTGCGCAGGTACTGGATGTCCTTCTTGCGGCCCTGGCATTCGGCGGCCCAGGCCGCGTAGTCGCGCAGCTTGCCCGAGCGCTTCCATTCGCCGGCGACCTGCACGAAGAGCTCGAGTGCGGCCTTGGCGTCGGACACGATGCCCAGCTCGGGCGTGAAGATGCGGCCGAGCTGCGTCGGCTCGATGTCGACGTGCACGAACTTGCGGCCCTTGCAGTAGACCTCGGTCGAGCCGGTGTGGCGATTGGCCCAGCGGTTGCCGATGCCGAGCACGAAGTCGCTGGCCAGGAAGTTGGCGTTGCCGTAGCGCTGGCTGGTCTGCAGGCCGACCATGCCCGCCTGCAGCGGGTGATCGTCGGGGATCGCGCCCCAGCCCATCAGCGTCGGGATCACCGGCACGTTCACCAGTTCGGCGAACTGCACCAGCAGATCGGATGCGTCGGCATTGATGACGCCGCCGCCGGCGACGATGAGCGGCTTGTCGGATGCCAGCAGCATCGCGAGCGCCTTCTCGACCTGCTTGCGCGTAGCCGCCGGCTTGTAGACGGGCAGCGGCTCGTAGGTGTCGATGTCGAACTCGATCTCGGCCATCTGCACGTCGAACGGCAGGTCGATCAGCACCGGCCCCGGGCGGCCCGAGCGCATCAGGTGGAAGGCCTGCTGGAAGGCGCGCGGCACCAGCGCCGGCTCGAGCACGGTGGTGGCCCACTTGGTGACCGGCTTGGCGATGGCGGCGATGTCCACCGCCTGGAAGTCCTCCTTGTGCAGCCTGGCGCGCGGCGCCTGGCCGGTGATGCACAGGATGGGGATCGAGTCGGCGCTGGCCGAATACAGGCCGGTGATCATGTCGGTGCCCGCCGGGCCCGAAGTGCCGATGCACACGCCGATGTTGCCGGCCTTGGCGCGCGTGTAGCCCTCGGCCATGTGCGAGGCGGCCTCGACGTGGCGCGCGAGCACGTGGCCGATCGTCTGGCGCTCCTTCATCTGCGCGTAGAACGGATTGATCGCCGCGCCGGGCACGCCGAAGGCCTGCGTCACGCCTTCCTTTTCCATCACCAGCACCGCGGCCATCGCGGCCTTCATCTTCGCCATGACGAACTCCTTTATCGAACTGGCGCGATGGTGACGCGCAGCTTGCGCAGCGGGAAGACCAGGCTTCGGATAACTCCTATTCCGGCTTGGAATGGCGGCGCGGTTCTGTTTACATTGCGGCCATGGATCGCATCACGACCATGCAGGTGTTCGTGCGCGTCGTCGAGACCGGCAGCTTCAGCAAGGCGGCCCTCGAGATGGGCCTCACGCAGCCGACGGCCACCAAGGCGGTGGCCGAGGCCGAGCGGCGGCTCGGCGCGCGGCTCCTGCATCGCAGCACGCGCGGCGTCACGCCGACCGAGGTCGGACTGCTGTACTACGAGCGCTGCAAGACCATTGCGCAGCACTTCGACGAAGCCGAGAACGTGGCCGCGCTGGCGCACAAGGGGCTGGCGGGCACGCTGCGCATCAACACCTCGGTGGCTTTCGGGCGGCGCGTGATGGCGCCGCTGGTGCTGCGCTACATGCACGAGCAGCCGGCGCTGCAGATCGACCTCGGACTGGACGACCGCTACGTCAACCTCGTCGAGCAGGGCGTGGACATGGCGGTGCGCATCGGGCGCCTGGCGGACTCGTCGCTCGGCGCGAGCTATCTCGGCATGAATCCCTGGCTGGCGGTCGCCTCGCCCGCCTACCTGGCCCGCCACGGCGTGCCGCGCGTGCCGGGCGAACTCGCCGCGCACGCCTGCCTCGTCTACAGCAGCGTGCAGGGCGACGCGCGCTGGCATTTCCACGGCCCGGCCGGCGAGGAAGAGTCGGTGCCGGTGCGCGGGCCGCTGCGCTCCAACAGCCTGAGCACCGTCCTCGCGGCCTGCGAGGCCGGCTACGGGCTGGCGGTGCTGCCGCGCTACGTGGCGCGCGAGTCGCTCGCCGGCGGCCGCATCGTGCCGCTGCTCGAAGACCATGCGCTGCCGTCGCAGGAGGTGCACGCCGTCTTTCCGTCGCCCCGCCTGGTGCCGCGCAAGGTGAGCGGCTTCATCGCCTGGATGCAGCAGGAACTCGCCGGCGAATGGTGGCTGCGCGATCCGTGATCGCGCGAGTGGTGACTGCGCGATCCGTGAGCTCGCGCGCGGCGACGGGCCGGCGGGCGGCACGTGCCGCGCTGCGCTCGCGAGCGGGTCCACGCCGGCCGGCGCTCAGTTCATCGGCGCGCCGGCGTCGAACCAGCGCTTGATCGTGTTGCGCTCGGCGTCGGTGATCTGGGTGGCGTTGTTCAGCGGCATGAGCTTGAGCACCGCGGCCTGCTGGTAGACGTTCTGCGCGTTCTTCTTCAGGCCCTCGGCGTCGTGCAGGTCGACGCCCTTCTGCTGCAACTGCGCGTTGTGGCACATCAGGCAGCGCTCGTCGACGATGGCGCGCACCGCGGCGTAGTTGGCCGGCTTGGCCTCGGCCGCCTTGGCCGCCGCGAGCTGCTCGGCGCTCGGCGGCTTGGGCGCGAGCCAGGCCGCGAGCACGACGATCACGAGCGTGCCGACGACGGCGTATTCCCAGGGCGTGCGCTTCCCCATCACGTGCGCCTTGTGGCGCGCAACGAAGCTGTAGCGGATGAGCGCGCCGGCCAGCATCAGCAGCACCAGCACGATCCAGTTGTGCGGCCCCTGGTACAGCCAACCGTAGTGGTTGGACAGCATGGCGACGATCACCGGCAGCGTGAAATAGGTGTTGTGCACGCTGCGCTGCTTGCCGCGCTGGCCGTGGACGGCCTCGGGCGTCTGCCCGGCACGCAGTTGCGCGACCACCTTGCGCTGCCCCGGGATGATCCAGAAGAACACGTTGGCGCTCATCGTGGTGGCCAGCATCGCACCGACCAGCAGGAAGGCCGCGCGCCCGGCGAACAGCTGGCAGGCCAGCCAGGAGGCGACGATGACGAACAGGAAGACGCCGATGCCGACGATCAGGTCGCCGTTGCGGCGCTGGCCGAAGACGCGGCAGATGACGTCGTAGATGACCCAGAACGCGACCAGAAAGCCCAGGGCGCCGGCGATCGCTGCACCGCCCGACCAGTCGTGCACGCTCTTGTCGACCAGGAAGCTCGACGCATTGAACAGGTACAGCACCGTGAACAGCGCGAAGCCGGTGAGCCAGGTCGTGTAGCTCTCCCAGTACGACCAGTGCAGGTTCTCGGGCAGCGGCCGCCAGCGCGGCGCCACCAGGTACTTCTGCGAGTGGTAGAAGCCGCCGCCGTGCACGGCCCACAACTCGCCGTCGACGCCCTTGGCCTTGAGGTCGTCGCCCTCGGGCTTGGTCAGGCTGCTGTCGAGCAGCACGAAGTAGAACGACGAGCCGATCCAGGCGATCGCCGTGATGACATGCGTCCAGCGCAGCAGCAGATTGGTCCAGTCGAGCAGATAGGCTTCCATGCGGAGGCACCTCGGTCTTCGGTCGCAGCGGCACGGCGGCGGCACCGGCGACCACATCATCCCCTCGCCACGGCGGGCACTGCGAGGCGGGATGGTCGCTTTCACCCGGCGCTGCCGGCCGCGGCGTCACCGGGGCCGACAGCGCCGCGGAGCCCGCGGCGACCTGGCTGAACTGTATACAGTTTGGTGTACTCCATCGCCCAGGGAAAACCCGAATATCCCCAGAGCGGATTCCACGGCGCGCCGGCCGCCCGAGCGCCCGCACATCGATCGGGATTGCCGGAACCCGAATTCGTGTATACACTTCGGTTCCAAGATTGACCGGAGAACGTCATGGCAAGGAAGCCCGCCGCCGCCCTGCGCCTCGTCGACAGCATGCGAGCGCAGCCCGCTGCAGCCAGCGTCACCGACCAGATCGTCGACTCGGTCACCACCGCCATCGTCGAGCGCCGGCTGATGCCGGGCACCAAGCTCGTCGAGCAGCAGATCGCCGACGTGTTCTCGGTCTCGCGCACCGTCGTGCGCCAGGCGCTCAA
>JAGWTJ010000185.1 GCA_028869005.1 Burkholderiales bacterium | reverse complement strand
GCCCGCGAAGGCGATGACCGCGCGGCACATCGCCGCCACAGTGCGCGCATGCGGCCACCTGGTCAACCTGGTGGCCGCGCCGTCAAGGAGCCCGCCATGCGCCTCACCCGCCGCCGCCTGTTCGCCTTTGCCGCCGCTGCGGCTGCCGCGCCCCTGGCCTCGTTCGCGCCCGCCGCACTCGCCGCAAGCGCCGGCCGCACGGCCCGGGTCGGCCCGCCGCTGGAGCTGGCGCGCCAGGCGCCCGACGGCATCGACCCCGCCGGCTACCTCGTGAGCGAGAAGCTCGACGGCGTGCGCGCGCTGTGGGACGGCCGGCGCCTCGTCTTCCGCAGCGGGCTGCCGATCGTGGCGCCGCAGTGGTTCGTGTCGCGGCTGCCGGCGCAGCCGCTGGACGGCGAGCTGTGGCTCGGCCGCGGACGCTTCGAGGAAGGGGCCGGCACCGTGCGCCACGCCGTCGCGCTCGACGCCCCGTGGCGCGCGCTGCGCTACATGGTGTTCGACCTGCCCGGCGCCGAAGGCGCGTTCGCGCAGCGCGCGGCGCGGCTGGCCGAGCTGTGCCGTGCGCAGCGCTTCGACGCGCTGCAGGCCGTCGCGCAGCGCACGCTCGTCGACCGCGCCGCCCTTGCCCGCTGGTTCGACGAGGTGGTGCGCGGCGGCGGCGAAGGCCTGGTGCTGCACCGTGCCGACGCCCTCTGGCGCCCCGGCCGCAGCGAGGCCGTGCTCAAGCTCAAGCCGGTGGCCGACGCCGAGGCGCTCGTGGTGGCGCATGTGGCAGGCCGCGGCCGCCTCGAGGGCCGGCTCGGCGCGCTGCAGGTGCGCACGCCCGAGGGCGTCGAATTCCTGCTCGGCAGCGGCCTCACCGACACGCAGCGCGCCGATCCGCCGGCAGTGGGCAGCGTCGTCACCTATCGCTACCGCAGCGTCACCGCGAGCGGCGTGCCGCGCTTCGCGAGCTTCGTGCGCGTGCGCGATCCGGCGCGCAGTTGAACATCCAAGCCGCGGCGCGGCGCCTGGCGCCGCCGCGGGCTACAGCACGTCGCTGGCGAAGTCCGCCAGCCGCGAGCGCTCGCCGCGCGCCAGCGTGACGTGCCCGCCGTGCGGCCAGCCCTTGAAGCGGTCGACGGCATAGGTCAGGCCGCTCGAGCCCTCGGTGAGGTAGGGCGTGTCGATCTGCGCCAGGTTGCCCAGGCAGACGATCTTGGTGCCCGGGCCGGCGCGCGTGATGAGCGTCTTCATCTGCTTGGGCGTCAGGTTCTGCGCCTCGTCGATCAGCACGTATTTGTTCAAGAAGGTGCGCCCGCGCATGAAGTTCAGGCTCTTGATCTTGATCTTCGCGCGCACCAGGTCGTTGGTCGCGGCGCGCCCCCACTCGCCGGCGCTCGAGTCGCTGCGCGCCAGAACCTCGAGGTTGTCGTCGAGCGCGCCCATCCACGGCCCCATCTTCTCCTGCTCGTCGCCGGGCAGGAAGCCGATGTCCTCGCCCACCGGCACCGTGACGCGGGTGACGACGATCTCGCTGTAGCGACGCTCGTCGAGCACCTGCGCCAGGCCGGCGGCAAGCGTCATCAGCGTCTTGCCGCTGCCCGCCGTGCCGGCCAGCGTGACGAAGTCGCACTCGGGGTCCATCAGCAGGTTGAGCGCGAAGTTCTGCTCGCGGTTGCGTGCCGTCACGCCCCACACCGCGTTCTTGCCGTGCGTGTAGTCGCGCAACGTCTTGAGCACCGCGGTCTTGCCGGTGATCTCGGTGACGCGCGCGTACAGCGGCGTCGTGCCCGGCGTCTCGAGGTAGACGAACTGGTTGATCATCAGCGCCGGCACCAGCGGCCCGGCGATGCGATAGAAGGTGTGGCCACCTTGCTGCCAGCTCTCGATCGTCTTGCCGTGGCGCTCCCAGAAGTCGGCCGGCAGCGGCAGCACGCCGGTGTAGAGCAGGTCGCCGTCCTCGAGCGTGCGGTCGTTGTAGTAGTCCTCGGCCGGCAGTCCGAGCGCACGCGCCTTGATGCGCATGTTGATGTCCTTGGACACCAGCACGATCTCGCGTCCCGACTGCTGCTCGCGCAGGCTTTGCACGACGCCGAGGATCTGGTTGTCGGCCTTGCCCTGCGGCAATCCGGGCGGCAGCTTCACGTCGAAGTGCGTGGTCTGGAAGTAGAGCTTGCCGGCGGCTTCGCGGTGGCCGGTGGAGGCCAGCTCGATGCCGGCGGCCGGGTCCAGCCGCGCCTCCTTGCCGGCGGCGCCGGCCAGCGCGTCCAGGTCGCGGCTCACCTGGCGCGCGTTGCGCGCCACCTCGCTCATGCCCTTCTTGTGGTCGTCGAGTTCCTCGAGCGTGATCATCGGCAGGAACACGTCGTGCTCGTCGAAGCGGAACAGGCTCGCCGGATCGTGCATCAGCACGTTGGTGTCGAGCACGAACAGCTTGGCCGGCCCGTCGCCGCGCGGCTTGTGCGGGCGCACGGCGGGGGCCGGGCGCAGCGGGGCCGCGGCCAGCGCGGGGCGCTCCGAAACCGTCGGCGCCGTTGCCGCGGAGGCGGCCGAGGGCGGGGCAGCGGGGGTCGCACGGACGGCTGCGGTCAGCAGTGCAGCCGGTGCGGGCGCGGCGGACCGTACTGACTGCGCCGGCGGTGTCGTCGCCGCTGCAGATGGGGCGCGCGCGACAAGGGGCGCGCCGTGGTCGTGCAGCTCCAGCGCCCCCTGCGCCGGCGCGTCGGCGGCCGCGCGCGGCTGCGTCGAGCGTTTGCCCGTCTTCGGCGCGGCCTGCGCCTCGTAGTCGATGCTGGCCAGCATGTGACCGGGACGGGCAGGGGGCTTGGGCAGGGGCATGGTGGGTTGTTGGTCAACGCAAGCGAAAGAGCCGCACAGGGACCCGTGCGGCTCGGTCAGGCAGACGGCAGTGGACGCGGGCGGCGGCAGCGCGCCGCGGGCCGGGTCGCGCGTGGCTCAAGAGGCCTTCTTCAACGCCTTCACCGCCTTGAGCACGTCCTCGACATGCCCGGCGACCTTGATGCCGCGCCATTCGGCACGCAGCACGCCCTGGGCGTCGATGAGGAAGGTGCTGCGCTCGATGCCCTTGACCTTCTTGCCGTACATGATCTTGTTCTTGACCACGCCGAACATGTGGCAGAGCTTTTCCTCGGTGTCGGCGATCAGCTCGAACGGCAGGCCGAGCTGGGTCTTGAACTTCTCGTGCGACGCGAGGTTGTCGCGCGAGACGCCGAACACCACCGCACCGGCCTTGGTGAAGTCCTTGTGATGGTCGCGGAACTGCAACGCCTCGGTCGTGCAGCCGGGGGTGTTGTCCTTCGGGTAGAAATACAGCACGACGGCATGCCCGAGCACGGACTGCGGCGTGAACTTCACGCCGCCGGTGGCGAACGCTTCGAACTCGGGCAGGGCTTTGTTGAGGACGGGCGTCATGGATGAAGTTCTCGTTCGGCGCGCCGCGGGGAGGTTGAGGCGCCCCGAAGCCGGTTCAGCCCATCATTATAAAGTCTTCGTCCGCCGCGCCCGGTGCCGCGCGGTGGCGCTCATTCGGCAGACAGCAGCAGCGCGGCCAGCACCGGGCGCCGCTCGGCGACCAGCACGTTGTAGGTGCGGCAGGCCGCACCGGTGTCCATCGTCTCGACGCCGATACCGCGCTCGATCAGCGCGCGCATCAGCGCCGCCGGCACGAAGTGCAGCCGTGCGCCGCTGCCGAAGATCACGACCTCGGGCGCCAGCGTCGCGACACGCTCGAAGTCGGCTGCTGCAAGCGCGGCAAAGCCGCCGCGCTGCCAAGGCTCGACGAGCCCCGTCCAGGGCACCAGCACGCTGTGCGTGAAGGGCGTCGCGCCGACCCAGACGCAGCCCTGCACCTGCGCCGGCCCCGCCGCGTCGTAGCGCGTGATGACGTTGACGCCCTCGATGGTGTCGGGCTGGAACTTCATTGCCCGATAATTCTAGATTCCTCGTTCGCCAGACCGCCTCCCCGCCCGTGAAGCCCGTCGCCAAATCCAGCAAGCTCGCCAACGTCGGCTACGACATCCGCGGTCCGGTGCTCGACAAGGCACGGCAGATGGAGGAGGAGGGCCACCGCATCCTCAAGCTGAACATCGGCAACGTCGCCGCCTTCGGCCTGCTGCCGCCCGACGAGATCGTGCAGGACATGATCCACAACCTGCCGTCGTCCGAGGCCGCCGGCTACACCGACAGCAAGGGCCTGTTCGCGCCGCGCAAGGCGGTGGTGCACTACACGCAGGAAAAGCGCGTCGCCGGCGTCAGCGTCGACGACGTCTACCTCGGCAACGGCGCCTCCGAGCTGATCGCCATCGCCATGAACGCGCTGCTCGACGCCGGCGACGAGGTGCTGATCCCGTCGCCCGACTACCCGCTGCACACCGCCGTCGCGACGCTGGCCGGCGGCACCGCGGTGCACTACCGCTGCGACGAGGGCGCCGGCTGGCTGCCCGACTTGGACGACATCCGCAGCAAGGTGACGCCACGCACCAAGGCCATCGTCGTCATCAACCCGAACAACCCGACCGGCGCGCTGTACCCGGACGATCTGCTGGTCGGCCTGGTCGAGATCGCGCGCCAGCACGAGCTGATCGTGTTCGCCGACGAGATCTACGACAAGACGCTGTACGACGGTCACACTCACACCAGCATCGCGAGTCTGGCCGACGACGTGCTGTTCGTCACCTTCAACGGCCTGTCCAAGAACTACCGCTCGTGCGGTTTCCGCTCGGGCTGGATGGTGGTGTCGGGCGACAAGCGGCGCGCGCGCGACTACATCGAGGGCCTGAACATGCTGGCGTCGATGCGGCTGTGCGCCAACACGCCCGGGCAGCTCGCGATCCAGACCGCGCTCGGCGGCTACCAGAGCATCAAGGACCTGGTGGCGCCGCACGGTCGCCTGGCGCGCCAGCGCGACACGGCCCACGAACTGCTCGCGCAGATCCCGGGCGTGAGCGTCGTCAAGCCCAAGGCGGCGCTGTACATGTTCCCGCGCCTGGACCCGAAGCTGTATCCGATCGCCGACGACCAGCAGTTCGCCTACGAACTGCTGGCCGAGGAGAAGGTGCTGATCGTGCAGGGCAGCGGCTTCAACTGGCCGGGCACCGACCACTTCCGCATGGTCTTCCTGCCCACCGTCGACGACCTCACCGAGGCCGTCGCCCGCATCGAGCGCTTCCTCGCGCATTACCGCAAGCGTCACCACGCATGAACACACCCATCCAGGTCGGGCTGCTCGGCATCGGCACCGTCGGTCGCGGCACCTTCGAGGTGCTGCGGCGCAACCGCGAGGAGATCCGCCGCCGCGCCGGACGCGAGATCCGCATCGCCAAGGTGGCCGATCTGGACGTCGAGCGCGCCCGGCGCATCGTCGGCGACGGCGCCGAGGTGGTGGCCGACGCGCGCGCGCTGATCGAAGATCCGGCCCTCGACATCGTGGTCGAGCTGATCGGCGGCACCGGCATCGCCAAGACGCTGGTGCTGGAGGCGATTGCCGCCGGCAAGCACGTCGTCACCGCCAACAAGGCGCTGCTCGCGGTGCACGGCACCGAGATCTTCGCCGCCGCGCGCGCGCAGGGCGTGATCGTCGCCTTCGAAGGCGCGGTGGCCGGCGGCATCCCGATCATCAAGGCGCTGCGCGAGGGACTGACCGCGAACCGCATCGAGTGGGTGGCCGGCATCATCAACGGCACGACCAACTTCATCCTGAGCGAGATGCGCGCCAGGGGGCTGGACTTCGGCGCCGCGCTGGCCGACGCGCAGGCGCACGGCTACGCCGAGGCCGACCCGACCTTCGACATCGAGGGTATCGACGCCGCGCACAAGGTGACGCTCATGAGCGCCATCGCCTTCGGCATCCCGGTGCAGTTCGACAAGGCCTACGTCGAAGGCATCGGCGGGCTGCAGGCGGCCGACATCCGCTACGCCGAGCAGCTCGGCTACCGCATCAAGCTGCTCGGCATCACCAAGCGGCGCGACGACCTGAAGGCGGCACGCGGCGGCGGCGCCGGCGGCATCGAGCTGCGCGTGCACCCGACGCTGGTGCCGAGCCAACGCCTGGTGGCCAACGTCGAAGGCGCCATGAACGCCGTCGTCGTGCACGGCGACGCGGTCGGCACGACGCTGTACTACGGCAAGGGCGCCGGCAGCGAGCCGACGGCCAGCGCCGTCATCGCCGACCTGGTCGACATCGCGCGCCTGGCCAGCGCCGAAGCGCACCACCGCGTGCCGCAGCTGGCGTTTCAGCCCGGCGCGCTGGCCGACACGCCGGTGCTGCCGATCGCCGACGTGGTGACCTCGTTCTACCTGCGCCTGGTGGTCGCCGACAAGGCCGGCGTGCTGGCGCGCATCACAGGCATCCTGGCAGAGGCCGAGATCAGCATCGACGCGGTGCTGCAGCGCCCCAGCGCTGGAGGCGCCGACTCGAAAGGACAGGCCGGGGGCGAGGGCAGAAGCGATCTCATCATCCTCACGCACGACACCGTCGAGGCGCGCATGCAGCGCGCGCTGGCGCAGATGCAGTCGCTGCCGACGGTGCTGGCGCCCATCGTGCGCATCCGCAAGGAGGAACTGAGTTGAGATACCTCAGCACGCGCGGCGACGCCACGCGGCGAGGCTTCACCGACATCCTGCTCGAGGGCCTGGCGCCCGACGGCGGCCTGTACCTGCCCGAGCGCTATCCGCGCGTCGACGGCGCGACGCTGGCGCGCTGGCGCGGCCTCGGCTACGCCGAGCTGGCCTTCGAGATCCTCTCGCTGTTCGCCGACGACATCCCGGCCGCCGACCTCGAGCGGCTCACGCGTGCCACCTACACCGAGGCCGTGTTCGGCACGCGCGCCATTACGCCGCTGGTCGAGCTCGAAGAGGGCCTGTGGCTGCAGGAGCTCTCGAACGGCCCGACGCTGGCCTTCAAGGACATCGCGCTGCAGCTGCTGGGCGCGCTCTTCGAGTACGAACTCGGACGGCGCGGCGAGCGCCTCAACATCCTCGGCGCGACCAGCGGCGACACCGGCAGCGCCGCCGAGTACGCGCTGCGCGGCCGCCGCGGCATCGACGTCTTCATGCTCAGCCCGCACGGCCGCATGAGCCCGTTCCAGCAGGCGCAGATGTACAGCCTCGGCGATGCCAACATCCACAACATCGCCATCGAGGGCGTGTTCGACGACTGCCAGGACATCGTCAAGGCCG
>JAGWTJ010000184.1 GCA_028869005.1 Burkholderiales bacterium | reverse complement strand
AGTGCCTGGCGAGCGGCCAGCGGACGCCGCGTGCCTTTGTTTCGGGCCCGACGTTGACCGCGGCGCAGATGGTCCGGGGCGTGCGCGAGGTCGCACGCGGCTGGCGCTTCGACGCCGTGTCGATCGGCTATCCGGGCCCGGTGCTGCACGGCGCGCCGCTGCAGGAGCCGCACAACCTGGGCGCGGGCTGGGTCGGCTTCGACTTCGCGGCGGCCTTCGGGCGGCCGGTCCGGTTGACCAACGACGCGGCGATGCAGGCACTCGGCAGCTACGAGGGCGGCCGCATGCTGTTCCTGGGCCTGGGCACCGGTCTCGGCTCGGCACTCATCGTCGACGGTCGGCTCGAGGCGATGGAACTGGCGCACCTGCCGTATCGAAAGGGCCGCACCTACGAGGACTATGTCGGCATCGGTGGCCTCGAGCGGCTGGGCAAGAAGAAGTGGCGCAAGGCCGTGCTCGACGTGGTCGAGGAACTGCGCGCTGCACTCGGCCCCGATTACGTCGTGCTGGGCGGCGGCAATGTGCGCCGCATGAAGACGCTGCCGGAGTACGTGCGACGCGGCGACAACTGCAACGCCTTCGTCGGCGGCTTTCGTCTGTGGAACGCGGCCGGCACGACGCAGCCGGCGTTCGGGGCGAAGGCGGCGAAGGCGGCGCCTGCGCCATGACCGGCGCTCCCGCTCCGGGTGCGCCGGGCATCGCGCCGACCTGGACCAGCAGCGCCAAGGACATCGTCGGCTCCTCGCTCGGTCCGGCGCGGCTGTGGTTCACGGTCGGCTTCGGCATCGTCAACGAGGTCTACTTCCCGCGCATCGACACACCGCAGATCCGCGACCTCGGCTTCATCGTCGCCGACGACGCCGGCTTCTGGTGCGAGGTCAAGCGGCTCGGCAACTACACGCTGGCCACGCCGGCGCCCGGCATCCCGGCGCTGCGCATCGTGCACACGCACGAGCGCTTCACGCTCACGCTGCGCATCGTCGCCGATCCGCGCCGCGACGTGCTGCTGGTCGAAGTCGCGCTGCAGGGCGAGGCCACGCTGCGCCCGTACGCGCTGCTCGCGCCGCACGTCGGCGGCACCGGGCACGACAACCTCGCCGAGGTCATCGATTACGGCGGACGCCGCGTGCTGCGCGCCGCCCGCGCCGACGAGGACGTCTCGACCTCGATCGCACTGGCCGCCGTCGACGGCACGCAACGCGATGCCGTCGGCCGCGCCAGCGCCGGCTGCGTCGGCGCCAGCGACGGCTGGCAGGACTTCGACCGCAACGGCGCCATGCGCTGGCAGTACGACAGCGCCGGGCCCGGCAACGTCGCGCTGATGGCCGAGCTGCCGCGCCGCTCGGTGCTGGCGCTGGCCTTCGGTGCCAGCCCCGAGGCCGCGACGACGCTCGCCTTCGGCGCGCTGACGCAGCCCTTCGACGAACCCTGGGCGCGCCAGGTCGACGACTGGATGCGCTGGCAGGCGTCGCTGACGTCGGTGGCGTGCACGCTGCTGAGTCCCGAGCTGCATGCGCAGTTAGCCGTCTCGGCGATGGCGCTGCACGTGCATCAGGACAAGATCCACCCAGGTGCGATGGTGGCCAGCCTGAGCGTGCCGTGGGGCAACAGCCGCGACGAGCGCGGCGGCTACCACCTGGTGTGGCCGCGCGACCTCGTCGAATGCGCCGGCGCGCTGCTGGTGCTCGGCCAGCAGGCCGAGGCGCGCGACGTGCTGCGCTATCTCATCGCCTCGCAGCACGCCGACGGCCACTGGAATCAGAACCAGTGGCTCGGCGGCAAACCGTACTGGGGCGGCGTGCAGCTCGACGAGGCCGCCTTCCCGGTCCTGCTGGCCGCGCTGCTGGCCGAGCACGGCGCGCTCGGCGGCATCGAGGTGCGCGAGATGGTGCGCCGCGCTTTAGGCTTCATCGCGCGCACCGGGCCGGCCACCGATCAGGACCGCTGGGAGGAGGACGCCGGCGTCAACCCGTTCACGCTCGCCGTCTGCATCGCGGCGCTGGTGGCGGGTTCGCAGTTCGTCGAGCCGGCGGCGCGCGAGTTCGTGCTCGCGCTGGCCGACGACTGGAATGCGCGCATCGAGGACTTCACCGCGGTCACCGACAGCGCGCTGGCGCGTCGGCTGGGCGTCGCCGGCTACTACGTGCGCGTCGCGCCGGCCACGGTGTTCGGCGACGAGCGCGCCCTGCAGCGGCGCGTGCCGATCAAGAACCGGGCGGGCGACGAAGCGCCGCCGGCCGACGAACAGGTGTCGACCGACGCCCTGCAGCTCGTGCGCTTCGGGCTGCGCGCCGCCGACGACCCGCTGGTGCGCGACACCGTGAAGGTCATCGACGCGCTGTTGCGCGTGGACACGCCCAGCGGCCCCGCCTGGCGCCGCTACAACGGCGACGGCTACGGCGAGCACGCCAACGGCGCGCCCTTCGACGGCACCGGCTGCGGGCGGCCGTGGCCGCTGCTGACCGGCGAACGCGGGCACTACGAGCTGCTGGCCGGGCGCGATCCGATGCCCTATCTGCAGGCGATGGCCGATATGGCGAGCGCCGGCGGCATGCTGCCCGAGCAGGTGTGGGACGAAGCGCCGATCCCCGAGCGGCGCCTGTATCCGGGCCGCCCGACCGGCTCGGCGATGCCGCTGGCCTGGACCCATGCCGAGTTCGTCAAGCTGGCGCTGTCGTGCCACGGCACGCGGCCCTGTGACTGCCCGGCCTCCGTATGGCAGCGCTACGGCGGCCGCCGCCCCGCGCCCGGCGTCACGGTCTGGCTCGAGCAGGCGCCGCTGACGCGTGCCGCGGCCGGCGTCGACACCCTCGTCTGCCTGCACGAGCCGGCGCTGCTGCACTGGGGCGTCGACGGCTGGCGCAACGCCGCCGATCTGCACACCGAGCCGCTGCCGAGCCTCGGTCTGCATGTGGCCCGTCTGCCCACGGCCGCGCTGCGCGGCGCTCAGGCGGTCGACTTCACGTGGCGACGGCAGACCACGGGCGAATGGCTCGGTGTCGATCACCGGCTGGTGTTCGCCGCCACGCCCGGCGCGTCACCGGCCGCCAGGCTCAGGCACCGGCGAGCCGCGCCTTGAGTCGGATCTCGGGCCCCGCCAGCGCCTTGCTGACCGGGCAGCCCGCCTTCGCCGCCTCGGCCTGCTCGAGGAACTTCGCTGCGCTGAGGCCGGGCACCTCGGCCACGGTGTCGAGTTCGATCAGATCGATCGTCAGCGCGTCGTTGATGCGCACGCTGGCGCTGGTGCGGATGCTCTTGGCCGGCGTGCCGGCCTTGTCGAGCAGGGCCGACAGGAACATCGAGTAGCAGCCCGCGTGCGCCGCACCGATGAGCTCCTCGGGGTTGGTGCCGGGACCCGACTCGAAGCGCGACGCGAAACTGAACGGACCCTCATAGGCCCCGCTGCCCAGCCGCATGCGGCCGCTGCCGCTCTTGAGCGAGCCGTCCCATTGGGCGGAAGAGGTGCGTGTGACCATGGATGCTGCTCCTTCGGTGGTTGTCGAAGCGTCCATGGTGCGCCGTTCGCCGCCGGTGCGCACGGTGTGGCGCGCGCGGCCACAGCGCGTGTCGTGGCAAATCGATCCGTCGACGACCGCCGCCGCGGTCGTTGAGGCTGCGCGTCAACCGAGATTGGTCAGCCACGAGCTGACCCAGGGCTCGGCGAATTGACCCGCCAGCAATCCCACGAGGCCGGCCGCAGCGATGACCAGCATCGACAGCGAGAGCTGGCGGATCAGTCCGCCGTTGCGCGAGCGCAGCACGAACGACAGGCTGAACACGACGCTCGTGAACGACGCCAGCACCGAGCCGACGCCCGCGGTGGCCGGTGGAATGCTGCCCTGCGCGGCCAGCGCCGCCGCGGCGGCGACCGTGCTCGCGCTGGACAGCAGCCCGCCGACGATGCTGACGAAGTAGAAGCCCGTGTCGCCGAACTCGCGCTGCGTGAGCGCGCCCAACGCATGCAGCACCATGAAGAGGACGCCGTACTTGAGCGCCTGCGGCAGCGAGAACGGCATGTCCAGATGGATGTCGGGCGTCTGGCCGGCGGCCGAGCGGTCGCGCCGCCGGCTCAGCGCGACCAGCGCGACGCTCACGCCGAGCATCAGCGCGAACGCGGAGAAGGCGCGTACCAGCGCCGGCGGCGCCAGGATCAGCAGCAGCGCGGCGTTGCGCACGGTCATCGCGCCGATCGCCAGCACGATGCCGCGATAGGCCGTGCCGACATAGGCCGCGCCCACCTCGCGTACGCGCTCGACCAGTTCGATGACGGTGAAGTTGCTGTTGATCAGCCCGCCGAAGAAGCCCGACAGCTCGGTGCCGCGCGTGCCGTACATCTTCCACAGCACATAGTTGAAGAAGCCGATGCCGGCGATCAGGATCACCGCCACCCAGGCCGCACGCGGCTCGATCAGGCGCCAGGGCCCGACGGCGCCCTCGGGCAGCGCCGGGTAGATCACGATGGCCAGCACCGCGAGCAGGATGGCCGAGCGGATCTCGCCTTCGGACACGCCCATCGAGAAGTCGGCCAGGCGCTCCTTCCATGCCAGCAGCGCGGTGGCCGACACCATCACCGCGGCCGGCGCGATGGTGTGACCGCGTCCGCACAGGATGCCGGCCATGCAGGTCACCACCATCGCCGCCGAGGTGGTGAGCTCGGTGCCCAGGTTGGCGCGCAGCGACGAGACGTTGAGGATCGCCACCAGCAAGCCCACGAGCGCGAGCGTGGCCAGCGCGTACGGCGTGCCGAGCGCGCCGCCGATGGTGCCGAGCAGCCCGATGAAGCCGAACGTGCGCAGCCCGGCCTCCTTGCCGCGCCGCTCGCGCTCGAGCCCGATCAGCAGCCCGAGCGCGAGGCCGAGCGCCAGCCGCATCAGGATCTGCGTGTACGGCCAGGTGTTGGCCGGCAGCAGGCCGCCGCTCTCGGTCATGGGGCGGCCGCTGCCTCGCCGCCGCTGACCGGCGAACAAATGGCGCTCAATCCTCGAGCAGCACGCGCAGCATCCACGCGGTCTTCTCGTGAATGTCGAGGCGCTGCGTCAGCAGATCGGCGCTCGGCTGGTCGTCGGCCGCGGCAGCCACGGCGAACACGTCGCGCGCGGTGCGCGCCACCGCCTCGTGCCCGTCGACCAGGATGCGCACCATGTCGAGCGCCTTCGGCGGCGCGCTCGGCGCGTCGGGCAGCGAAGCCAGGCGCGCGAAATCGGCGTACGAGCCCGGCGCCGGGTGGCCGAGTGCACGGATGCGCTCGGCGATCGGATCGACCGCGTTCCACAGCTCGGTGTACTGGGCCATGAACATCGCGTGCAGCGTGTTGAACATCGGCCCGGTGACGTTCCAGTGGAAGTTGTGCGTCGTCAGATACAGCGTGTAGGTGTCGGCAAGCAGCTTGGCGAGGCCGCCGGCGATGGTGCCGCGGTCCTTGGTCGAGATGCCGATGTCGATGCGCACGCGCTCGCTGCGGGTGGAAGACTTCTTGGCCATGTCGGACGACTCCTTCTTCCCGGTATGAGGGATTACACAACAAACGAATGCGGCGGAGGCCGGCGCGGGCGTGCGCCGCCGGCCGACGCAGCCCGCCGACGCAAGCGCGTCAGCGGCGCGGCAGTTCCGACGCCGGGACGCCCAGCGCCTTGGCGACGCCGGCACCGTAGGCCGGGTCGGCCTGCAGGCAGTGGCCGATGTGGCGCAACTGGATGGCGCGCGGTGCTTCGGCGATCGAACGCGCGGTGTTGTCGAACAGCGCCTGCTGCTGAACCGGCGTCATCAGGCGGAACAGCGCGCCGGGCTGCGAGTAGTAGTCGCCGTCCTCGCGATGGTTCCAGTGGTCGGCCGCGCCCTCGAGCGCGAGCGGCGGCTCGCGATAGTCGGGCTGCTCGCGCCACTGGCCTTCGCTGTTGGGTTCGTAGCCGAGCGTGCCGCCGTGGTTGCCGTCGACGCGCATCGCGCCGTCGCGGTGGTAGCTGTGCACCGGACAGCGCGCGGCGTTCACCGGGATCAGGTGGTGGTTGACGCCGAGCCGGTAGCGCTGCGCGTCGCCGTACGAGAACAGCCGTCCCTGCAGCATCTTGTCGGGCGAGAAGCCGATGCCGGGAACGATGTTCGCCGGGTTGAACGCCGACTGCTCGACCTCCGCGAAGAAGTTCTCCGGATTGCGGTTGAGTTCCATCACGCCGACTTCGATCAGCGGGTAGTCCTTGTGCGGCCAGATCTTGGTCAGGTCGAACGGGTGGTACGGCACCTTGGCGGCGTCGGCCTCGGGCATGACCTGCACCTTCAGCGTCCACTTCGGATAGTCGGCACGCTCGATGGCCTCGTACAGGTCGCGCTGGTGGCTCTCGCGATCCTGGCCGATCAGCGCCTCGGCCTCGGCGTCGGTGAGGTTGCGGATGCCCTGCCGGCACTCGAAGTGGAACTTCACCCAGTGGCGCTCGTTGCGCGCGTTGATGAAGCTGAAGGTGTGGCTGCCGAAGCCGTGCATCGTGCGGTAGCTGGCCGGGATGCCGCGATCGCTCATCACGATCGTCACCTGGTGCAGCGCCTCGGGCAGCGAGGTCCAGAAATCCCAGTTGTTCTTCGCGCTGCGCAGGTTGGTGCGCGGATCGCGCTTGACGGCGTGGTTGAGGTCGGGGAACTTGAGCGGGTCGCGCAGGAAGAACACCGGCGTGTTGTTGCCGACCAGATCCCAGTTGCCCTCCTCGGTATAGAACTTGACGGCGAAGCCGCGGATGTCGCGCTCGGCGTCGGCCGCGCCGCGCTCGCCGGCCACGGTCGTGAAGCGCGCGAACAACTCGGTCTTCTTGCCGACGGCCGAGAAGATCTTGGCGCGCGTGTATTTCGTGATGTCGTGCGTGACGGTGAAGCTGCCGTAGGCGCCGCTGCCCTTGGCGTGCATGCGCCGCTCGGGGATCACCTCGCGGTCGAAGTGCGCGAGCTTCTCGAGGAACCAGACGTCCTGCAGCAATTGCGGGCCGCGCGGCCCGGCGGTCAGCACGTTCTGGTTGTCGGCGACGGGGCAGCCGGCGTTGGTGGTCAGCTTGGCGGTCATGTCGGTGCTCCTCGCCCAGAATCGGGGCAGGCATACCTTACGTCACCACGGCGCCGATGGCGAATTGGCCCTCGCTATGCAGGTGATAGCGCGCGCCGCACCGTCGCAGCGCGGCGTCGCTCAGTTCGTCACGCTGCGTGCCTGGCTGCGTCCGCGCGTCGGTGCGTGCGGAATCATGGCGCCCCG
>JAGWTJ010000011.1 GCA_028869005.1 Burkholderiales bacterium | reverse complement strand
CTGCGCGAGCTGCAAGCCGAGGGCCTGGTGGCGCGCACGCAGGGCGTGGGCACGTTCGCGGCGCCGCTGCATCGCGTGAGCAGCACGCTCACCATCCACGACCTGCAGGAGGAGATCGAGGCGCGCGGCCATCGCCACCGCGCCCGCGTGCACCTGCAGCGCGCCGAGCCGGCCGGCGCCGCGCTCGCCGCGCAGCTCGGCGTGGCCGTGGGCGCCGAGGTCTTCCACACGCTGATCGTGCATTGCGAGGACGAGACGCCGCTGCAGTGCGAGGACCGCTTCGTCAACCCGGCCTGCGCGCCGCACTACCTCGAGGCGGACTTCGCGCGCATCACGCCGACGCACTACCTGTTCGAGCACACGGCGCTGTGGCGCGCGCAATACTCGATCGAAGCGGCACGCCCCACCGCCGAGGAAGCGCGGCTGCTGGGCGTCGCCGGCGACGCACCCTGTCTGGTCATCGTGCGGCGCACCTTCACACGCGAAGCGGCGATCACCATCGGCCGCCTCGTGCATCCGGGCACGCGCTATGCGCTCGAAGGGCAGTTCGCGCCGTGAGCACGCGGCACGCCACGCCGTGCGGCACGACGCGGCCCGCACGCCGACAATGAGCCCGGCATGAGCACCCTGCATCGCGTCCACTTGGCCGACTGCCCGGCCACGCCGTGGCGTAACGGCGGCGGCATCACGCGCCAACTGCTGGCCTGGCCGCACGGCGACGACTGGCGGCTGCGGGTGAGCGTGGCCGAGATCGCACGCAGCGGCGACTTTTCGCCCTTCCCCGGCGTGCGCCGCTGGTTCGCGGTGCTCGATGGCGAAGGCGTGGCGCTCGCGCTGCCGCGCGGCCCGGTGACGCTCACGCCGCACGACGAGCCGGTGGCGTTCGAAGGCGAGGACGCCCCGCCGTGCCGCCTGCTCGGCGGCACGACGCACGATCTGAACTTCATGGCGCGTCGCGGCGAAGGCCTCGCGCGCATGCGCCGCGCGCACGGCGGCTCGAGCGTGCAGGGCGACCGGAGCTTTCGCGCGCTGTTCGCGGCCGCGCCGGCACTCGTCGACATCGAGGACCGCACCGAGGCGCTGGCCGCCGGCACGCTGCTGTGGAGCGACGACGCCGGCGCCGCCGCCTGGACGCTGCGCACGGCGCCGCACGCGTTCTGGCTGACGCTGGAGGCCGAATGACGAGGGTGCTGTGGCGCAACGCGCGGCTGGCCACGATGGACGCTGCCGCGCCCTGGGGCTGGATAGCGCACGGCGCACTTGTCGTCGAGGGCGGCCACCTGGCCTGGGTCGGCGCGCACGACGCGCTGCCCGCCGGCCTGCGGGCCGATGCCGAGCACGACCTCGGCGGCGCCCTCGTCACGCCGGGCCTGGTCGATGCGCACACGCACTTGGTCTACGGCGGCGACCGCGCCGCCGAGTTCGAACGGCGGCTGCAAGGCGCGAGCTACGAAGAGATCGCACGCGCCGGCGGCGGCATCCGCTCGACCGTGGAGGCGACGCGCACGGCCGGCGACGACGAGCTCTACGACAGCGCCGCGGCGCGCGCGCGCGCGCTGATGCGCGAGGGCGTGACGACGCTCGAGATCAAGTCCGGCTACGGCCTGGCCGAAGCGCACGAAGCGCGCTGCTTGGGCGTGGCGCGCCGTCTCGGACGCGAGCTGCCGCTCGCGGTGCGCACGACCTCGCTCGCCGCGCACGCGCTGCCGCCCGAGTACGAAGGCCGTGCCGACGCCTACATCGACTCCGCCTGCGGCTGGCTCGCCGGCCAGCAGCGCGCCGGCCTGGTCGATGCGGTCGACGCGTTCTGCGACACCATCGGCTTCACGCCGGCGCAGACCGAGCGCATCTTCCGCGCCGCCACCGCGCTCGGCCTGCCGGTCAAGCTGCACGCCGAGCAGTTGAGCAACCAGGAAGGGGCTGCGCTCGCGGCGCGTTTCGGCGCGCTGTCGTGCGACCACCTCGAGCATCTGTCGGCCGTCGGCATCGAAGCGATGTGCGCAGCGGGCACGGTCGCCGTGCTGCTGCCGGGCGCGTACTACTACCTGCGCGAGACGAAGCTGCCGCCGGTGGCCGCACTGCGCGCGGCCGGCGTGCCGATCGCCATCGCCACCGACCACAACCCCGGTTCGTCGCCCGCGTTGTCGCTCGTGCTGATGCTGAACATGGCGTGCACGCTGTTCCGCCTGACGCCCGAGGAAGCGTGGCGCGGCGTCACCGTGCACGCCGCGCGCGCGCTCGGGCTGGCCGACCGCGGCGTGCTGGCCGCCGGCCGGCGCGCCGACTTCGTGGTGTGGGACGCGCAGCACCCGCGCGAGATCGCCTACCGTTTCGGCCACAACCCCTGCCGCCGCGTCGTCTTCGGCGGCACGCTGCGAGACCCGACATGAGCGAGCTGTACACCCTGCAGCGCGGCCGCGTGCCGCTGCTGGTGAGCGCGCCGCACGCCGGCACCTGGATCCCGGACGAGCTCGCGCCGCGCCTGACCGAGCGCGCGCTGGCCGTCGAAGACACCGACTGGTTCGTCGATCGCCTCTGGGCCTTCACGGCCGGGCTGGGTGCCAGCCTCATCGTGCCCAAGGCGAGCCGCTACGTCGTCGACCTCAACCGCCCGAGCGACAACCGCCCGATGTACGCCGGTCGCAACAACACCGAGCTGTGCCCGACGCGGCACTTCACCGGCGACGCGATCTACCGCGCCGGCCAGGCGCCCGACGCGGCCGAGATTCGTGCGCGCGTCGCCACCTACTGGCAGCCCTACCACGACGCGCTGGCCGCCGAGATCGAGCGCCTGTGCAGCGTGCACGGGCATGTCGTGCTGTTCGACGCGCACAGCATCAAGAGCGAACTGCCGTGGCTGTTCGAGGGCCTGCTTCCGCAGCTCAACCTGGGCACCGTCGAAGGCACGAGCTGCGCCGCCACGCTGCGCGACGCGCTCGGTGCGCGCTTCGCGGCGCAGCGCGACTACACGTGGGTCGTCGACGGTCGTTTCAAGGGCGGCCACATCACACGCCACTACGGCCGGCCGGCCGCACGCGTGCATGCGGTGCAGCTCGAGATGGCGTGGAGCGCCTACATGGACGAGGCACCCCCCTATCGCTGGCACGAAGAGCGCGCCGCGGCGATCGCTCCGCTGCTGCACGCGTTCGCACAGACGATGATCGACTGGAGGCCGGCGTGAGCGCGGCGCGACGCCACTCGTGGCGCGGCGCCGCACGCAGCACGCCGCGCAGCACGCAATGAGCGGCGACCGCACGACGCTGCTCTGGGCCCCGGCGGCCTGGCTAGCCGGCCGCTGGCAGCCGTCGGTGCTGCTCGCGGCCGACGCCACCGGTCATTGGCAGAGCATCGAGGCGGGCCACGCCGCGCCCGAGGCCGCGACGCGGCTGCCCGGGCCGGTGCTGCCGGGCCTGGTGAACGCGCACAGCCACGCCTTCCAGCGCGCCTTCGCCGGCCGCGCCGAGCGGCGCCAGTCCGCGCACGACGACTTCTGGAGCTGGCGCGACCGCATGTACGGCGTGGCGCTCACGATCACGCCCGATGCGCTGCGCGAACTCGCCACCGGCCTCTATCGCGAGCTGCTGGCCGGCGGCTACACGCAGGTCTGCGAGTTCCATTACCTGCACCATGCCGAGGACGGCAGCCGCTACGCCGATCCGCTGGTTATGAGCCGTGCGCTGGCAGACGCCGCCGCGGACAGCGGCATCGGACTCACGCTGCTGCCGGTGCTGTACGAGCGGGCCGGCTTCACGCAAGCGGCGCTCCGGCCCGACCAGCGCCGCTTTGCCACCAGCGCGGCCGACGTGCTGGCGATGCGCGACGCGATCCGCGGCTGGCGCGCGCCGCGGGTCGAAGCCGGCGTCGCCATCCACTCGCTGCGCGCCGCGTCGCCGCAGTCGATGCGCACGCTCGTCGACGCGCTCGCCGGCGACGCCGGCCCGATCCACATCCACGTCGCCGAACAGACCGGCGAGGTCGACGACTGCCTGGCCGCCACCGGCGCGCGTCCGATCGAGTGGCTGGCGCGCGAGTTCGCGCTCGACGCACGCTGGCAGCTCGTGCACGCCACGCATGCCACGGCCGAAGAGATTGCGGCGGTGGCCGCTGCAGGCGCCGGCGTCGTGATCTGCCCGAGCACCGAGGCCAACCTCGGCGACGGCGTGCCCGACCTGCCGCGCTGGCTCGAGCGCGGCGTGCCGCTGGCGATCGGCTCCGACAGTCAGGTCAGCCGCAGCGCCGCCGAGGAACTGCGCTGGCTCGAGTACGCGCAGCGGCTGGCACTCAGGCGACGCAACGTCGGCGCCGACCCGGCGCGTTTCGAAGGCTCCACCGGCGCGCGCCTGTTCGACGCCTGCCGCGCCGGCGGCGCCGCGGCGGCGGGCTTCACGCGCTGGGGCTTCGTGGCCGGCGCGCGCGCCGATCTGCTCGTGCTCGACACGCAGGCTGCGAGCCTGGACGGCGTCGATCTCACCGAAGTGCTCGACGCCTGGATCTTCGCTACCGACGCGCTGTGCATCGCACAGACCTGGGTCGCGGGACGGCGCGCACGCTGAGCGCGCATCGCACACGCGCATCGCACACGCACATCGCGCCCAGGCCTCACGCGCCAGGCAGGCCGTGCTCCAGGGCAGTCAGCCCTCCTCCACCGCCGAAGGCTCGGCGTGCTCGGGCCGCTCGTCGCTGCGCAACTGCATGAAGATCAGCGCCGACGCCGCCGACACCGAGCCGACGCTGACGAAGGTGGCGTGGAAGGCGTGCAGGATCGCCGCGCTGCCCGGCGGCTGGCCGCTGCCGCCGAAGGCCGTGAGCAGCGACGCCGCCGCCGCCACGCCCAGGCTCATCGACAGTTGCATCACCACCGACAGCAGCCCGTTGCCGCCGCTCGCGTCCGCCCGCCCCAGATCGCCCAGCGTGAGCGTGTTCATCGCCGTGAACTGCAGCGAGTTGACGACGCCGAACACGCCCAGCCACAGCAGCAGCACGCCATGCGGCAGCGCGGGGCCGACCAGCGAGAAGCTGGCGATCATGCCGCCGACCAGCAGCGTGTTGGTGCCGAGCACGCGCCGGTAACCCACGCGCCGGATGAGCGGCGCGGCGAACGACTTGGACAGCATCGCGCCCACCGCCGTCGGGATCAGGCTCATGCCGGCGTCGGCCGGCGAATAGCCGAGCGCCAGCTGCAGAAAGAGCGGCATCAGGAACGGCATCGCGCCGCTGCCGATGCGCGAGAACAGGTTGCCGGTGACGCCGACGGCGAAGGTCGGGATGCGAAACAGCGTCGGGCTGAACAGCGGCCGCTCGATGCGCACCGCGTGCAGCCAGTAGGCGGCCATCGCCGCGACGCCGAGCACCAGCATCAGCAGCGAGGTCGCCGCGCCGATGGCGCGCTCGCCCAGGCCCTGCAGCGCCAGCGTCACCAGCACGAGCCCGGCCGAGAACAGCCCGAAGCCGCGCGCATCGAACTCGTACAGCGGCCCGCGCAGATCGGGCATGTAGCGCGCCGCGAGCACGATGCCGGCCGCGCCGACCGGCAGGTTGATCAGGAACACCCAGTGCCAGGTCGCGACCTGCACGATCCAGCCGCCGAGCGTCGGCCCGACCAGCGGCCCGAGCAGCCCCGGCACCGCGACGAAGGCGAGCACGGACAGCAACTCACCCTTCGGGATCGCGCGCAGCATCGCCAGCCGCCCCACCGGCAGCAGCAGCGCCCCGCCCACGCCCTGCACGACGCGCGCCGCCACCAGCAGCCGCAGGTTCGGCGACAGCGCGCACAGCAGCGAGCCCAGGCTGAACAGCGCGATGGCGGCGATGAACACGCGCTGCGTGCCGAAGCGGTCGGCGAGCCAGCCCGACGCCGGGATCAGCAGCGCCACCGTCAGCAGATAGGCCACCACCACGTTCTGCATCTGCAGCGGACGTTCGCCGAGATCGGCGGCCATGCGCGGCAGCGCCGTGTTGAGGATGCTGCCGTCCAGCGTCTGCATGAAGAAGGCGATGGCCACCAGCCAGGGCAGCAGGCGCTTGGTTCGGCTGTCGATGTCCATCGGCGCAGTGGCGCGGCGTGCGACGCGTGGACGGGCTGGCCGCCTGCCGCGGCACCGCCGCTTCCCCTACATTCTGCAGTCTCTTGGTCCGCGTCCGGCGCGATGGACTCCGCATGAACGACCGCAACCTCGTCCGTGGCCTGCTGCTGATGGCCCTCTCGCTGGCCTTCGGCCTGGGCGCGCTGCGCTACCAGATCGGCGAGCTGAGCCACGCCGGGCCGGGGCTTTTTCCGCTGCTGGTGAGCGCGCTGCTGTTCGTGCTGGCGCTGGCGCAGATCGTGCGCTCGCGCTTCGTCGCACCGGTGCCGCTGCAGATGAGCCTGCGCCACATCGGGCTGCTGCTGCTCGCGCTGGTCGGCTTCGCCGAAGTCTCGCAGCGGCTCGACATGACGGCCGGCATCGTGTTCATGGTGCTCGTCGCCGGCCTCGCGGCACCGCCGTTCTCGTGGCGGCGCAACGTCAAGATCGCGCTCGGCCTGCTGGCCGTGGCCTATGCGTTCCGCAGGCTGCTCGGGCTCAACTTGCCGCTGTTCTGATGCAAGCGCTGCACAACCTCGCCTTCGGCTTCGAGCACGCGCTCACGCTGCACAACCTGATGTACTGCGCCATCGGCTGCACCGTGGGCACGCTGGTCGGCCTGCTGCCGGGCCTCGGGCCGCTGGCCACCATCAGCCTGCTGCTGCCGCTCACCTACTCGATCCCGACCGGCGGCGCGCTGATCATGCTGGCCGGCATCTACTACGGTGCGCAGTACGGCGACAGCGTGAGCGCGATCACGATGAAGATCCCGCACGCCAGCAGCATCGTCGCCTGCATCGACGGCTACCAGATGACGCTCGCGGGCAAGACCGGCCTGGCGCTGTTCACGGCCGGCATCTCGAGCTTCATCGGCGGCACGGTGGCCATCGTCGTGCTCGCCTGGCTGGCGCCGCCGCTCGGAGAAGTCGCCTTCCTGTTCGGCCCGGCCGACTACTGCGCGCTGATGCTGGCGGGCTTTTTCTGCGTGAGCTTCGTCACCACCGGCAGCCTGCTGAACGGGCTGGCGATGTGCCTGGTGGGCGTGCTGCTGGGGCAGATCGGCACCGACATCAACAGCGGCGTGCCGCGCTTCACCTTCGACATCGCCTCGCTCACCGACGGCGTCGGTCTGGTCAGCGTGGCACTGGGCTGCTTCGGCATCGCCGAGATCACGAAGAACCTCGACGAGCACGAGGAGCGCACGCCGTTCAACGGCAAGATCCACCTGATGCCGACCTGGCCGGAGTTCAAGCGCATCGTGCCGAGCGCACTGCGCGGCAGCGTCGTCGGCTCCGTCCTCGGCATCCTGCCCGGCGGCGGGCCGACGATCGCCCAGTTCGCCGCCTACGCGGTCGACAAGAAGCTGAGCCGCTTCAAGCACGAGATCGGCAGCGGCGCCATCGAAGGCGTGGCCGGCCAGGCCGCCGCCGACGAAGCCGCCGCGCGCACCAGCTTCATCCCGCTGATGAGCATCGGCATTCCGGAGAACGCCGTGATGGCGCTGATGATGGCCGCCTTCATCATCAAGGGCATCCAGCCGGGGCCGAACATGATCGCCGAGCACCCCGACCTGTTCTGGGGGCTGGTGGCCAGCATGTGGGTGGGCAACGTGTTCCTGGTGGTGCTCAATGTGCAGCTCGTGCGCTACTGGCTGTCGGTGTTCAGGATTCCCTACAAGGTGCTGTTCCCGGTGATCCTGTTCTTCTGCTGCATCGGCACCTACAGCGTCAACAACAACCTCGACGACATCTACACCACCGCCGCCTTCGGCCTGCTGGGCTACCTGTTCCTGCGCCTGGGGCTCGACGCCGCGCCGCTGATGCTCGGCTTCATCCTCGGCCCGATGCTCGAGGACAACTTCCGCCGCGCGATGCTGCTGTCGCGCGGCCATTTCGGCGACTTCGTCACGCGTCCCATCAGCGCCACGTTGCTCGGCCTGATCGCGCTGCTGGTCGTCTGGCAGGTGACGGCGTTCGTGCTGAAGGCGCGGCGCGGCGCGTAGCCCGATGGCAGCCGACCGACGAGGCCCTCAGAACAACTCGCCTGCCCGCGGCGCGCAAGCCGCCTCGATCGCCAGCAGCCGGCGCTTGGTCGCCACGCCGCCCGGCGCCGAGAAGCCGACCATGCGTCCTCCCGCGCCCAACACGCGATGGCAGGGCACCACCAGCGGCCAGGGGTTGCGGCCGAGCGCCGTGCCGACGGCACGCGCGGCGTGCGGGTAGCCGATGGCGCGCGCGAGTTCGCCGTAGGTGCAGGTCTGGCCCGCCGCGAGGCGGCGCGTCGCCGCGTAGACCTCGCGCTCGAACGGGGCGGTGCCTGCCAGATCGATCGGCACGCGGCTCAAGTCCGCGGCCTGACCCGCCAGCAGCGCCTGCATGCCGGTCACGGCGTCGACGACGAAGGCGGGCCAGGGCGGCGACACGAGCGACGCGCCGTCGCTCACCTTGACCAGCGGCGCGCCGTCGCTCACCTTGGCCAGCAACGCGGCGGTTTCGGCGGGCGTGCGGCCGGGCAGCAGGATCCAGGTGAGCGCATGCTCGTTCCACGCGATGCCGCAGGGGCCGAGCGCGCTGTCGAAGAGCGTGCGGCCGATCGCTGTACACGACGTCTTCACGCCGCGTCCGGTCGCGCACGCGCGCCATGCGCCTGCGCCAGCCGGTCGATCGCCGCAGCCAGCGCGAAGTCCTTGTCGGTGATGCCGCCGGCGTCGTGCGTGGCCAGTTCGATGCGCACGCGGTCGTAGACGTTGAACCATTCGGGATGATGGTTCATCTCCTCGGCGACTTCGGCCACCGCCGTCATGAAGACGAAGGCGGCGCGAAAGTCCGCGAAGCGCAGCTCGCGTGCGAGCTTGCCGCCGCGCAGCGTCCATCCGGGGTGGCTTGCGAGCCGCGCACGCACCTGAGCCTCGGCTAGCGGTGGGGTCGTCATCATCGGTGGCCGCAGCATGACACCAATGGCGAGACCCTGTTGGCGCAGCCGTCTCGCCGCGACACAACGACCTCGCGCGCCTTGAATATGCATCACAAAGTATGTATTATTCATGCGTACCAAGTCGTTCCGATTCTGCCGCACCCAGGAGCTGCACCATGGACGCCACCGTCGCCGAACGCGGCCAGATCACGCTGCCCAAGGCCGTGCGCGACGCGCTCGGCCTGACCAAGGGCACCAAGCTCAAGGTCGAGGTCGAAGGCGGCCGCATCATCCTGCGCAAGGATGCCGGCGACGCGCTGGCCCGTGCCCGCGGCCGCATCAAGCTGCCGCCCGGCGTGACCACCGACGACGTGATGCGCGAGCTGCGCGGCCGCGCCCCCGGCGACCCCTATCCGCCCCCCGACGACGCGCCCCGATGATCGCCGTGGACTCCTCGGTGCTGATCGACCTGATCGGCGGCGGCGGCGGTGCCGAGGCCGCCGAGCGCACGCTGCGCAGCGCCCTGGCCGAAGGCCCGGTGGGAGCCTGCGAAGTCGTGGTGGCCGAGGTGGTGGCGGGGCTGGGCAGCGGCTCGGTGGTGATGGAACTGCTCGACGACATCGGCATCGCCTTCTCGCCGCTGCAGCTGCGCTCCGCCGTGCGCGCCGGCGAGATGCAGCGCCGCTACAAGGAGCGCCTGCGCAGCGGCCACGCGCTGGCCGCCGGGGCACGCACGGTGCCCGATTTCCTCATCGGCGCACACGCCATGATGCAGTGCGACGCCCTCATCACCCGCGACGCGGGCTTCTACCGCGACTACTTCAAGGGCTTGAAGCTCATCGTGCCCAAAGCCTGATGTCAGCCTGATCGTCCATCCTTCACCGATTCCCCGCAGGAGTTGCCATGCTTGCCGCCTACCGCCAACACGCCGCCGAACGCAACGCGCTCGGCATCCCGCCGCTGCCGCTCGATGCCAAGCAGACCGCCGAGCTGATCGAGCTCCTCGGGGCGCCGCCGGCCGGCGAGGAGCCCTTCCTCCTCGATCTGCTCACGCACCGCGTGCCGCCGGGCGTCGACGACGCGGCCAAGGTCAAGGCGAGCTTCCTGGCCGCGGTCGCGCATGGCGAGCTGAAGGTCGCGCTGATCTCGCGCGCCAAGGCCACCGAGCTGCTCGGCACGATGGTGGGCGGCTACAACGTGCATCCGCTGATCGAACTGCTCGACGACGCCGAGGTCGCGCCGCAAGCCGCCGCGGCGCTGAAGAAGACGCTTCTGATGTTCGACTACTTCAACGACGTCGCCGACAAGGCCAAAGCCGGCAACGCCAGGGCCAAGGAGGTGATGCAGAGCTGGGCCGACGCCGAGTGGTTCACGTCGCGCCCCGAGGTGCCGAAGTCGATCACCGTCACCGTCTTCAAGGTGCCGGGCGAGACCAACACCGACGACTTGAGCCCCGCGCCCGACGCCTGGAGCCGCCCCGACATCCCGCTGCATTACCTGGCGATGCTGAAGAACGCGCGCGAAGGCGCCGCCTTCAAGCCCGAGGAGGACGGCAAGCGCGGTCCCATCCGCTTCATCGAGGAGCTGAAGAAGAAGGGCCATGTCGTGGCCTATGTCGGCGACGTGGTCGGCACCGGCTCGTCGCGCAAGAGCGCCACCAACAGCGTCATCTGGGCCACCGGCGACGACATCCCGTTCGTGCCCAACAAGCGCTACGGTGGCGTCACGCTGGGCGGCAAGATCGCGCCGATCTTCTTCAACACGCAGGAAGACTCGGGCTCGCTGCCGATCGAGGTCGACGTGAGCGCGCTCGAGATGGGCGACGTGATCGAGGTCCGGCCCTACGAAGGCAAGCTGGTCAAGGACGGCCGCACGCTGGCCGAGTTCGCGCTCAAGAGCGAGGTGCTGCTCGACGAGGTGCGCGCCGGCGGCCGCATCAACCTCATCATCGGCCGCAGCCTCACGGCCCGGGCGCGCACGGCGCTGGGCCTGGGCGCGTCGACGGCGTTCCGCCTGCCCAGGCCGCCCGCGGCCAGCCGGGCGGGCTACACGCTGGCGCAGAAGATGGTCGGCCGCGCCTGCGGCCTGCCCGAAGGCGAAGGCGTGCGCCCCGGCACCTACTGCGAGCCGAAGATGACCACCGTCGGCAGCCAGGACACCACCGGCCCGATGACGCGCGACGAGCTGAAGGACCTGGCCTGCCTGGGCTTCTCGGCCGACCTCGTGATGCAGAGCTTCTGCCACACCGCGGCCTACCCCAAGCCGGTCGACGTGAAGGTGCACCGCGAACTGCCGGCCTTCATCTCGAGCCGCGGCGGCGTCGCCCTGCGCCCGGGCGACGGCATCATCCACTCGTGGCTCAACCGCCTGCTGCTGCCCGACACGGTGGGCACCGGAGGCGACAGCCACACGCGCTTTCCGATCGGCATCAGCTTTCCCGCCGGCTCGGGGCTGGTGGCCTTCGGCGCCGCCACCGGCGTGATGCCGCTCGACATGCCCGAGAGCGTGCTCGTGCGCTTCAAGGGCAGCATGCAGCCGGGCGTGACGCTGCGCGACCTGGTGCACGCCATCCCCTACTACGCGATCAAGGCCGGCCTGCTGACGGTGGCCAAGCAGGGCAAGAAGAACGTCTTCAGCGGCCGCATCCTCGAGATCGAGGGCCTGCCCGAGCTGAAGGTCGAGCAAGCCTTCGAGCTGAGCGACGCCAGCGCGGAGCGCAGCGCTGCGGGCTGCACCATCAAGCTCGACAAGGCGCCGATCGTCGAGTACCTGACCTCCAACGTCGTGCTGATGAAGAACATGATCGCCGACGGCTACGAGGATCGGCGCACGCTCGAACGCCGCATCAAGGCCGTCGAGGCCTGGCTCGCCGACCCGCAGCTGCTCGTTGCCGACAAGGACGCCGAGTACGCCGCGGTGATCGAGATCGACCTGAACGAGCTGAAGGAGCCCGTGCTCTGCTGCCCGAACGATCCCGACGACGCCAGGCTGCTGTCCGACGTGGCGGGCACCAAGATCGACGAGGCCTTCATCGGCTCGTGCATGACCAACATCGGGCACTTCCGCGCCGCCGCCAGGCTGCTCGCCGGCCAGCGCGACATCCCGACCAAGCTCTGGGTGGCGCCGCCCACCAAGATGGACCAGAGCGAGCTCGTCAAGGAAGGCCATTACGCCGCCTTCGGCACTGCCGGCGCACGCACCGAGATGCCCGGCTGCAGCCTGTGCATGGGCAACCAGGCGCAGGTGCGCGAAGGCGCCACCGTGGTCTCGACGTCGACGCGCAACTTCCCCAACCGCCTCGGCCGCAACACCAACGTCTACCTGGCATCGGCCGAGCTCGCGGCGATCGCCTCCAAGCTCGGCCGGCTGCCCACCGTGGCCGAGTACCGCGACGCGATGGGCGTCATCGACAAGGACGCGGCGAGCGTGTACCGGTACATGAACTTCGATCGGATCAAGGAGTACGCCGAGACGGCGCAAGCGATCACGCCTTGAGCGTGTGCCGAGTCGCACGCGACTCGCACCGCGATAGGACGAACCTCGGAGAGCGGCGATGGACCTGGGGATAGCGGGCAGGAAGGCGATCGTTTGCGGTGCGACCCGGGGCATCGGCCGGGCGATCGCGGAACGGCTCGCGCAGGAAGGCGTGCACCTGGTGCTTGCCGCGCGTGACGCCGAGACACTCGACGCGACCGCGGCCGCCATCAACGGCGAGCACGGCGTGCGCGTCCAGACGCTGGCGGCGGACTTGTCGGTGCCCGAGGGCAGGCGCGCACTGCTCGGCGCCTGCAGCGATCCCGACATCCTCGTGCACAACGGGGCATGGCCCGACGAGAACCCGGATTTCCGCCGCTGGTCGCGCGATCACTGGCTGCGTGCGATGGACGCGATGATGCTGGCGCCGGTCGAGCTGATCACCGGCGTCGTCGAGGGCATGAAGGCACGCCGCTTCGGTCGCATCGTCGCCGTCACTTCGCGTTTCGTGAAGGAGCCGCGCCTCGAGCACATGCTGTCGGTGGGTCCGCGCCTGGCGCTGGCGGGTTTCATGAACGGCATCGGCCGCGAGTACGTGCGGCACAACGTGACCGCCAACGCGATGCTGACCGGCATCATCGCGACCGATACCCAGGTGGCCTTCGGCGCGGAACTCGCACGGCGCAGCGGCAAGTCCTTCGACGCGGTCTGGCAGGAGCGCGAGTCGACCAATGCGGCGGGGCGTTTCGGTCAGCCCGACGAGATGGCCGCGCTGTGCGCGTTCCTGTGTTCGGCGCATGCCGGCTTCATCACAGCGCAGAACGTGCTGATCGACGGCGGGGGATATCCGGGGGTGTTCTGATACGGGTTTGTGTTCGATCGCATGGAAGCCGCGCGGCATCGGCGACGACCCTCACCCCAGCCCTCTCCCGCGTCGCGGGAGAGGGAGCAAGAGCGAGCGCCGCCGCGCCCGCTTCACATCGGCGCACCGGCCTGGCTCAGCGGCCGGCCTTGATCGTCATGTCTTCGTACGGGGCGGTATACGGATCGGCCGGAATCCCGTTGACGCCGTCGTAGCCTACGCGCGGCCCGATCACGACCGGGAACGCGAATTCCATGACCGGCAGGAACATTACTTTGTCGTACAGCGTCTTCTGGATCTGGTCGAGCATCGCCTTGCGCTTGGCCGCATCGAGCTCGTTGCCCTGGGCGTCGATGGCCTTGTCCAGCTCGTCGTCCCGGATGTAGGACAGCGTGCCCGTGCTGCGCACGAACTGCTCGAGCCGGGTGGCCGCATTGCCCGGCGCGCCCGACCCGGTGAAGATCAGCCCGGTGAGCTTCTTCTCGCCGATCTGCTTGAGGAAGGCGGCGCGTTCGACCTGGCGCATCTGCATCCGGATGCCCACCTCGGCCAGCGACGCCTGCACCGCCTCGGCCATGAACTCGGTGGCATCGGACCACAGGATGCCGCCGTCGAATCCGCGCGCATAACCGGCTTCGGCAAGCAGCTTGCGCGCCCGCTCCGGGTCGTAGCCGTAGCCGCCCCCGGGCGGCGCCCAGTAGCCGCTCATCACGTGCGGCACGATGCTCTCGGATTCGCGCGCCAGGCCCAGGTAGACGGCCTCGTTGATCGCCTTGCGGTCCAGCGCCAGATTGGCCGCCAGCCGCACGCGCGCGTCGCTCCATGGCGAGGCCTTGTCGTACATCGAGCCGAAGACGATGAAGTTCGTCACCGGGATGCGCGATGTCTTGACGGTCAGGCCCGGCGTCTTGCGCGCTTCGGCCACCAGATCGCCCTGGATGCCGTAGGCGATGTCGATCTCGCCGCGCTTCATCGCGGCCAGGCGCGTGGTCGCGTCCGGGATCACCTTGAAGTCCAGCGTCTTGACGCTGGGCACCTTGCGCCAGTAGTGCTCCGAGGCCACGAGGATGAATTCGCTGCCGGGCTGGAAGCTTTCGAGCCGGTAAGGGCCGGCGCCGATCGGCGCCTTCTTGAAACCCTCGTCGCCGACCGCTTCGAGATACTTCTTCGGCAGCACCCAGGCGGCACCGGTGGCGGTCGTGCCGTAGAACGTGAGGAAGTCGGGCCAGGGCTTCTTCAGCCGGATGCGCAGGGTGCGCGCGTCGGGGGTCTCGACCGACGCGACGCGCTCCTTCATGGCCTTGGCATTGGCGCCGCGGTAGCGCTCGAACGAGAACTTCGCATCCTCGGAGGTGAGCGGATCGCCGTTCTGGAACTTCAGGTTCGGCCGCAGCTTGAACTCGTAGACCAGTCCGTCGGCGCTCGCCTTCATGCTCTCGGCCAGACTGAGGTCGGAGGCCTTGCCGGCGACCGGCCGCATGATCGCGTCGTGCATCGCGTACTGCAGCAGCAGCGGCGCACCGGTGCCTGGCGTTTCGCCGGGGTCGAAGAAGGAACTCGTGAGCGACAGCGACAGGCCCCAGGTGAGCTTGCCTTCGGGAGCGCCGAAGGCCGGCGGCGTCGCCAGCCCCAGCGTGAACGCAGCCGTTGTGCCGAGCGTGCCGGCGACCAGCAGGCGGCGACGGGGAGAGAACGGGATCGTCATGTCGCTACTCCTTTTCGGGATACAGGTGGCAGGTCACGGTGCAGCCGCGCACCGTGCGCGCGGCCGGCGCTTCGGTGCGGCAGCGATCCATCACCGCCGGACAGCGTGGATGGAAGCGGCAGCCCGCAGGCGGGGCGTCGGGGTCGGGCGGCTCGCCGCGGGGCGCGAGCGCACCCTGCATCGTCATCTCGGCCGCCGCAAAAAGCATCTGCGTGTAGGGGTGGGCGGGCGCGCCCGCGACCTGCGCCGCCGGGCCGACCTCGACGATCTCGCCGAGGTACATCACGGCGATCGTGTCGGCCAGACTGGCTACCGCACGCAGATCGTGCGCGATGAAGACATAGGCCACGCCCAGGCCCTGCTGCAGGTCGTGCAGCAGGTTCAGGATCTGCGCGCGGATCGAGACGTCCAGCGCCGAGATCGGCTCGTCCAGCACCACGACGCGCGGCTCGAGCACCAGCGCCCGCGCGATCGCGATGCGCTGGCGCTGGCCGCCGGAAAACTCGTGCGGGTAGCGCTGCAGCGCGTTGGCCGGCAGGCCGACCAGTTCGATCATGCGCGCGACGCGCCGGCGGCGCTCGGCCGCATCGCCGATGGCGTGCACCAGCAGCGGCTCGGCAAGCAGTTCGTCGACCCTCATGCGCGGGCTCAGCGACGAGAACGGGTCCTGGAACACGGCCTGCACGGCGCGGCGGTAGCGTCGCATGCCCGCGCCATCGAGCGCCGCGAGGTCGGCGCCGTCGAACAGCACGCGGCCCTGCGACGGCGTCTCCAGCTTCAGCAGCAGGCGCGCCAGCGTCGACTTGCCGCAGCCCGATTCACCGACGATGCCCAGCGTGTGCCCCGGCGTCACCTCCAGGCTCGCGCCGTCGACGGCGCGCACGACGCGGCGCGGCCGGCCGGGACGCCAGCGGCCGACGAACTGC
Organism: Burkholderiales bacterium; assembly: GCA_028869005.1. Taxonomy (GTDB): domain Bacteria; phylum Pseudomonadota; class Gammaproteobacteria; order Burkholderiales; family Burkholderiaceae_C; genus Rubrivivax. The sequence continues at coordinate 15,604 of JAGWTJ010000011.1, read as the reverse complement.
TTGCGCACCTGCTGCGCCTGCAGCACCGCTTCGGCATCGGCTTGCGTCATGGCTCCTGCGCTCCGGGCACGCCCAGCCAGCACGCACTCGTGCGACCCGGCCCGGGGACGGTGTCGGGAGGCCGCTCGCTGCGGCAGCGCGGCATCACGCGCGGACAGCGCGGATGGAAGGCGCAGCCGCCCGGCGGCGCGCTCGGCTCGGGCGGCTGGCCGGGAATCACCGGCAGCGCGCCGGCCACGCCGGTCGCCGTCGGCAGCGACGCGAGCAGCGCCTGCGTGTACGGATGCGCCGGCTCGCGCAGCACGGCGGCTGTGGGGCCGGCCTCGACGACGCGCCCGCCGTACATCACCGCGACCTGGTCGCACACGCGCGCGACGACGCTCAGGTCGTGCGTGATCAGGATCAGCGCGAAGCCGTGCTCGCGCTGCAGCTCCTGGAGCAGCTGCAGGTACTGCACCTGCACCGTCGGGTCGAGCGCGGTCGTCGGCTCGTCGGCGATCAGCAGCCGCGGCGCGCAGGCCAGCGCGATCGCGCCGGCGACGCGCTGGCGCATGCCTCCCGAGAGCTGGTGCGGATGCTCGTGCACGCGCGCGGCCGGGTTGGCGATGCGCACCGCGGCGAGCAGGTCGCGGGCGCGCGCCCAGGCCTGCATGCGCGAGATGCGCTCGTGCACCATCGGGGTCTCGGCGATCTGCGTGCCCACCGTCAGCAGCGGATTGAGCGAGTGCAGCGGGTCCTGCAGGATGGTGGCGATCTTGCTGCCGCGCAGCGCTCGCATGCGCGCCTCGCTCAGCTCGAGCAGCGAGAGCCCGTCGAAGCGGATGCGTCCGCCCAGGATCGAAAGCCCGGACTGGGGCAGCCGCGCCAGCGCCGCGGCGAGCGTGCTCTTGCCCGAGCCCGATTCGCCGACGACGCCGAGCGAGCAGCCCGCCTGCAGCTCGAGCGTCACGCCGTCGAGCACGCGCGCATGGCGCGCCGCGGCGCCGCGCGGCGCCGGCAGCCGGTAGCCGACGACCAGGTCCTCGACCTCGAGCAGCGGCGTGGCGGCGGCGTTCACCGACGCCCCTGCAGCCGCGGGTCGAGGCGGTCGCGAATCCAGTCGCCGAGCAGGCTCGCCGTCAGCACGACCAACATGATCGCCAGGCCCGGGAAGACCGCGCTCCACCAGTAGCCGGCCACCATGCTCTTCTTGCCGTCGGCCAGCATCAGACCCCAGGCCGGTTGCGGCGGCGGCACGCCCACGCCGAGGAACGACAGCGACGCTTCGGTGACGATGACGACGCCCAGCATCAGCGTGGCCAGCACGATCACCGTGTTCATCACGTTGGGCAGCAGGTGGCGCAGCATGATGCGCGCCGGCGAGCAGCCGGTGACCACCGCCAGCCGGACGAAATCGCGCTCGCGCAGCGACAGCACCTCGCCGCGCACGACGCGCGCGTAGCGTGTCCAGTACACCCCGCCCAGGATCAGCACGATGTTCAGCTCGCTCGGGCCGACCAGCGCCGCCAGGAAGATCGCGAAGATCAGCGCCGGCAGCGCCATCCAGGCGTCGACGACGCGCATCACGAGCTGGTCGACCCAGCCGCCCAGATAACCCGCCAGCAGCCCGAGCAGCGTGCCGATGGTTCCGGCAGCGAGCACCGCCGCCACGCCCACCGCCAGCGAGATGCGCGCTCCCATGATGAGCCGCGACAGCACGTCGCGGCCCAGGTGATCGGTGCCCAGCAGGTAGCGCATCGTGCCGTGCTCGAGCCACGCCGGCGGCTTGTTGCGGTTGGCGAGCGACGCCAGTTGCGCGTCGTGCGGCGCGATCCACGGGCCGAGCAGCGCGACCCCCACGAACAGCGCCAGCACCGCGATCGCGAACAGCGGCGGCCGCGAAGCGGCGCCGCGGCCGGCGTCCGCGCCGACGTCCGATTCGATGGCGGCTTCGTTCATGGATGGCCTTCAGCCCACCTGTCGCACGCGCGGGTCGATGACCGCGTACAGCAGATCGGTCACCAGGTTCAGCAGCACGATCATCACGCCGGCCAGCAGCACGATGGCCTGGATCACCGGGAAGTCGCGAAACGAGATCGCCTCGTACAGCAGGCGGCCGATGCCGGGCCACGCGAAGACGGTTTCGACGACCACCGCCGCGTTGATCATGGTGACCAGGTTGATAGCCGCCAGCGTCAGCACCGGGATCAAGGCCCCCTTGAGCGCGTGCACGAGCACGACCCTCCACTCGGGCAGACCCTTCAGGCGCGCCAGCCGCACGTAGTCTGAGCCCAGCACGTCGAGCATGGCCGAGCGCGTCAGCCGCATGTGCGAGGCGGCGAAGTACCAGCCCAGCGTCAGCGCGGGCATCAGCAGGTGCGCCCAGGTGCCGCTGCCGGAGGACGGCAGCCACTTCAGTTCGATCGACAGCAGCATGATCAGCAGCATGCCCAGCCAGAACGCCGGCATCGCCATGCCGATCAGCGCGAACAGGCGGGCGATACGGTCCAGCGGCCCGTTGGGCCGCACCGCGGCGACGATGCCGGTGCCCACGCCCAGGATCACGGCCCACGCGAACGCCACGCCCGCCAGCAGCAGCGAGGCCGGCAGACGCTCGGCGTACAACTGCGCGACGGGAATGCTGTGGTAGATCGACGTTCCCAGGTCGCCACGCAGCAGGGCCCAGACGAAGTGCCCGTACTGCACCCAGAACGGCGCGTCCAGGCCCAGACGCGTTCGCATGGCGTCGATGTCGGCCTGGCTCGCGCCCGGCTCCAGCAGCATCAGCGCCGGGTCGCCGCCCAGGCGCGTGAGCGCCATCACCGTCAGCACGAGGATCGCCAGCGAGACGATGGCGTAGCCCAGGCGGCGGGCGAGGTAGGGCAGCATGGCGGACGCTCGGCGTGCAGCGGCGGTCGCCTCAGCGCTGCGACCTCAGTCGCTTGGCGGCGTCCATGCGCGCACCTCGTCGACGACGGCCTGGATCAACTCGGGCGGCGTTCCCGGATTGATCGAACAGTCCGGCCCGAGCAGGTGGTGCCGGCCGCCCTGCGCTTCCAGCGACGCACGGACGTGGCTGCGCAGCGCGGCAGCGCTCATGGCGGCGAATTGCGGCTTGCCCGGGGCGCCGCCCAGCACGGTCTTGCCTGCGCGCTGCTGCATCTGCGCCAGTGTCGGGTTGCCGGGCGTCGTCGCCCAGCTGACGATCGGCGTCGGCGCAGCGTCGAACCATTCGGCGTGGATCGCCGGGCCGCACAGGTGCAGGATGTTCATCCAGCCGCCAGCGGCCGCCTGCAGGATGCGTGCGTCGAAGGGCGCATGGAAGCGCTCGTACTCTGCGCGCGAGGTCTGTCCGGCGTTGCAGGTCGTCGTGGCGTAGAAGATGCCGTCGCAGCCGGCGTCGATGGCGCGGCGCGCGAAGTCCTCGAGCGTCGTCGTCATCGCTGCCAGCGCCCGCTCGAGCGCATCGGGGGCCTCGCGCTGCAGCGCCAGCGCCGCCGGCATGCCGCCCGCATGCATGAGCGTCATGACCATCATCGGCGCGAACACCGTGGCCACGATCGGCACGTCGTCGCCGACGCCGCGCCGCACCAGGCGCATGGCCTCGACCTGCTCCTGCAGCGCTCCGTCGGCCGGCAGCGCGCGGATCTGCGCCAGGTCGGCGGCGTCGCGCACTGCATGACGCTCGACGGCAGGCCAGTCGTCCGGCGCGCGCGACGGCCGCATCTGCTGGCCCCACATCTGCCCGAAGCAGTGCGCGCGCGACTGGGGTTTGTAGAAGTCGAAGCCGAAGCGCTCGTGCAGGCGCAGCGTCTCGTCGGCCAGCGCCTGGGCGCTGTGCTCGTGCATGAAGTTGTGCAGCCACAGGCTCACCGGGACCCGGTCGGGCCGGCCGCCTTCCATCACGGTGCGGATGCGTTGGCGTGGATTCATGGTGGGCCCTCTTGGTCGTGACTCGTCGTGGCTCGGTTTGATCAGGGCGGGGCCGGCGCGTTCAGCCTCGGATGCGCGCGGCCGCCCGCTGCAGCGCGAGCGCCGCCACCTCGATGCGACCGCGCAGACGTTCGGTGGGTGCGCCCACCACCAGCGCCAGGACGTTGCCGTCCATGACGAGCGGCACGGCCACCGAGATCGTGCCGCGCTGGTGCTCGCCCAGGTTGACGTGCCAGCCGCGACGGCGGCCGGAGCGCACCGCACGCACGAGGGCCTGGGCGTCGGCCGGCGTCGCATCGGTATAGACCGCGTACTCCAGCGACGACGCGACGCGCTCGAGTTCGTCGTCGGGCAGCGCGTCCAGCAAGGCGCGGCCGGCCGCCGATGCATGCAGCGGCCGCTGCTGCCCCGGATACGCCGAGAAGCGCAGCAGGTGGTCGGCCTCGATCACGTCCAGGCAGACGACGCGGCTGCCCGCGCGCTGCACCAGCAACGCCGTCTCGCCCAGTTCGTCGCAGAGCGCCTGCAGGGCCGGGCGGCAGCGTTCCAGCAGGCGATCGTTGCCGGCGATGCAATCGGCCTCGCGCTTCCATCGGCTCGTCGGGTAGTAGCGACCCTCGACGGTGTAGGCGTAGCCTTCGGCCACCAGGGTTTCCATCAGTGCGAGGCAACTGCTCTTGGGAATGGTCAGCGCGGTCGCGATCCGGGCGAGCGAGGCCGGCTCCTTCGTCTCGGCGAAGAAGCGCAGGATCTCCAGCACACGGCGCGCACTCTTGACGTCGTTCACATATATGAACGCTTGAACATGTCGATGAACAGTAGCACACGACGACGCCCGCGCTCATCCGGGTTGAAACGGATGCCCGGCTGCCGGACGCTGCGCGCCCACCGGCACGGGCGGAGTGGCGCTCGCGATTCCCTGAACCCACGAGGGCCCGACGACAGTCCGAGAATGTGGCATTGTCCGGCGCAGCGCCGCCCTGGAGGATCGACATGAACATGGCCCCGGCTCACGAGTTCGATTCCACGCTCGAAACCTTCGAGACCGCCTCCGGCCGCCAGCGCCGCATGTACTCGCTGCCGGCGCTGGCGCGGCAGTTCCCCAACGTCGCGCGGCTGCCGGTGAGCCTGCGCATCGTGCTCGAGAGCATGCTGCGCCACTGCGACGGCAACAAGGTCACGGCCGCTCACGTCGAGGCGCTCGCCGGCTGGCAGCCCAACGGCGAGCGCACCGAGGAGATCCCGTTCGTCGTCGCGCGCGTGATCCTGCAGGACTTCACCGGCGTGCCGCTGCTGGTCGACCTGGCGGCGATGCGCAACGTCGCCGCCGACATGGGGCGCAACCCCAAGACCATCGAGCCGCTGGTGCCGGTGGACCTCGTCGTCGATCACTCGGTGATGGTCGACTACTACGCGCGCAAGGACGCGCTCGCCAAGAACATGGCGATCGAGTTCGAGCGCAACAGCGAGCGTTACCAGTTCGTCAAGTGGGGCATGCAGGCCTTCGACACCTTCCGCGTCGTGCCGCCGGGCTTCGGCATCGTGCACCAGGTCAACCTCGAGTACCTGGGGCGAGGCGTGCACCGGAGGAAGGACGGCGTGTGCTACCCCGACACCCTGGTCGGCACCGACAGCCACACGACGATGATCAACGGCATCGGCGTCGTCGGCTGGGGCGTCGGAGGCATCGAGGCCGAGGCGGCGATGCTGGGGCAGCCGCTGTACGTGCTGACGCCCGACGTGGTGGGCTTCGAGCTCACCGGCCGGTTGCGCGACGGCGTCACCGCCACCGACCTCGTGCTCACCGTCACCGAGATGTTGCGCAAGCACAAGGTGGTGGGCAAGTTCGTCGAGTTCTTCGGCGAGGGCACGCGCTCGCTCAGCGTGCCCGACCGCGCGACCATCGGCAACATGTCGCCCGAGTACGGCGCGACGATCGGCTTCTTCCCGGTCGACGAGCGCACGCTCGAGTACTTCCGCGGCACCGGCCGCACCCAGGCCGAGATCGAGGCCTTCGAGGCCTACTTCCGCGCGCAGGGGATGTTCGGCGTGCCCGAGGCCGGGCAGATCGACTACAGCAGCGTCGTCAAGCTCGATCTGGCCACCGTCGCGCCGAGCCTCGCCGGCCCGAAGCGGCCGCAGGACCGCATCGAGATCGGCGACATGAAGAAGACCTTCACCGAACTCTTCGGCAAGCCGGTGGCGCAGAACGGCTTCAACCAGCCGGCGGCCAGGCTCGACGAGACCTACACCGCCGCCGGCGGCATGCCGCTGCGCCACGGCGATGTGCTGATCGCCGCCATCACGAGCTGCACCAACACCAGCAACCCGAGCGTCATGCTGGCCGCGGGGCTGCTCGCGAAGAAGGCGGTCGAGGCGGGCCTCAAGGTGCCGGCGCACGTCAAGACCTCGCTCGCGCCGGGCTCGCGTGTCGTCACCGAGTACCTGGTCGAGGCCGGCCTGCTGCCCTACCTCGAGAAGGTCGGTTTCGGGTTGGTGGCCTACGGCTGCACGACCTGCATCGGCAACTCGGGCGACCTCCGGCCCGAGATCAACCAGGCCATCGCCGAGCACGACCTGGTGTGCGCCGCCGTGCTGTCGGGCAATCGCAACTTCGAGGCGCGCATCCATCCGAACCTGAAGGCCAACTTCCTGGCCAGCCCGCCGCTGGTGGTCGCCTACGCCATCGCCGGCACCATGCGCAAGGACCTGATGACCGAGCCGGTGGGCATCGGCAAGAAGGGCCGGCCGGTCTACCTCGGTGACATCTGGCCGTCGAGCGACGAGGTGCAGGCCCTGATGCGGCTGGCGATGAAGCCGGGCGAATACAAGACCAACTACGCCAAGGTGGCCGGCGAGCCGGGGCGGCTGTGGAACGCGATCAAGGGCGCCAAGGGACAGGTCTACGACTGGCCGGCGAGCACCTACATCGCGCGCCCGCCCTTCTTCGACGGCTTCACGATGCAGCCGCCGGCGCTCGTCTCGGCCGTCAGCGGCGCGCGCATCATGGCGCTGTTCGGCGACAGCCTGACCACCGACCACATCAGCCCGGCCGGCCGCTTCAACGAGAAGTCGCCGGCCGGCCGCTACCTGCTCGAGCACGGCGTGGCCAAGCCCGACTTCAACAGCTACGGCGCGCGCCGCGGCCACCACGAGGTGATGATGCGCGGCACCTTCGCCAACGTGCGCATCAAGAACCTGATGCTGGCGCCGCGCGCCGACGGCTCGCGCGAAGAAGGTGGCCTCACGCTCTACTACGGCCCGGGCGGCCGGGCGCCCGAGAAGATGTCGATCTACGACGCGGCGATGAAGTACGTCGCCGACGGCACGCCGACGGTGATCTTCGCCGGCGAGGAATACGGCACCGGTTCGTCGCGCGACTGGGCGGCCAAGGGCACCCTGCTGCTGGGCGTCAAGGCCGTCGTCACCAAGAGCTTCGAGCGCATCCACCGCAGCAACCTCGTCGGCATGGGCGTGCTGCCGCTGCAGTTCAAGCCGGGCGACTCGTGGGAGAAGCTCGGCCTGGTCGGCGACGAGACGATCGACATCCGGCTGCCCGACGAGGTTCACCCGCAATGCGACGTGGCACTCGTCGTCGCTCACGCCGACGGCCGGCGCGTCGCGCTCGCGGTGACGTTGCGCATCGACACGCCGATCGAGATCGACTATTACCGCCACGGCGGCATCCTGCCCTACGTGCTGCGGCAGTTGCTCGCGGCCTGAGCGGCTGGCAGGCATAGACTGCGGCCTCCTCCTTCAGCCCCGGGACGCCGCCGTGAGAGCACCCGCCACCCTCGTTTTCGCCTTCGTCCTCGGCAGCGCCGCCAGCCTCGCGCTGGCGCTCGACATGCCGATTCCCAAGGTCATGAGCGACGCGCCGCGCGAGGACGGCAAGTGGAAGACGGACATCGTGCAGTTGCCCGATGCCAGGGCCGATGCGGCAGCCATGGGCCGCGGCATGACGGTCTGCACGTCGGCCGCGAAGGCCATGTCGCGTGACCACGCCAGCGCGCAGAAGAGCAACTGCCGGGTCAAGCTGCTCGAAGACGGGGCGACGCGCGCCGTCATGGAGAGCCAGTGCGGCGATGACGGCAAGGCCGCGCGCACGACCATCACCAGGCTCGGGCCGCGCTCCTACGAGATGAGCGTGCAGCAGATGGCCAAGCCGAACGACAAGCCGACCATCATTCGCATGTCCTACGTCGGCACCTGCTCGGCGAGCGACGCCGTGATCGGCCTGGACAAGGACTCCGAGCAGTGCAAGAAGCTGCGCGCGCACATGGGCGAGGTCGACAAGGCCAAGGCCTCTTGCGCAAGCGCCGGCGCCAACCGCGCGAGCTGCGAGCAGATGGTCGAACGCCAGCGCACGATGTTCGCATCGATGTGCGGCGGCAAGTAGCGGCCGCGCAGGGCGGACTGCGGCGCAGATAGACGCGGCTCAGCGGCCGCGCAGGAACAGCGCGTCGAGTTCCTTCATCGTCACCTGGCGCCAGGTGGGTCGGCCGTGGTTGCAGGTGTCGGCGCGCTCGGTGGCTTCCATCTCGCGCAGCAGCGCGTTCATTTCCTCGAGCGTGAGCCGGCGGTTGGCGCGCACCGCGCCATGGCAGGCCATCGTCGCCAGGAGGTCGTCGCGCGCGCGCTGCACGACGCGGCTGGCGCTCGTCTCGGCGAGTTCGTGCAGCACCGAGCGCGTCAGCTCGGCCAGATCGGCCAGATTGGCGTCAGGCAGCGCCGCCGGGCGGCTGCGCACGACCAGGCTGCCCGAGGACAGCGCGCTCACGTCGAGGCCGAGGTCGCGCAGCGCCGCCTGCTCGGCTTCGGCGGTGGCCAGCTCGCCCGGCGTCGCGGCGAAGCTCACCGGAATCAGCAGGGGCTGCGACGGCAAGGCCGCGCCGGCATCGGCGGCGCGCTTCAGGCGCTCGTAGACGATGCGCTCGTGCGCCGCGTGCATGTCGACGACGACCAGGCCCTGCGCGTTCTCGGCAAGCACATAGACGCCGCCGACCTGCGCCAGGGCGCGGCCGAGCGGCCAGTCGGCATGCGACTGCGGCTGCGGCTGCGGTTCGCCGCGCAGCGCCGCCCATGTCGCGAGGCCACCGCTGCCGCCGCCGCGCTCGTCATCGAAGCGGCCGGCACGCCAAGGCGCCGCGGGCTCGCGCAATGCGGGCGGCGCATCGGCCAGCGCCAGACGTCCTTGCCATGAGGCAGGCGGCGCCCCCGCTGCAGGAGGCGAACCCTGCACCAGCGCTGCGGCTGCCGCTGCGCCCGCCGCCGTCGCATCGGTGGCCTGCGAGCCAGGAGAGGCGGCGCCGGCGGTCGTGCCAGCCACGGCGCGTGTCGGCGCCAGCGCCTCCTGCACCGCATGGCGCAGTGCCTCGTGCACCGCGCGCCCGTCGCGAAAGCGCACCTCGACCTTGGTCGGGTGCACGTTGACGTCGACGAGTTCGGGCGCGATCTGCACGAACAGCGCGTAGGCCGGCTGCCGGCTGCCGTGCAGCTGGTCCTCGTAGGCGGCGCGCACGGCATGCGCGAGCAACCGGTCGCGCACGTAGCGGCCGTTGACGAACAGGTACTGCTGGTCGGCGCGCGCCCGCGCCGCTTCGGGCTGGCCGACCAGGCCCTCGATCACGAGCGGCCCGCGCCGGGCATGCAGCTCGCGGCTGGCGGCCACGAAGGCGCCGCCCAGCACCTCGGCGCGGCGCGCGGCAGGTGCGGCGGCACGCCACTGCGCCACCAGCCGGCCCTCGTGCCAGACGGCGAAGGCGACGTCGGGACGGGCCAGCGCGTGGCGGCGCACCGCGTCGAGCGCATGCGCGAGCTCGGTGGCGTCGCTCTTCAAGAACTTGCGCCGTGCCGGCGTCGCGAAGAACAGCTCCTGCACCTCGACCGTGGTGCCGCGCGCGCGCGCCGCCGGCTGCAGTTCGCCGCTGGCCGCTTCGAGCCGCCAGCCATGCGCGGCACCATCGCTGCGGCTGGTGATCGCGAGCTCGGCCACCGACGCGATGGCGGCCAGCGCCTCGCCGCGAAAGCCCATCGTCGCCACCGATTCGAGATCGGCGAGGCTGGCGATCTTGCTCGTGGCGTGGCGGCGCAGCGCCAGCGGCAGATCGTCGCGCTCGATGCCGGCGCCGTCGTCCTCGACGACGATGGCGCGCACGCCGCCGCCGGCCAGTCGCAGCGTGATCTGCGCGGCGCCCGCGTCGAGCGCGTTGTCGAGCAGCTCGCGCACCACCGAGGCCGGCCGCTCGACGACCTCGCCGGCGGCGATCTGGCTGACCAGCGCATCGGGCAGCTCGCGGATGCGGCGCGCGCTGGCGCGGCGCAGTGCGGCCGACGAGGTCTCGACACTCATGCTCGGGATTTTATGGACCGGCCTGGGGCGCTCAGCGCCGCAGCGCGCGCCAGGCGCACAACGTGGCCAGCGCCGACAGCAGCGCGCAGCCGGCGACCACGCCGGCGTAGCTGCCGGTGGCGTCGAACACGCGCCCGGCCAGCCAGGGGCCGCCGAGGTTGCCGAGCGCCGCTCCGGTGTAGAGCACGCCGATGATCGACGACACCGCGCGCGCGCCGTACATGTCCATGCACAGCGCCGGCATCAGCGACACGCTGCCGCCGTAGGCCAGGCCCATCGCGAGCGCAAAGGCGGCCAGCAGCCAATACTCCCGCGCCGCCAGCCACAGCAGCATCGACAGGCCGAGCGCGGCGGTGACGCCGACCAGTGCGCGCGGGCGGCCGATGCGGTCGGCGAGCGCACCGACCGCGAAGCGCCCGACGAGGCTGCCGATGCCGATCAACCCCACCAGCCCGACCGCCTGCGCCTCGGCCACGCCGAGATCGCGCGCCGCTGCCGACAGATGCGCAAAGGGCACAAACATCGACGGCGACGCCAGCAGCAGCATCGCGTACAGCCAGCGAAAACTGCGGCTGGCCAGCGCCTGGCCCAGCGGCGTGCCCGGCACGCTGCCGCCGGCGCGCCGCATGGCCTGCGGCGCGCGGCGCAGCAGCAGCGCCGAAGTGAGCCCGACCAGCAGCACGCCGGCGGCGATGGCCCCCATCGCATGGCGCCATTGCCAGGCCTCGATGGCGGCGGCGGCCAGCAGCGGCACGAGCAGGGTGCCGGCGCCGATGCCCGAGCTCGCGATGCCCGCCGCCAGCCCGCGCCGGCGCGTGAACCACGGCTGCACGCAGCCGATGGCCGGCGTGTAGACGAGCGCGATGCCCAGGCCCAGGCCGATGCCGTAGGCCAGCGTCACCTCGGTCATCGAGCGCGCCCGGCTGCCCGCCAGCAGCGCCAGCGCGATGCAGACCATGCCGGCGCCGGCCACGCGCTGCGGGCCCAGGCGGTCGGCAAGCATGCCGGCGAAGGCGCCGAGCACGAAGTACAGCAGTCCGGACAATCCGAATACCAGCGACACCTGCGCGCGCGAGGCGCCGAACTCGACGGCGAAGGGCTCGAAGAACGCGGCAAACGAATACGAGACACCGAAGATCACCGTCAGTGCGGCAAAGCAGGCCCATACCACGACCCAGCCGTAGCGTTCTTCGCGCTCCTCGGTCATGGCCGCAGCGCGGACGGGGCAGCCGGCTCGGTCGCCGCGGTCGCCGCCGCGACCGTCACGGTCGGCGCGGCCGGCGTGCGCACCACGACGCAGGCGCGACCGACGCGCTTGGCCGCCAGCAGCCGCGCGTCGGCCGCCTTCAGCAGCGCGGTCGGCACGCGCTGGCCCTCGCCGGTATCGGCCACGCCGGCCGAAAAGGTGAGCGCGCGCAGGGTGCCGACGTCGAGGGCGAAGACCTGGCTGCGCCATTGCGCCAGCAGTTCCTCGAGCATCACGGCGGCATCGGCGGCGTGCGTGTGCGGCAGCAGCACGCAGAACTCCTCGCCGCCGTAACGAAACGCCTTGTCGCTCGCGCGCAGGCGCTCGCCGAGCAGGCGGCCGAAGGCGGCGAGCACGCGGTCACCGGCGTCGTGGCCATGGGCGTCGTTGACGGCCTTGAAGTGATCGAGGTCGATCAGCGCCACCGCCAGCGGCCAGCGCTCGCGCAGCGCCAGCGCCACCAGCGGCGGCAGCGCGTCGCCGAGCAGCCGACGGTTGCCCAGGCCCGTCAGCGCGTCGTGCGTGGCCTGCTCGCGCAGCGCCGCCTGCAGCGACTCGATCTGCGCCATGCGCTGCGAAAGCTGGGCGTTGGCCGCCGCCAGCTCGGCACGCGCGCGCTCGGTGGCGCGACGTCGCGCGTCGTTCTCCTCGAGCCGGTGGCGCAGCTCGAGCAGTTCGGTCTGCAGTGCCGCGGCCTGGTAGCGGGCACGCGAGGCCAGGCGCGCGCGCAGCGCGTTCAGGCGCTGCCAGCGCCGCATGTCGTGCAGCGCAGCCAGCGGCTCGCCCAGCGTCTCGCGCAGCTCGGAGGCGACGCGCGCGTGCAGGCAGCGCACGCGCAGGCTGGCGCTGTCGTCGCCCGCACCGTCGACGAGCTCGACCACGGTGCGCAGCGCATCGAGGCCGCCGACCGCGTCGCCGCGCGCACGCGCCAGCAACGCTTGAGCCACGGCAAGCTCGACGCGCTCGTCGGCCAGCGGCGCCGCCTCCTGCGCGCGCGCCCGCTCGAGCAGCTCGGCGCCGAGCGTCGTCGCGCCGGCACGCAAGGCGGCGACGGCCATCGCCTCGAAGTGCAGCATCGCCGCGCCGCGGCCGCGCGCGCCGAGCGGCATCGCCGCCACTTCGCGCACGCTGGCCAGCGCCTCGTCGGCACGCTCGAGCTCGGTCAGGCAGATGACGCGGTTGATGAGCAGCACCGAGCGCAGGCGCGGCGTGCGCAGGTCGCGGCAGCGCTCCAGGCCGCGCTCGACCTGCGCCAGCGCCTCGTCGTGGTCGCCGATCTGCACGAGCTCGTGCGACAGATTGCAGTAGACGACGATGTCGAAGCCGTTGCCGCGCGCCGGCCCGCTGCCGCGCAGCGCCTCGTACAGGTAGGCGAAGGCGCGCTCGGAATCGCCCTGCGCCGAGTGGCAGCCGGCGATGGCGTTGAGCATCATGCCGCGCTGGTCGCGGCGCAGCACGGCCAGGCCCTCGTCGCGCAGCGGCCGCAGCATGGCGAGCGCCCGCTCGACCTGCCCTTCGCGCAACGCGACCCGTGCCAGGCCGACCGTGGCGAGCAGTTCGCCGGCACGCTCGCCGAGGCCGCCGCACAGCGCCAGCGCCTGCCGCAGGTCCTGCTCGGCCTCGGCCGGCGTGGCGTAATGCAGGCCATGCACGCCGCGCGCGAGCAGGGCCCAAGCCTGGGCCCCGCGATCGTCGGAGTGCTGCGCCGCGTGCAACGCCGACTCGGCCTGTGCCAGCGCTTCGGGCGCATCGACCAGCAGCAGCCGCCAGGCGCGGCGCGCCTTGCGCAACGCGGCGCTGGCGGCATCGGAAGCGCGGGTGCGGGCCATGGGCGACGATTATCCCGGCGCGGCCTTCCGCGCCCATCGCCCGCAATGGTGACAACGCGTGAACGCGCCGGGCCGATCGCGGCGTACTGACTCCGGCGGGCTTCGCTAGGGCCGCCAGGCCGGCGGCAACAGCCGGCGCTTGCCGTCGTGGCTCTTGCGGAGGCCGGGCTCGTCGAGCGCGAGCCGGTCCCAGATCTGGCAGGTCACCTGCTCGTGCCTTTCGTCGAGCGCCTCGCAGTAGTTGGCGTAGATGCACACACCCACCGCATCGCCGCGGCCGCTGCGCACCTTCACGAACCAGTCGGGGTCGGCCAGGCTCTGCCGCGCGAAGCCGATCACGTCGGCCTCGTCGGCAGCGAGCAGCGCCTCGGCCTGCGCGAAGCCGTGCATGCCGCCGGTGAGCACGACCGGCGTCGCCAGCCCCTGCTCGCGCAGGGCGGCGCGGATGCGCGTCGTCGCCAGAACGTTGCGCCCGAACGGGCCCTTGTCGTCGGAGACGTGGTGCGGCATGCATTCGTAGCCGCTGGGCCCGGTGTACGGGTAGGCCGACCCGCCGACGGCCGGCTGCTGCGCGTCGTCGAACTTGCCGCCGCGCGACAGCGACAGGAAGTCCATGCCGGCACGCGCGAAGGCCACGCCGAAGTACGTCGCATCGTCGACGCCGGAGCCGCCGGCAACGCACTCGTCGGCCAGGTAGCGGCAGCCGACCACGACGTCGCGGCCCACCGCCTCGCGCACGCGGCGCAAGACCTCGAGCGGCAGGCGCGCGCGGCCTTCCAGCGTGGCGCCGTAGCCGTCGTCGCGGTCGTTCAGCGCCGAAAGGAACGAGGCCATCGTGTAGGCGTGCGCGTAGTGCAGCTCGATGCCGTCGAAGCCGGCCTCGCGCGCGCGCCGCGCGGCGCCGGCGAACAGATCGGGCAGCACCTGCGGCAGCGCGCGGATGTGCGGCAGGTGCAGGTCGGTGACGCGCTCGCGTGCACCCATGCGCAAGGCTTCGAGCTCGCGCGCGTCGAGCACCGCCTCAAGATCCTGCGGCGCGAGCTGCAACAGCCGCGCGCGCACCTCGGCGTCGTCGGCACCGGCCATGCCGAGCGCGGCACGATGCCGTTCTCCGATGCGCAGGTGCTGGCCCAGGTACTTCACCGGCTCCGGGCGGCGCCGGATGGCGAGGAAGTCGATGAGTTGGATGAAGACCTTGGTTTCGCCGCCGCTCGCCTCGTGCACCGCATCGACGATCCGGCGCAGCCCCGGCACGAAACGATCGTGGCCGATGCGCAGCAGCGGGCCGCTGGGCACGTCGCGAATGCCGGTGGCCTCGACGACGATGGCGCCGGGCCGCCCGGCCGCGAAGCGCGCATACCAGTCGACGTTGTCCTGCGTCACGAAGCCATCGTCGGTGGCGCGCCAGGGCACCATCGCCGGCACCCAGGTGCGCGTGGCGAGCTGCAGCGGCCCGGCCGCCAGCGGGCTGAACAGCCGCGAGCGCGCGGCCTCGGCCGCCGCGGGCCAGCGGCCGGGATCGGGTTTCCACTTGATCTTCTGCGGCGGGCGCCACATAGGCTGCTCCTTACGATGACGTTCGGATCATAAAGTTTAGGCTTGAACCATGGACACGCTCGTGCCGCCCCGATCACAGGCCTTCGATTGCACGCCTTCGATCGCACGTGCCGCTCGCATCGCCCGGGCAGGCATCGCCGGACGCGCGGCACGTACGGCCCTGCCGCCATCGACCCGGCGGCGCCGGCGCTCACCGCGACCAGTGCGACCGGTGCGACCATCAGGCCCTGTAGACTGCCCGCGATGAAGCCAGCGCACAACCTGCCGCCCGATGCCACGAAGCACCCGGTGCGGGGCCGTGCGCGCGGCGACGCGCCGGTGCTGCAGACGCGAATCTGGCTGCGCATGCTGGCCTGCTTCAACCTGCTCGAGCGCGAGCTGCGCACCAGCCTGCGCGAAGAGTTCGGCGTGACGCTGGCGCGCTTCGACGTGCTGGCGCAGATCGCGCGGCCGCCGGTCGCACCGACCATGGGCGAACTGTCGCGGCGGCTCAAGGTGACCAAGGGCAACATCACCGACGTCATCGGTCGGCTGGAGGCCGACGGGCTGGTGCAGCGTCGCCGCGATGCCGGCGATGCCCGCACGCAGCGCGTGCGCCTGACGGAGCGTGGCCGGCGCCTGCTGCAGGCATCGATTCCAGTGCACAACGCAAGACTGGCGCAACTGCTGGCCAGCCTCGACGCCAGCGAGCTCGAGACGCTGGACGGG
>JAGWTJ010000183.1 GCA_028869005.1 Burkholderiales bacterium | reverse complement strand
CAGCGGCCCGATGTGGCAGGTGGCCGAGACGCGCTGGCGGAACTGCTCCATCTCGGGGCTTTGCAGGATGGCGCGGAACTCGGGCTGGCCGACCAGGAAGCTTTGCAGCAGCGCCTGGTTGCCGAACTGGAAGTTGGACAGCATACGCAGTTCCTCGACCGCACGCGGCGTGAGGTTCTGCGCCTCGTCGACCACCAGCAGGCAGCGCTTGCCCTTGCTCGTCTGGCTGATGAGGAAGGCCTCGAGCGTGATCAGCAGCTCGCTCTTGGGCACATCCTTGACACGAAAGCCGAACGCCGCGCCGACCATGCGCAGCGTGTCTTCGGCGCCCAGCTGCGTCGTCACCAGGTGGCCGGTGACGACGTTGCTGCCGTTGAGGCCCTCGATCAGCGAGCGCAGCACCATGGTCTTGCCGGCGCCGACCTCGCCGGTGATGACGATGAAGCCCTCGTTGCGCGACACGCCGTACTCGAGGTAGGCCTTGGCGCGGCGGTGCTGCTTGCTCGCGAAGTAGAACTGCGGGTCGGGGTTGAGCTGGAAGGGCTTGGCGGTGAGCCCGTAGAACGATTCGTACATGGTCAGAACCGCAGGCTGATCGAGCCGGCGACGGAGGTCTCGCGGCTGGGCAGGGTGGGGCTGTTGAACACCGTGTAGCCGCCGCGAAGCATGCCGGTGGTACGCGGGCCGAGTCGGGTGGTGAGGCTGAGCGAGGCCATCTTCTGGTCGACTCCGGCCTGCACGGCGTTGCCCTGCGTCATGACGCGCGAGCCCAGCAGCGCCAGTGTCGAGACCGGCGTGAGTCGGTACGAAAGCGTTGCCGAGTAGCCCGACTGCACCACCGGTTCGGCCTGCGCAGGCTGCTGCAGCGCGGCCTGGCCGATGAGCTGCGCGTTGCTGCGGAAGGCCTGCAGCGACAGCAGCGTGCGCTGACCTTCGTAGGCCGCCGACAGGTCCTGCCGGCGCTGCGTGGTGATGCCGGCCGCCAGCGAGCCGCCGGCGACCATGTCGTCGGGCCGGGCGCCGAGCGACGCGATCAACAGGCGCACCTGCAGATCGCGCATCGTCGGGTCGGGGTACTGCGCCGCCAGCAACTGGAAGAACACGGCGTACAGCGTCAGCGGCTGGCCGACGCCGTTGGCGCCGACGCCGCTGGTCACGTCGCGCGTGTCGCTGAACGAGAACATGGTGCGCGCACCGCGGTGCTGGAACTGCACGAGGTGCGAGTGCCCGAAGTAGCGCTCGTCCTCCTGCACCAGCAACAGCGTGCGCGGCGACGGCGTCCAGCGCACCGAGGCGCCGTAGTTGCGATAGCTCTGGCGCTGCACGCCGCCGACATCGTTGGACTCGCTGCCGGCGTTGACCGAAAGCTGCACGTCGGGGTCGGGGTTGTAGAACAGCGTGGCGACCGCGCGGTCGGTGGTCGTCGTGCCTCCGGGGCCGCTGAAGCCGACGCGCTGGCTCATGGCCATGAGGCCCCAGCCGAAGCGTGCGCCGCGGCGCGTCGAGCCGAGGTTGACGAGCGCCGCTTCGCTGTGCGAGTTCGGCGTGGCGTCGTCGCGTGTACTGGTCGTCGAGCCCGTCAGGCGCACCTCGTAGTCGGCGACGCCGGCGAGCGAGCCCCGAATGTAAGGCGAGAGCGTCGCCGTGCGCACCTCGGTGCTGTTGGCGTTGGCCAGCGCGAGGTTGCCGGCCGGCTGCCCGTAGGCCGAGATCGACTGCTGCGTGACGGACGCGCGCGCGTCGACATAGGCCCAGTTGGGCACCGCCTCGGCGACGAAGGCGGCGTCGAGCGAGTTCATGATGCCGCTGTTGAGCGCGCCCTCGGTCTGCGTGGCGCCGTGGTGGGAGACCAGATCGGCGCGGTAGTTCAGCGTGCCGCGCAGCCGAGCGCCGTTGCTCACCAGGCTCAGCCCCGGACTCAGCCGCGTCGTCGTGCCCACGCCGTTGTCGCCATCCGGACGTCCGTGCACCTGAGAGACGATTTCCTCGGCGCTGAAATAGGTCGACAGCCTCAGGCCGCCGCCGCCGGTGGCCGCATCCTGCGCCTGCGCTGCGGCGCAGCCGGCGGCCATGCCCAGCAGCAGCAGACGGACGGCGCCGGGCGGCTTGGCCAAGGTCATGCCTGCACGGCGCCCTGCCCGACGGACTGCTCGGCAGGCACGGCGGCCTCGCCGTCCGTGCCGACGGCACCGGGTACGCCCGGCGCGCCCGGTACGCCCGGTGTTCCCGGCCGCCCGTAGCCGTAACCGTAGCCATAGCCATAACCGTAGCCATAGCCGTAACCGTAGCCGCCGTAGGAGCCGGCCGAGTCGCCGCGCGCCTTGTTCAGCACCATCAGCTTCACCGGGCAGGCGTCGATCGTGGCGATCGCCTGTTGCACCGTCGACTGCAGCGTGCGGTCGGCGTGCACGACGACCACGATCTGCCCCATGTGCGAGGCCAGCACGCGCGACTCGGTGGTGAGCAGCAGCGGCGGCGAGTCGAAGATGATGATGCGGTCGGCATAGCGCGTGGCCATGTCGTCGAGCAGGCGCTCCATGGCGTCGCTGGCCAGCAGCTCGGTGGCCTTGGCGTGCGGCGTGCCGCTGGGCAGGATGGTCAGCTTGTCGACGTTGGTGCGCAGCAGTACGTCGGTCATCTCGACCTTGCCTTCGAGCAGCTCGAGCAGCCCGGGGCTCGCCGGCAGGCCGAGCACGCGCAGGATGGAGGGCCGCGCGACGTCGGCGTCGACCAGCATCACCGTGTGGTCGAGCTCGGCGGCGATGCTCAGCGCCAGGTTGATCGACGTGAAGCTCTTGCCCTCGCCGGCCAGCGCACTGGTCACCATGATGAGGTTGGAGTGCTTGATGGTCGCGGCGCCGCGGCCCGTGGCGTTGGCGATCAGCGGGCGCTTGATGACGCGGTACTGGTCGGCCAGGCGTGAACGCGGCGCGTTGGGCGTGACGATGCCGGCAGCAGCGACGGCGCCGAGGTCGATTTCGACGCGGCGCGACAGCGGCGCGCCCTCTTGGCCGGACGCGTGCGCCGCCGCGTGCGCGGGCAGCTCGGGCAGCACATGCCCGGGCAACCCCTGCGGCGCATCGGTCAGCGCGACGTCGTGATGCCCGCCGGCCGCAGGCGCCGCCGCGGACTCGCCCGGGACCTCGATGCCGGCCTGCCGCAGTTGTTCGAGGCGTTGCGCGGCTTGTTCGATCAGGCTGCTCATGCTCAGGTCCCGTAGCGGCTCATCACGACCATCGCCACCATGCCGGCGATGAAAAGGCCCACCAGGCCGCCGGAGGCCGTGAACCAGCGGAACAGGTTGGAGCGGTCGCGCCGACGCTCGGTGTCGGAGACGATCGCGGTGACCACGCCGAGCAGCGGCAGCCCGGTCTTCAGGCGCAGCTCGTTGGCGTCACCGAACGTCGGCCGCACCTGGCTGGCCACCACCGAGAAGCCGACGCCGGCGGCCAGCGCCACCAGCAGCACGAGCGGGAACAGCAGCAGCCGGTTCGGCGACACCGGCTTGGGCGCGACGCGCGGCGGGTCGATGAGACGGAAGTCGGCGACGCCGGAGGCCACGTCGAGCTCGCCCGACATCACCGCCGACTGGCGGCGCGCCACCAGGTCCTCGTAGTTCTTCTTGGTGACGGCGTAGTCGCGGTTGAGCTGCGCGGCTTCGGCCTCGATCTGCGGCGCGGTCTTGAGCTGATCGCGGATCTGCGCCAGGCGCCCGGCGAATTCATCGACGCGCGCCTGCATCGCCGCGGCCTGCACCTCGGCGGTGGCGACCATGCGCCCCATTTCCTGCACCGCCAGGCTGTCGGTCTGCGACGTGCTGTTGGGCGGCGCGGCGGCGGCCGCAGCGGCGGCCTGGCGTTGCAGCTCCTTGACCTCCTTGCTCTTTTGCTCCTCGAGGTCGGCGATCAGGCGGCGCGTGGCGACGACGTCGGGGTGCTTGTCCGTGAAGCGCTGCATCAGTCCGTCGAGGTTGCGCTTTTGCACGTCGATGCGCGCGTCGAGCTCGGGCGTGGCGACCGGGGGGCCTGCCGCGCCCGAAGCGCCGCTGCCGCCGCCCTTGAGCAGATCGGGCAGCGCGGTGCTCGGCGCCTGGCCGCGCGCCTCGGCGAGCTGGCGCCGGGCGGCGTCGCGCGCGCGCTCGGCCTCGCGCAACTGCAGCCGGGCCGCCTCGAGCTGCGACGCGGCCTCGCTCATGCGCGTGGCCGTATCCTTGCCGCCGTCGATGCCCTGGCGGTCGATGTTGCGCAGCCGGAACTCCTTCATGCGCGCTTCGGCCTCCTCGAGCTTGGCCTCATAGGTCTTGATCTGTTCGGTGAGGAAGGTCTTGGCCGAATCGGTGTCCTTGCGGCTCGCGCCCAGCCCCGACTCGACGAAGATCGACACCAGCGACTGCACGACCCGCTTGGCCCGCTCGGGCTCGGCGTCGCGGTACGACATGCTGTACAGGTTGACGCCGCCGGCGGTGCGCAGCTCGATGCCCTTTTGCAGCTTCTCGATCAGCGTCTCCTGGTCGGCCTTGGACTGGTTCTTCAGGTCCAGGTCCGCCATGCGCACGAGCTTCTCGAGGTTGGGTCGGCTGATGAGCGTGCGGCTCAACATGCCGATCTGCTGCTCGACGTTGGGCTGCACCGCCAGGCCGCTCATCAGCGGCTTGAGGATCGAGTCGGTGTCGACGTAGATGCGCGCCGAAGCCTCGTACTGGTCGGGGATGCGCCAGACGACGACCACGCCGATCAGCGCCACCGCCCAGGCCACGATGAGCCCCGGCCAGCGGAACTTCCACATGCCGCGGGCGGTGGCCAGAATCTGATTAACGAGGTCTTGCATGCTGTGTCACCGGTGGCGGCGGCGCCGACGGGCGATCCGGCCGCCCGGCGCGCGTCTTGCGCCCGCGTGCCCGGAGCCTTTCGCCCGAGGGACCTCCGATCAGAAGAAGCTCTGCGGGATGATGAGGATGTCGCCCGGGCGCATCTCGACATTGGCCGAGACGTCGCCGCGGCGGATCAGGTCCTTCAGGCGCACCGTGTACTGCTTGTTGCCCTCGGCGGTGCGCAGGATGCTGGCGCCGTTGCCGTCGGCGAAGTCGGTGAGGCCGCCGACGGCGATCATCACGTCGAGCAGCGTCATCTTCTCGCGATACGGCAGGAACTGCGGCTTGGCCGCCTCGCCGACGACGCGGATCTGCTCGCTGAACGGGCCGACGAAGCCGGTGACGATGACCGTGACGACCGGATCGCGCACGTAGGTGGAGAGTTTCTTCTCGATGTCGCGCGCCACCGCGATCGAGGTCTTGCCCTGCACCATCAGCTCTTCGACCAGCGGGGCCGAGATCTTGCCGTCGGGCCGCACCGGCACCGTCATCGACAGCTCGGGGTTGCGCCAGACCGTGATGTTGAGCGTGTCGCCGGCGCCGATGAGGTAGCTGTAGTCGGCCAACGCGGCGCCGGCCGGGGCAGGCGGGTGGGCCGGGCTGCCGAGGCCTGCGCAGCCGGCCAGGCCGAGCGACGCGGTGATCGCCGCGAGCATCGCGGCCACCGTCCTGAAGGCATTCGTCATGAGCATCTGTGCGATCCTTGCCGTGGCAATACAGGTCTTGCGGCGCGCCCGCCACCGCTGGGCGCGCCCTGCCGCGTACCCCGTGGCGCATCGTTCGCGCGATCGAGTCACATGATGACACAGCCGGGCAGCGCGGCCATCCCACGAGTGGCGGGGCACGGCGCGATTCGTCCGTCAGAGTTCACGTTCCAAGTTCACGCTGCGCCGGATCACGCACGGAGCGGGTGCGGTGTCGCGCGCTCCGCGCTCCGCACAAGCCCGGGCACCCTATGATGCGCGGACCACACGGACCCACGAGACGCAACCCGCACCCGAAACCGATGGCCGAGCGCTTCTCCTACCAGGAGGCCTTTTCCAGGAATCTGGGCTGGCTCGCCGCACACGAGCAGGAGATCCTGCGGCACAAGCGTGTGGCCATCGCCGGCCTGGGCGGTGTCGGCGGAGTACATCTGGTCACCTTGACGCGGCTGGGCGTGGGACAGTTCGCGCTCGCGGATTTCGACACCTTCGCCATCCAGAACTTCAACCGCCAGGCCGGCGCGATGATGTCCACGCTCGGCCAGCCCAAGCTCGACGTCATGGCGCAGCAGGCGCTGGACATCAACCCCGAGCTCGCGCTGCGCACCTTCGGCGACGGCGTGCGCGCGCACAACGTCGAGCGCTTCCTCGAAGGCTGCGACCTGTACGTGGACGGGCTCGACTTCTTCGCGTTCGAGGCGCGCTCCGTCGTCTTCCCGGCGTGTGCGCGGCTCGGGATCCCGGCCATCACGGTGGCGCCGATCGGCATGAGTGCGGCGCTGCTGAACTTCCTTCCCGGTGGCATGACCTTCGAGGACTACTTCGACTTCGATGGCTGCTCCGAGGAGGAGCAGGCGCTGCGCTTCGCGCTCGGCCTGGCGCCGGCAGGGCTGCACCGGCGCTATCTGGTGGATCCGACAGCGCTCGATCTGGCCGCGCACCGCACGCCGTCCACGCCCATGGCCTGCCAGCTCTGCGCCGGCGTCGCAGCGACCGAGGCACTGAAGATCCTGCTCGGGCGCGGCCCGGTGCGCGGCGCTCCTCATGGCGTGCAGTTCGACGCCTACAGCGGGCGCGCGGTGCGCACCTGGCGTCCGGGCGGCAACCGCCACCCGCTGCAGCGCCTCACGATTGCGCTCGGACGCCGGCAACTCGCCGCGATGAAGGGCGCTGCCTCGTGAGCGGTGCCAGCGCCGTCGACCAGGTGCTCGACGCGGCGCGCTGGGCGCCGAGCGGCGACAACACGCAGCCCTGGCGCTTCGAGGTGCTGGATGTCGACCGCTTCGTCGTGCACGGCTCGGACACGCGCGCGCATTGCGTGTACGACCTGGACGGACATCCGAGCCAGATCGCGCTCGGCGCGCTGCTGCAGACGGTGGAGGTGGCCGCCTCGGCGCTGGGGCGGCGCGCCGACATCGTGCGCCGCGGCGGCTTGCCCGACACCACGCCCACCTTCGACGTGCGCCTGGTGCCGGACCCCGCGCTCGCAGCCAGCCCCTGGGCCGCGGCGGTGCCCGCGCGCAGCGTGCAGCGGCGGCCGATGAGCACACGCCCGCTCACGTCCGCGGTCAAGGCCCAGGTGCAGGCCGCCGCCGGAACCGGCTTCGCCGTGCGCTGGCTCGAACGCGGCAGCGAGCGGCTGCGCGTGGCCCGGCTCATGTTCCGCAGCGCGAAGATCCGTCTCACCACCGAGGAGGC